>NZ_JBWKZM010000004.1:0-54505 GCF_059424465.1 Simplicispira sp. GW247-4R2A | reverse complement strand
AGCTTCAGCGTCAACGCGGTGGTTCCAGGCGCGCCCACGATAGGCACCGCCACGGCAGGCGCTGCGCAGGCCAGCGTTGTCTTCACGGCACCGGCCAGCAATGGAGGCTCGGCCATCACGGGCTACACCGTCACGTCCAATCCTGGCGGGTTTACCGGAACCGGTGCAGCCAGCCCGATCACGGTGACTGGCCTCACCAACGGCACGGCCTACACCTTCACGGTGACCGCCACCAACGCGGCGGGCACGGGCAGTGCATCGGCAGCGTCCAACAGCGTCACGCCATTGCTCATGACGGTGACCGGAACTGTGCCCGGTATGGCTGGTACAGCTACGGCAACGCTTTCGGGTGGGGGCAGCAGTTGCACATTGGAGCCATCTACCAGTTTCAACAGTGTGGTTGGCGCGCCTACACCTGCAGGAACGACCTTGTCGTATGGTGAGTTTGCATTCCAGGCTGTGGGCTGCACCACAAGCGTGACCATGACGCTGACCTACCCCGAGGCTTTGCCCATGAACATCCAGTTCTGGAAATATGGGCCTCAAACTGCACTGGCCCCTGTATCGACCTGGTTCAGGTGGGCAAGTGCAACGCTCAGCCCCGATCGCAAGACGGTGAAATACACCATCTCAGACAATGGGGTGGGTGATTCAGATCCCACAGTGGGCAAGATCAGTGATCCATTTGCACCAGGTTTTGGTCCACTGGTGCCGGCGAGTAGCATTCCTGTAGATGCGCCGTGGGCGCTGGCAAGTTTGTCTGCGTTGATTGGGTTGTTTGCCTGGCGCCGTAGGCGTTTGATGCTCCGCTAAAAGCCATGTGGAGGACTCCTATTGCCCAAGTTTTTGACTTGGGCAATAGGGCTTGCGTCCGCGCTGGTTTTCTGCTTTGCGCTTTGGATATGGGACAGCGCGATGCGCCTTTTCATGTGTGCAAACCGAGCTTGCAGATAATCGTTCTTCTGGTGGAAGTTGCCGGGCGGCTTCTATAGGTCAATCATTCGATTTTCATGTTTCGGTTTTTTCTCGTATTTCTTGCACTTCAGCTCAGCCTGTTCGGCATCAATATGCTCAATTGGGTTCAGCAGCATCTTGTGTTGCCTTGGACGGAATTGCTCGCCCGTTTTTGCGTCGAACTGGTGATGTGGTTTGACTCCAGTGCGGCCGCAACCGGCAAGGTGCTGTGGAACACGCAAACGGGCTTTGGCGTTTCCATTGAGCCGGGGTGCAATGGCATTGAAGCGTGCATCGTTCTGTTTGCCGCGATCGTTGCATTTCCGGAGCGCTGGCGTCACAAACTCCTCGGGGTCGGGGCAGGATTCTTTGCAGTGCAGGCGCTGAATGTTGTGCGCATCATCAGCCTGTTCTATCTCGGACAATGGAACACGGCGGTATTCAACTTTGCGCACGAATATCTGTGGCAAGGGCTGATCATGATCGACGTGTTGATGGTTTGGCTGCTATGGGTGCGTGCGGGTTTGAAGCATTCCTCTTTCCCATCATCTGGCGATTCTGGCGGTTCACCCCCGTCGTCCCCAGCGCCTCTGGTCGCGGGATAGCGAAAAAGGCTGGACTGTGCAGTTGCGTCGTCCTTCTGGTTGGTTCGCTTTCGCCCTCTCCGCATTGGGTTGGATGGTGGCGTTGACGCTCGTATGGAGCAAGGTGTCGCCATGGACTTCATGGCCCGTGGCGGAGCTATCGCAAGTTGTGCTGGAGCAGACCGCGCCCATGTGGGTGCGCAGTATCCATAGTGAACTCGGAAAAATGGAGGTCGAAACCACCGTCGAAATGCCCGTGCAGGATGCTGGTGGTCGTCTTGGTGAGCTTTCGGTCGAGGCCGATCCGGGCCGCTATGCGTATGGCCTGCCCATTTTTCTGGCGCTCTTGTTTGCGGCACGACTGCGTGGCCGTGCGGGGCAGGCCCTTCTGGGCTACTTGCTGTTGCTGCCGGCGCAAGTGTTCAGTCTGACCATGTTTGTATTGATTCAGATCGTGCTGTATGCGAAGACCAGTGCAGAGGTGCTCAAGGTGCCGCATTGGCAGATCGAAGCTATCGTGTATGGGTATCAGGTGGGTGCTCTCGTCGTACCGACTTTGGTGCCCATCATGTTGTGGCTGTGGATCGATAAGAAATTTTTTATAGAAGTGGTGGCGCCCGGGATGCGTGCGCATTTGGTGGCGTCTGCGGGGAGTGCGGCAGAGCCAGTGCCTCTTTCGCAAGAGGTATTACCGCCGATGCTGCAAACGCTCTCCGCGGAAGCAGTGACCGAGCAAACGCCACTCCGAGGCCCTGTTCGCTCGGACAGTGAGGCCACTACGCGTCTGACAAGACAGCAAGAGGAGTCGCTTATCTCATCGGATGCGGCGGCGGCCTTGCCCAAGCGCCGCTCAGACGGTTCGTGACCTGCAAGGGTGAGTAGGGTGCCTTGCGTTGGTCATCATTTTCCGTCGATATGCGTGGCTACTCGCGTGGCGCAGCATTGCCAAAAAATTGACGGATCGTCGTGATGCGCTGACATAGCGATAGCAGTGCCTGCTCAGCGAAATACCCGCTGTCCCGCCGCCACCAACATTCCCGCCATGCCCAGCACCGCAATCAGCGCAAAGTAGTCCACGCCCGCCAGCAGGGTCGCTTGCTGCGCCACCCATTGCGCCGCCTGCGCCAGTGCGAGCCGTGTGACCTCCGGCGCCGGCATTGCGCCGCCCAGCGCCTGCCGCAGATGATGAACGAGCGCAATGAACTGGGGGTTGTATGCGTTCACTTGCGCCGCCAGCACCTCGTAATGGACCGCACCGCGCCATTGCTGGCCGATGGTGGCCAAGGCAATACCCATGGCAATACCAGCCTGCCCCAGCATGTTCTTGAGCTGCTGCGCGTGGGAAAACACCGATTCGTCGTGCTCCACGCCGCGAAATGTCTGCATGGCCGACACCGGCAATACGGTCAGTAGAAACACGCTGTTGAGCGCCAGTGCGGGCAGCACGTGGCGCCACAAGTCCACGCCTGTGTTGAGTTGTGTCAGCAGCGCGCCAGAGACCGTCAGTGCCAGAAACCCGATGACCAGGAACTTGCGTGGCGAGGGGTAGCGTGGCAGCACGCGCGACATCACCCCCCAGGTGAGCAGCGCTGCGCCAAGACCCAGCGCTTCGATCAGGCCCACGGTCTGCCAGCCAAAGCCCAGCGCGCGCTGTAGCAGCATGGGAACGACATAGTTGTTGGCACCCAGCACCAGGTAGGCAAAACCGAACAGTGCCAACCCAGCCAGGAAGCGTGGGCTCCACATCTCGCGCACGCGCAGCAGCGGCTCGGTGTGGCGGTGCTGCGCGTGCAGGTAGAGGACCAGCGCTGCGAGAGCACCCGCCAGCATCAGCAGCACCGTCACCGTGTTGGAATAGAAATCGTAGTACAGGCGCTGCAGGGCGTACAACCAGCCGAAGCTTGCGCCGAGCAACAGCAACTGTTGCCAAGGCTGCGCTGCTGAGCGGCGCTGCGGCACGTCGCGCGGTCCGCCATTGAGGGCCAGTGTGGCCAGCACAAAAACAACCGTGCCCAGCGCTGCCAACAGGAGGTACATGGCCGACCAATGGCTTTGGGCTACGGCGGTGGCCGCCAGCCATGGCGCGGCGGCGATCCCCATTGCCAGGCCGGTGGCCAGGCAGCGGATACCGACAAAGCGTGCGGGGCCGCCCAGTCGGTGCTGGATGATCATGCGGCTGGCGGTGAAAAACGCGCCGCCACCCAGCGCCATCAGGGCGCGCCCCAGCAAAAAGCTGCTGAAGCTGCGGCTGCTGGCGCACACCAGGGAGCCTGCCACGCATACCACCGCACCGGCCTGGATAAAGCGCTGTCCGCCGACGCGTTCAACCCACCAGCGCTGCATGGAGATCGCCAGGATCGCCACGCTCGCGTACACCGCGGCGATCAGGCTGAATTCCTCCGGACCGATGGCGATCTCGCCCATGATGGGGGCGGCGGCAAACGCCGTCATGCCCGATTGCAGGAATTCGGTCAGCGCCAGTACGAAGATCGTGCAGCAGACCAGCCGGTTGGAGGAGGCTTTGCTCATGGCAGCGCGCAGGGGTTGCAAAAGGGTGCAGCGCTTCAGGCCGGCATCTTGCGAAACGCGATGGCAAAGCGGTTCCAGGTGTTGATGGTCGTGATCAACAGCATCAGATCCACCAGCTCTTCAGGCGTGAAATGCGGGCGGATGTCCTCCCACACCGCGTCCGGCACATGCGTGTCCGCCACCAGCGTGACGGCCTCGGTCCAGGCCAGCGCGGCGCGTTCGCGGTCGCTGAAGAACGGCGTTTCGCGCCAGGCCGACAGGGTGGCCAGGCGGCGCGTCTGCTCGCCCGCCTTGACCGCATCGCTGAAATGCATGTCCAGGCAGTACGCGCAGCCATTGATCTGCGAGACACGCAGCCGCAGCAGTTCGGCAAGCGGCTTGTCGATGCCGGATTTGGCGATGCGCTGCTCCAGCGCGCCGAGTACTCTCATGGCTTCGGGGTTGGCGGTGTAGAAATTAAGGCGGGTATCCATCGTCGGCTCCTTGGGGTGTTGTGAATGGATGCAACGATATAGGTAGCAACAATCGGCGATAAGACGGCAAAATAGCAAATACTTGTCCTAAAAATGAGACGCCACCATGGACTTGAACGACCTGCGTTACTTCGCCCTTATCGTCGAGCATGGGGGTTTCAGCGCTGCCGAGCGCGCGACGCATGTCACCAAATCCAAGCTCAGCCGCCGTGTCGCTTTGCTGGAAGAGCGCCTCGGTGCGCGCCTGTTCCAGCGCAGCACGCGGCGCCTGTCGCTCACCGAGGCGGGGCAGGCGTTTACGAGCATTGCGCCGCCATGCTGGTGGAAGCCGAGGCAGCGCACCAGGCCATTGACGCGCTGCGCTCGGCGCCATCGGGCACCGTCCGGCTGACCTGCCCGGTGGCCATCGCGCAGTTCTACGCGGCGCGCGTGGTCGCCGATTTCCTGCGCGAGCACCCCAAGGTGCGGGTGGAGATCGAATCTACCGACCGGATGGTCAACCTGATCGAAGAACGTATCGACGTGGCGTTGCGCGTGCGCACCAGCGGCCTGGAGGACCCGGGCCTGGTGACGCGGCGCATCGCCTCGGGCCACCGCGTGCTGGTGGCGGCGCCGGTCTACCTCGCAGGGCGTGAGCCTGTCGCAGATGCGGCGCAGATTGCCGAGCACGACACCGTCAGCGGTCAGCGCGAGGGCGCTGAGCAGATCTGGACGCTCACAGCCGCGGACGGGCGCAGCGCGCGCATCGCGCACCGCCCGCGCCTGCTGTGCTCAGACTACGCCGTGCAGTTGGAGGCGGTGGCGGGCGGCGTCGGCATCGGGCTGCTGCCGCTGCGCATCGTCTGGCGCGCTCTGGAAAGCGGAACGCTGGTCCATGTGGCCAAGGATTGGCGCACGCTGGAGCAGGACATCCACCTCGTGTTCGTCAGCCGGCGCGGCCTGCTCCCGGCCGTGCGAGCGCTCATCGACCACCTGGTGCTGCACATTCCGGGGGCTCTGGGGGGGTGAGCTGCTTCTGGTTTCGAGTCGCCGGCCGTGCCTTGGCCGCAGCTGACGAGCCGCGCACGACCAGCCGGCCCGGCAGCAGACGTTCGCGTGCTGGGCCTTGCAGGCCGCCCAGCCGCTCCAGAAGGCACTGCGCGGCGCTCTGCCCAATTGCGTCGGTTGGCTGAGAGACCATGGTCAGGCCAGGGCCGATCAGCGGTGCCCAGTCGGGGTCGTCGAAGCCGACAAAGCCCAGCTCGCGGCCAAAGCTCCAGCCCAGGCGCGCCATGGCCGCGGCTACGCGCAAGGTCACCACCGAGTTGCCCGCGATGATCGCCCCGCACCCGTTGGCGCCAGCGCGTTCGCGCAGCGCGCGGATTGCGGCGTCCAGTGTGCCGTCAGGTTCCCCATCAGCAGTACCCGTCATCGCTTTGCCCAGCTCCAGCAGCTGTCCACGCACGGCCTGCGCGTGCACCTTGATGCAACTCGAGAATGCGCTGGCGCGCTCCTGGCGCGAGCTTACGTCCTCCAGGGGCTGCGTGATGTAGAGCAGGTCGCGCCAGCCCTGCTCCACCAGATGGTCGTAGGCAGCGCGCATGGCGCTCTGGTTGTCCAGCGAGACGAAATCGGCGTTCAGGGCAGCATGGCGGCGATCCACCAGCACGGCGGGCCGGCCCCGGAGAATATCCGTGTCGGTTGGGTTTTTGCCCAGTGCTTCGCTTTGCCCCTGGGTGTTGAGAATAAAGCCGTCAACCTGGTAGCTGGCCAGCGCGTCGATGGCATCGCGCTCGCGCTCACGCTCGTTGCCAAGGTTGAACAACATCACCAGGTAGCCCGCCTCCTGGCAGACCTTTTCCGCGCCGCGCAGCACGGCGACGGAAAACGGATTGGTGATGTCGGCTACCACCAGGCCGATCAGCCTGGAACGCCCATGGCTGAGCGCCTGCGCCATGGGGCTTGGGCTGTAGGCCAGTTTGGCGATGGCCGCCTCCACTCGGGTGGCGATATCGGGGCTGAGCAGGCGCTCTCGGTGATTGAAGAAGCGCGAGACCGTGGCTTTGGACACGCCGGCTTCGGTGGCTACGTCGGCAATCGTCGGGCGGGTGCGCGGTACGCTAGCGGCAGCGGTGCGCACGGCTGGTGACGGGGCCGCTTCTGGCAGTGCCGGCTTCGGCGGGCGCCGGGCGCTCATGTTGCTGGGGCTGTAGGGTAAGCCGCTTCAGGCCGCTCGCCTGCCAGTGCTTGTAGCAGATTGCGCGTGGCGAGGGCGGCCATGGCGTGGCGCGTATCGTGCGTTGCCGAGCCAATGTGCGGCAGCGGCGTGACGCGCGGGTGTGTGCGCAGGGGCGAGGCGAGCGGCAGTGGTTCGGTGGTGAACACGTCAAGGCCTGCCGCGCACAGGTGGCCGTGGTCGAGCGCGGCGAGCAGATCTGCCTCGACCACGGTGGCGCCGCGTCCGCCATTGATGAAGAAGGCGCCAGGCTTCATGGCCGCGAAGAGTTTCGCATCCACCATCCCGCGCGTTGTGTTGGTCAAGGGCAGCATGGCAACCACGATATCCGATTGCGCCAGCAGGGTGGCGAGCGGTGTGTGTTCGGCTTTGCCTTGTAGCTCAGGGGCCTGGCTTGCCAGGTCCACCGCATGGCGCGCGTGGTACAGCACCGGCATGCCAAAGCCCAGTGCTGCGCGCCGTGCGATGGCTTGGCCGACGCGGCCAAAACCCAATAGGCCCAGCGTCTTGCCGTGCACGTCGGTGCCGAACAGGTCTTCGCCGATGTTGCGTGTCCAATGGCCTTCGCGCACGAGTTGCGAGAGTTCCACCACGCGGCGGCAGGTGGCCATAAGCAGTGCAAATACTGTGTCGGCCACGGTTTCGTCCAGCACGCCCGGCGTGTGGCACAGCACGATGCCACGCGCGTGCAGGGCACCGAGGTCATAGTTGTCCACGCCCACCGAAATGCTGGAGACCACCTCCAGGTGTTGGGCGTGCTCGATCAGCGCAGCGCCAAGCCGGAAACTCGACCCGATCAGACCGTGTGCTTCGGCCAGGGCAGCGTCAAAGAGTGGGCGTTGCGCAGGCTGGCGTGGGTCGGCCACCGTCACGTCGTGCGCTGCCTGCAGGCGCGCCAGCTGGTCGGGTGGCAATTCCCGGAACACGAGGATCTTCTTGCGCGTCACAGGCCGGCTTCCTGCAGTTGGGTGCGCGATGGCAGGCCCTCGGTATCGCCCAGCACCTGTACCGCGCGCGCGCCGATCCAGGCGCCGCGCCGCACGGCGGCCAGCACGGTCTGCCCCTCCAGCAGTGCAGTGATCACGCCGACGGCAAAACCGTCGCCTGCGCCCACGGTGTCGACCACTTGAACCACCGGGAAACCCGCCACGCGGCCGGTGCCCGCCACTTCGCTGTCGAAGTACGCACCTTCGGCGCCAAGCTTTACCACGACCAGCTTGGCGCCGCGCTCACGGTAGAAGCGTGCCACGCCTTCGGGCGTCGTTTCGCCTGTGAGGAACGCCCCCTCCTGCATGCCCGGCAGCACCCAGTCGGCGTAGCGCGAGAGCTCGTTGATCCAGTGCCGCATGGTCTCCGGCGAGGACCACAGCGTGGGCCGCAGGTTGGGGTCGAACGAGATGGTGCGGCCGGCGGCGCGCATCACCTCCAGCGTTCGGACGGCTGCCTGCAAGCTGGTGTCTGAAATCGCGGCGAAGACGCCGGTAGCGTGCAGGTGGCGTGCGCTGCGCAGCCATGCCGCGTCCACATCGGCCGGGCCCATCTGGCTGGCGGCCGAGCCTTTTCGGTGGTACTCCACCTGGGGGTCGCGTCCGTCGGTCACGCGCTCCTTGAACTGAAACCCCGTGCGCTGCCCGGCGTCGCACACCACGTGCGAGCAGTCGATCCCTTCGCTCTGCATGGTGGCGAGCAGCGCGCGGCCCATGGAGTCTGTGCCCAGGCGGCTCGCCCAACCGACTTTGAGGCCCAGGCGTGCCAGCCCGATCGCGACGTTGGTTTCCGCCCCTGCGGTGCGCTTGTGAAAGCCGGTGGCATGCTCCAGCGGGCCGGGCTCGTTGGCCACCAGCAGCAGCATGGCCTCGCCAAACAGGGCGACGTCGAGCGCGGTCTGCGCAGTGGCGTCGGCACTCATAGGCTCCTCCGGGCGGCGCGAATCACCTCGATCTGCGCGCGCGTGACGGCTTCCAGCGTGTCGCCCACCAGCGGGTATTCAATGGCATGGGGAACGTCGGCAGGCAGGGCCCGCAAGACCGCACGCCACGGCGCGGCCGATGCCATGAGCGGCACCGCTACCCACTTGGTCGACTGGCGCTGGACGCCCTTGCAGTGCACGTAGCGCACGTGGCGCGCCAGTGCCTGCGCAGCCTGCAGCGGGCATTCGCCTTGCCAGTGCCAGTTGCCCATGTCGAAGGTCATGCCCAGGTCCAGCCCGGCACGTTCCTGCGCATTAAAAAAGCCCTGCATGGCGGCCAACGTGCCGGCGCTCTCCGTCTGGTCGTTCTCTATCACCAGCTCGGTGGCGTGCCCAGCCAGCAGCTCTTTGAGCCGCGCGAGCGATGCGTGCGATACCGTGCCGAAACCGCCAATCGCCATCTTCAGCCGCGGGGCACCCAGCACCTGCGCGGCGTGCAGGCCGCGCGCCAGCGCCTGCTCGTCGAGTTGTCCCGTGGCGGCCCACAGCCCTTCGGGGCTGGAATACACCGCCGCCATGCCGACCAGTGCGGGCAGCTCGGCAGCAGCATCGCGCAGCAGCTCACCGCGCACTTCCACGCTGTCGGCTCCGGCAGCGCGCGAGAGCTGCGCGCACCAGAGCTGGCCATGGCGGCCGACTTCTGCCGCGCCGAAGGACGACAGGGAGATCAATACATTCATTGCTGTTCTTTCAGGAACTGCGCTCGGCACGGAACACCAGCCCCGCGTGGGCGAAGCTCAATGGGCCTGGTGGGAGGTGAGAATCTGGCCGAGAAACTGGCGTGTCTTTTCATGCCGGGGTTGCCCGAAGAATTGCGCCGGCGGCGCCTGCTCCAGGATTTTTCCGTCGGCCATGAAGATCACGCGGTCGGCCACGCTGCGGGCAAAGCCCATCTCATGTGTCACGCAGAGCATGGTCATGCCGTCGTCGGCCAGGCCGATCATGGTGTCGAGCACTTCCTTGACCATTTCCGGGTCCAGGGCCGAGGTGGGTTCGTCGAACAGCATCACCTTGGGCGATAGGCACAGCGCCCGCGCGATGGCGACGCGCTGTTGCTGGCCGCCCGAGAGCTGGCTGGGGTACTTCTGCGCCTGCTCCGGAATGCGCACGCGCTTGAGGTACTGCATGGCGGTGGCCTCGGCCTCCTGGCGCGACATGCCCTTGGAGCGCATCGGCGAGAGCACACAGTTCTCCAGAATGGTCAGGTGCGGAAACAGGTTGAACTGCTGGAACACCATGCCGACTTCGGCGCGCACCGCGTCCACGTTCTTGCCACCGGCGGTCAGGTCGATGCCGTCGACCACGATGCGGCCCTTTTGCACCGTCTCGAGCCGGTTGATGCATCGGATCAAGGTGGATTTGCCCGAGCCCGAAGGCCCGCAGATGACGATGCGCTCACCCGCGCGCACCGACAGGTCGATGTCGGTGAGCACCTGAAAGCTGCCGTACCACTTGTCGACACCCTGCATCTCGATGATGGGCGCCGCGGCGGGCAGGGTCGTGACTGCGTCCGTCATGGGGGATTCCTCGCCACTTACTGCAGCTTGGGCAGATCGGCGCCCAGCCACTTCTGGTAGAGCTTGTTGAGCTCGCCGTTGGCCGTGTTGCGCTCGACAAAATCGTTCACTGCCTTGAGCAAGTCGTCCTGCCCGGGGCGCATGGCAATGCCCATGGCCTGTTGCAGCAGGTTGAACTTGTTCTCGAAGGTATTGGCCGGCACGCGTTTGGCGATCTGCGCGGCCACGGTGACCGAGCAGCCAATGGCATCGACTTGCCCGGAAATCAAAGCCTGCATGGCAGACGCATCGTCATCGAAGCGGCGGATCTCCGTGCCTTCGGGCGCCGCCTTGGTCACCGCCACGTCCTGCGTGCTGGCACGCGCCACGCCCACGCGCAGGCCCTTCAAATCGGCACCGCTCTTGATGCTGGAGCCTGTTTTGCCGTACAGCACGATGGTGGCCGCAGCGTAGGGCTTGGAGAACTGTACCTGCTTGGCGCGTTCGGGCGTGATCGCGAGCGATGCCACCAGGACGTCGACCTTGCTGGTTTGCAGGAACGGAATCCGGTTGGGGCCGGTCACGGGGACGATGTTGGCTTTGACCCCCAAGTCCTTGGCGAGCAGCTTGGCCACATCGGCGTCGTAGCCATCGGGCTGGTTTTGTGCGTTGGTGGTGCCATAGGGCGGGAAGTCGATCAGCATACCGATGGTGATCTCACCCTTCTTTTTGATCTCGGAGACCGTTTGCGCGCTGGCAAACGGTGCGAAAACGGTCAGGGCGGCGCCGAGGCCCAGTGCCGCGAGCGTGGCGGTAGCGGTGCGGCGTTGCAGGGAAAAGGTCATGCGAAGTCTCCTGGTGGTGGCGGGGTGAAAAGAGGGAAAGGACCGTTGTGCGCTGATGGTTAGGCGCTTAACGGGTCAGTGCTTTGGCGCGCTGGCGCTCCATGCGCGCTGCCATCAGCGACAGCGGCCAGCAAATGGCGAAGTACAGCGCTGCCACGGTGGCGAATACGCGCAGCGGCTCAAAGGTGGCGTTGTTGATGATCTGGCCGGCGCGCGTGATCTCGGTGAACCCGATGATGGCGGCCAGGGAGGTGCCCTTGATGATCTGCACCACATAGCCCACCGTGGGCGGCAGCGCGATCTTGAAGGCCTGCGGCAGCACCACGAAACGCATGCGGTCGACATAGCCCAGGTTCAGCGCGTGCGCAGCTTCCCATTGCCCACGGGCCACCGCCTCGATGCAGCCGCGCCAGATCTCGCCCAGGAACGCGGCGCTGTTGAGTACCAGCGCAGCGCCGGCGGCCACCCAGGGGTTGATGTCCAGCCCAAACACCGGTGCGCCGAAAAAGATCAGGAACAACTGCAGAAGCAGCGGCGTGCCCTGGAATACCTGGATGAAAAGCGTTGCCGCAAGGCGGGCGGCGCGACTCTCAGACGTGCGCGACAGCGCCACGATCAGCCCCAGGATCGAGCCGCCTACGAAGGCAATGGCGGAGAGCGCCAGCGTCCACTGCGCAGCCTGCACGATGAACCAGAACTCGGGAAATCCGAAAGTACGCATGGCAGTGGCCTCAGCGGCGGTCGGGATAGTTGAGCGTGCGCTGGTAGATCAGCTTGAACAACGCCGAGAACGACATGGCCAGGACAAGATAAATGCCCGCCACCACGATGTAGATCTCGAAACTGCGGAAGGTCTGCGATTGCAGGTTGGCCGCCACCGAGGTGAGGTCATCTGCCGAAATCACCGAGACCACGGCCGAGCTCAGCATCAGCAGAATGAACTGGCTGGTCAGCGCCGGAAAGATGGCCTTGAACGCCGGCTTGAGAATGACGAAACGAAAGATCTGCGCGGGCTTGAGGTTGAGCGCCTTGGCTGCCTCGATCTGCCCTTTGGGAATCGACTCAATGCCGGCGCGCACGATTTCAGCCGCATAGGCCCCCAGGTTCACCACCATGGCTGTGAGTGCGGCGGTGTAGGGCGACCAACGCAGGCCGATGGACGGGAGTGCGAAGAAAAAGAAGAAAAGCTGCACCAGGAACGGCGTGTTGCGAATCACCTCGACATAGGCACCGACCACAAAACGCAGCCAGGTGGGTCCGGAGGTCTTGCCCCACGCGCAGGCGATGGCGACCAACAAGCCAAGCACCGTCGCGGTGAGCGACAACTGCACGGTGATCCATGTGCCCTTGAGCAGCAAAGGCCAGGCGGCGAAGACGGTGTCAAACTGAAATTGGTAGTTCACGCAGGTAGCTGTTTTGGGGGCTTGGCTAGATTCTATGAAACCGGTTTCATAAAAATATAAGGAAAAACCCGCAAGGGCTCAATGTGCGCCCATTGGCAGCGAAAAGGTGGCGCTCTTGTCCTTACCCGTGGCGAAGTGGGAGACGGTTTGTCAATGCCTCCGTAGAGTCCTCATCGCCCTTTTTGAGCGACAGTTTGTCGAAGCCCATCGACAGGCTAAACGCGACGGCGCAACCCCCGCAGGGCTTGCCCCCCAAACCAAGTCACGCCGCGTTTGCGCGCGATTACCGTCTGGCGGATCAGTCGCCTGCGCACCGCTCCGCCCAGCGCGAGACTGCAAAAGCCACCTCGTCTGCAGGCACAAACTCCTGCTCCAGCCGCCCCCGTGCAAGGCCCCGCAGGTGCTGTACCAGCGAGGTCTCTTGTGGGTGCAGCGCCTCGAACGGCAGGGTGTCGCAAGGCACGGGTTCGGTCACCGCCAGGTGCGCGTGAGCATCGAACGTGGTGCGGTCCATCAACAGTACCTGCAGCTGCGGCAGGTGGTGGCGCGCAGTGGCTGGCATGGCCAGGCCCCAGGTGTCCAGGTCGCCCCAATACGCCACGTTGCATTCTTGCAGCCAGGGGGCGGCCAGCCAGGCCAGGTTCAGCCCACTGCCCAGAATGGCGATGGTGCCTGGCAGCGGCAGGGGCAATTGGTGCAGGCTGCGCTCGTTTTCCACCAGCAGGATGCGGTCAGCGGGCAAGGCGGTGCTGTGCAGCTCGGTGGTGGTCACGCGCTGGCGGCGAAACGGCAGCAGGCCGCCCGCCAGCGGTGCCACCAGCACCCAGTGCTCACCCTCGGGGCTGGCGCCCAGGAAGGCGGTCAGCCCCTGGCGGCTGGCTTCCCCGCCAAAACGCTCGTCCAGCAGCGCCTTGAGCAGGCTGTCGTGGCGCTCGAAGAATTTGCTGTCGTTCCCAGCTACGGCCAATACTCTCAGCGGTTTGCCGGCGGCGCAGCCCGGTGTCAGTTGCTGGGCCACGCGGGTGGCGGTGACGACCTGCGCAGTCGGGAGGTGCCGCCACAGCGTAAGCCGGCGAAGCAG
Source organism: Simplicispira sp. GW247-4R2A (assembly GCF_059424465.1). Lineage (NCBI taxonomy): Bacteria > Pseudomonadati > Pseudomonadota > Betaproteobacteria > Burkholderiales > Comamonadaceae > Simplicispira > Simplicispira sp. GW247-4R2A. Next base: position 40,956 of record NZ_JBWKZM010000004.1, on the reverse strand, counting down.
CAGGCGGTGAAAGGACGCATCGACCTGAGCCAGCACGGTGGCGAGTGCCTGGTAGTCGGCGGCAATACCGGCGTGGCCGGGCCCGGCAAAGCGGGCGATGGCGGCGATGGCGTCTGACGGGCGCGGCAGGGTCCAGTGCAGGGGCACGTCCAACGGCGCAGCGCCGCCCCGGTAGCTGCGCGGCGCCCATTGCACGTTGCCGGGGCCGTGGTCGGTGACGGCCTTCCATGCCTGCAGGTGCTGGCGCAGTGCCGGGCCTGCACCGCGAAAGCTCTGGGCGTTGGGTATGCCAATCGCCAGCTGCAGCGGCCACGCGGCAGGGTTGGGTAGCAACTGCGCCTCGCGCCAGTCGCTGCGCTGCCATTGGCGGGCGAGCTGTTGGGCGAGTTGCTGCGGGGATCTCATAGCGAGTAAATACTATTGAAAATAGAGCTGGTAGCGCTTACCGGATAAGCGCTAAAGGCCTATTTCACTCAAAATTTTCCGTCGGTGATTGCGCGCCTCCAGCTTCTCGCCAAGTTCCTCCCAGCTCAGGCATGCCAGGCTGGCCTGGCGCCCGCGCCGGTGCACCAGCACGGCCGATCGGGTGTGGGTGCGCAGCAGGCGCAGCTCCTTGTTGGGGGTGACAAACAGCGCGTGCAGGCCGAATTCGTGCAGCGCCTGGATGATGCGGGCCGCCACGGCGGCCGAGCTTTTGGAGAAGGCTTCGTCGAGCACGATGCTGCCAAACAGCGGACGGCTGCGCCCCGGCGGGCACAGCGCGTAGCTGAGCGAGGCGGTGAGCACGTAGCTGGCGATGATTTCCTTCTCGCCCCCGCTGCCGCCCTGTGAGCCGGTGCGGCGCTCCAGAATCTGGCCGCTGGCGCGGTCCACCACATGCACGGCAAATTGTAGGCGGTAGCGCGCGTCCAGCAGGGCCTGCGCGGCTTTGGTGCGGCGGTTGGTGGCGTGTTCTCGCAGCAGCTCGACCATGGCGCGCAGCGCCTGGTAGTGGCCCTGGCCGCCGTCGTCCCGCAGGCGCTCGATGCGCAGTTGCGCCATGGCTTTGTGGAGGGTTTGCAGGCTTTGGTGTACTACGGGTTGCGGCGCCAACTGCAGGGCGTGGCCGGGCTGAAAGTCCACCCGCGCGAGCGTTTGGTTGAGTGCGTCGATGCGCTCGGTGATTTCGGCCACCTGGGCCTCGATGCCGTTGAGCAGGGTGTTCACGCCCTGCTCGGAGGCGGTGTTGAGGTAGTCCTGAAAGCGCAGGCGCTTCTCGGGCAGGGCTTCTTCTTCGAGCACGCGCAGGCGTTCCAGGTAGTGCGGCAGGGCGGCCAGGTCTTCGGTGTGGTCCGTCAGCGCGCCGCGGTCTTGCTGGCGGGCGCGGCCCATCTGGCGGATGAGGTCTTTTTGCAGCTCGGCCAGTTGGCGCTGGTGTTTGTCGAGCTGCTCGCGCAGCGCATCAACCGTCCTGCGCTCCTGGGCGTCGAGCTGGTCGCAGGCCAAGCTGGGCAGTCCGCTGGGGAGCAGGCGGGTGAGACGCTCGTCCAGCGCGGTCACATGGGCCGACTGCTCTACCATCCGGGCGGCGCAGTCGGCCTGTTTGCTTTCGGCGCTGCGCTGCTCGGCCTGCAAACCGGCGTGCGCAAGCTCCAGCGTGCGCAACCGGTCTTCGGCCTGCTCGCGAAGTTTTTGCGCCTGCTCCCAGCGGGTCTTGGCCTGGGCGGTGTCCGATTGCGGGCTGAGCAGTACGTCAAGCTGGCCCTGCAGGCGCTGCAACTGGCGCTGGGTGTCGGTTACGTCGAGCGCATCGAAACGCAGGGCTTGCAGGTGCTGCCACAACTGGTGCTGGCTCGCTGCCTCGGCCGCAGTGCGCAAGGCGGTCCGCTTGTCTTCGTCACACGCCTGCCATTGCGTCTGCGCCTGCGCGATGTGCTGCGCCAATTGGGCCAGCCGGTCGCGGTTGTCAAAGCCGGTCATCCAGTCCTGGTCGAGGCGCTTTTGGTCCTGTTTGTCAAAGTGCAGCGCGCGGCCCGACATCAGCCCCTGCTGCGTCATGGCATGGGGAGTGAGCCGCAAGGCCTCGGCGCTGTCCACGCAGTGGCGGTCGAGCTCGGCAAGCAGCTTCTTCAACGCGCTCTGGTGCGCGTGCGGCTTGAGGGTCAGCTTTTGGCAAAAACCATCGCTCCAGAAGGCGGTGGCGGGCGCGTCCTGTGCCTCCAGCAAGCGCACGTGCAGGTGGTTGTGGCGCTGATTCACCCACTCCAGCGCATCGTGCATGGCGCCGGGCGGCACCAGGATCCGCAGGCGCTGGCTGCCCAGGGCGCGCTCGATGGCACCGCGCCAGGCCTGCTGGTCTTTGTGCACTTCGACCAGTTCGGCGACAAAGGGCAGCGCCTCGGGCGCAAGCTGCAAGGCGTCGGCCAAGGCCGCGCGAAACGGCTGGAACGCGGGCGGCAGGTTGGAACCGGGCCGCTGCAGGACCGCCTTGTGTTCGGCTTGCAGGTGCTCCAACTCGGCCTGGGCATTGCCCTCGCGCACGACGGCGGCTTCGGCTGCCTTGGTATGTTCCACCTGCGCTGCCTCAAGCTGCTGCAGCGCCTCGCCCGCCTGGTGCTGGTGCGTGGCCAGCAGCGCGGCGCTGGGCGCAGCGTCTGCGGGCCATGCGAGTGCCAGGTTGCGCGCCAGCTTTTGGTAGTCGGCCAGCGCCGCCTGGCGTTGACCCAGCACCTGTTGCTGGCTGGCGATGCTGCCTTGCAGAAGTTCGATGTTGCTACCGCCGGTTTGCAGGTAGTCCGCCAGGCGCAGTTGCTCGTCGGCGCGGGCGTTGCCCACCGCGGTGTGTGTTGCGTCTATCCCGGCCTGCTGCTGCAAAAGTTGCGCTTGCAGACCGGCGCTGCGCTGCTGCCACAGGCGCAAGCCCTCGCTGGCAAACCAGTGGGGCAAGGCGGCCTGCAGGGAACGCAAATCTTCCAGCCGTTGCTGCGCCTTTTGGTCGTGGCGCGCCATGTCACGCAGCGGCAGCAGGGCCAGGTATTGGGCGTTGGCGAGTTCCAGCTCGGTGTGGATGGCGGCGAGTTCGTCAAAGCTGGCGGCGACCTTCAGCGCGTCGTCGAATGCAGACTGGTCGTCGAGCACCAGTTCACGAAAAATCTCGTCGATGCTGTTGAGCTGTTTGAGGCCCGCTGCGCGATTGAGCAGCGTGAAGGCGTTCGGGCCGACCTCGAAAAAACGCTGCAGCCGCGCCAGGTAGGCGGTCTTGCTGTTAAATATTTGCAACCCATCGGTGTGCTTCTCCATCCGCCCCAGGGCGCGTGCGCCGCCGCTGTGGTGTTCTTCGAGCCACAGGTCCAGGTTGTGCCCCGCACCCTGCGCAAAGCACCAGCGCCGCCCCATGTCGCTGACGGACGAGCTGCTGCCATCGAACCAGAAGAGGGCGCCGATCAGTACCGTGTCGACTGGCGCTTCGCTCCCCTCGCGCGCGTCTCCCCGCACCAGGCGCGCCGCAATGGCGGTCACCGTGCGCCCGGTGCGGGCCAGGTGGTTGCTGTCGTCCCCCGCATGGCCAGGGCCGCTGGCGCCGCGTACGTAGGAGACAAGGTCGCGGTCGCTTTCGTGCCCGCCGGTGGAGGCCAGGTTGTAGCGCGGGTTTTGGCACAACAGCGTCATCAGCGCGTCGATGAGCGTGGTCTTGCCGCTGCCCGTGGGGCCGATGATGGCGGTGTTGGCCGCATCAATGCTGGCCTGGTGGCGGCCCGCAAATGCGCCCCAGTTGTACAGATGCAGCTCGTGCAGGTGGTAGCTGTGGGCCGGTCTCGCGGGGGCGGTCATTCCGGGCTTTCCTGCGGTTCATGGGCGGCGGGCATGGCCGCCAGCGCGCGCAGGTGTTGCAGCAGCGCTTGCAGGTTTTGTGGGTTGGCCAGGTGCACGATCATGGGCCGCAGGGTGATGCTCTCCTGCGTATCGACTTCGGACACCACGCCGTGCCCGCGCAGGCTCTCGAGCAGCGTCGCCAGGCGCTTGCGCTCCTGCATGTCGCTGCCGGTGCTGCCCAGGTAGATGTTGAGTTGCGGCAGCAGGCTGTCCACCGCTAGGCGCACCGGCACGCCCAGGCCGCCCTCTTGTTCGCGCTGCAAGAATTCGCGCCGCAAGATCGCCAGCAGCAGCGACTGCTCCAGCGTCAGGCGCAGGCGGCGCACCAGCGGGTGCGTCCATTCGTCGCTGTCGTCACCCTCCTCGCCGTCCGGCTGGTAGGCCTGCGCAATGGCCACAAAGGCCAACCCGCGCACGTCGTCCACGCGAACCTGCAAGTCCAGAGGTTCAAGCTGCGCGTTGACGCGTGCGGTGTCACTGGTAATCTGGCGGAATAGCTGGGGTTTGGCGGCTTGTTCCAATACGCCATTTTTGAGCAGCTCCTGCACGGCGCGGCGCAGGGCTACGGGGGTGATGGGTGTGGCAAGTGGAGCACTGTTGTCTGCAGCGGGTGCTGCATTCTGGGGGTCGCCTGCGCCTGCGCCTGCGTCCGCATCAGCAACCGGGGCGGTGCTGGCCCATTGGTCGAAGATGTCAGGGGAAGGGGTTTGGGGCGGCATGGTGGATTGGATAGAACTGCGAGCAATACGCGTTTGCTTTGTGGAAATGTTGTGTGGCTGGAGTTCAATCCACGTAGGCCACTATTCGACGAAGCCCGTCACGAAATTTTCCAAAGCTTGGCGACGTATTGGTTTCGATATCCATGTGCGGACTGATTTTCTTGGCCCATTCGTGTTTCATCTGGCCGGGGAGGGGCCAGCCCGCCTTCTGAATGGCCGCGTGGCCCCCAGGGTGGATAGCATCGGCAAGCAACTCCCAAGTACCGCAGACGCTGTCTTGCGTGTAGCGCGCCAGTACATCCCTCTTCGCCTTGGGATACCCGGTTAGCAGCGCCTGGCGATCGCCCAGAAGCCAGGCTTCCATCTCCTCTACGGCCAAACGGAAAAGCGTTCTGGGGGCTGGCGCGCACTCCTTCAGTACGGTATTGAGTTCGGCGAGGAATTCCTTGCAGTTGCGCCTATCGCTGTCTAACACCACAACCACGGTTTCATAACCAGGAGTTTTGCCATATCCGGCGAGCAAGCGCGGCAGTTGATCTAACAGCGCCCGTTTGGCGGGGTCCGCCTTAGTGGTCAGCCCTTTGGGTATGCGGCCAATGCCTTTGTACGACAGAACGCGCCAAGTGTGTGGTGCACCTTCCGGGCCAATCACCAGAGGCAGCAGGGTTTCGATCAAAGCGGCGCCGGAACTGTCCTCCACCAATACCTCGATGTGCATGCCTACCTCGCGTCCAGGTAGTCGCTGTACCAGAGCCCACCCAAGGGGAGGCCCTCCGCCACGAGATTTCGCACCAGTTCAATGTCGGAAGCACGGCGCACGGTTGAAAAACCGTCGCTGCCTTTCTCCAGAATCCAGACTTCATTGGGCGATAGGGCGTCCACAAAATATGGTTGGTGCGTAGTCACGAAGATTTGTGAGTCATTCTTCTTGCCTGTCGCGTGGCTGCGCAGCTCACTTGCCAGGGATTCGAGCAGGCGGTGGTAGAGCCCGTTCTCGGGTTCTTCGATGCAGATGAAAGGGGGTGGATCGGGATCTTCCATCAAGAGCAAATAGGCAAAAATCTTCAGCGTGCCGTCAGACATTTGCGAGGCGTAGAAAGGGTCGGTGAACGCTCCGTCGTTAAAACGAAGCAGCACCCGCTTGTCGTCTGTCACCTTGGTATTGATGCTCTGTACGCCCGGAATCTTGGTCGCGATGCGATCCAGAATGGTCTGAAAGCGTGCCTTGTGCTCGCGCTCCATGTACTGCACGACGTTGCTGAGGTTGTCGCCATGGATGTTCAGATGGCGCTGCGCTCCCGCTGGCTGGATGGTGCGTGCGGCATCCGGGTGAAAGTAGGAGAGGTACCAGCCTTTCAAGAAATCCCGAAAGCGCTTGATGCGGGGATGCTCTTTAAGCGTGCCCAGCGTAGCAATACCCAATTGGCGCAGGTCGGTCAGTTCGACATCTTCCTGGGCCCTGTCTTCCTCGCCGCTCGCCGCCTCGACGGCCTCCTCGCCAACCCACACCTTGCCGACACCATGGTGCAGACGCAAGAACGGATAAGGCCTGCCATGTTTTTGGCCTTTGCGGCGCTGCTTCAGTACTTCTGATTCGACGAAAGGCCGACCGCTGTTGTCGATGTTGATGGCCAACTCATAGGTAATGGGGCGCTCACCCGGTGCTTCGCGGTAGTAGATATCGAAGCGGATTGGCTCTTCAACCCCCAGAGAGCGCATGCGCTCGAAGCCTCCGCGCAGCTTGCTATCACAGGCGGTCTCTACGTCGGTGTTCATGCAATCAGCCACAAAGCCAAAGGCATCGAACAGGGTGCTTTTACCGACGCCGTTTTTTCCAATGACCACAGTGAATGGCGTCAGCGGGTCGCCCTTTTGGTCGGCTGAGAGCTTTCCCAGGGTGATATCGCGCAACGCCCGGTAATTGCGGACCCGAAAACCCTCTATTTGTGCCATTTCAAACCTTTTTTCGTGTCTGCCATGCCTACGCCTTGATGACTATTACAACTTTATTTCCAAGCATGCTTTCACATTACCACTCTGCGCCCACACCCCGCACCGCCGCAGCATCCAGCGCCACCCGCGGCACGCCAAAGCGCCAGTGCCGAATGGGGTCTTGCTCTGAATCGGTGGTGATGATCGTTTCCTGTGCTTCGCTTGTGTCCCATGCAACATCGGCCTCACGCGCCACGGACAGCCACAGCGTCAGCACTTCCAGATCGTGCGCGCCCGGTGGCAGCGCCTCGGCCAGGGCGGCCAGCGTCATGGGCTGGCCGCTTTCTTCCAGCACGGCCAGGGTTTGTTGCAGCAAGGCTTGGCGGTCCAGTCCTTCAAAGGCCTGCCAGAACTCGTCTTCGACCTGGTTCAGATCGGCATAGTGCGTGGTCAGCAGCAATTCGGCGTCCTGCCCGCCGCCATCGAGCGATTTGATGCGCAGCCGCTCAATCAGCGGCAGGCCCGACAGCGCCACCCCCAGCGGGGGCAGCGGTGCGGGTTGGCGGCGCACGGCCTGGCGCTGCCAATCGATGTCCAGCGCTTGCTGCAGGATGTCGTTGAGCAACTGGCCGACACGCTGGTTCTCGGCCGCCTGACCGGTTTTCATGAACTGGCTCACCTCGCGCTCGCTGCGGGCGCGCACGCCCTGAACCACTTTGGCTTCCTTGATGAGTTGCTGCACCAGCAGGCGCAGCGTGCTGTGCTGCAAATCGTCCAGCGCCCGCGTGGATGCCGGGTGGCCCAGGATGCCCCGGATGCGCGCGCGCATGTCGGCCAGCTCGCTTTGGTGGTCGAGCTGCTGCTGAAAGCTCTCGAACACGCGACCCTCCTGCGTGCTGAGCAGGCTGGCGTGGCCGTCGAGCAATTGGTCCACCACCGCGCCGCGGTGCTGCTGCGCGCCGAGGATGGCCTGGCGCAGCGTGCGGTCGGCCTCGCGCCACGAATCTTCCACACGCCGAAAATCGGCGCGCAGGCTGGTGGCGAGCGCATACACCTCGCGGATGCCCTCCACCGCTTGCGCTTCGCTCAGCAGCGGTAGGCGACCGGTGCGCACCTCATCGAGCTGCTGCTGTAAGTCCTCGATGCGCCGCTCAATCTGCGCTGCGCGGCTGTGTGGGTTAGGGTCCAATGCCGTCGCCAGGTTGTCGATCTCGCGCTGCACCACGGCCAAGCGCGAGGCGGTGGAGGTCATCAAACGGTGATCGAGCTGCGCTACGAAGCGCAGGGCGGTTTTAAGGGCATCGGTTTCGTGAATGCGGCCTTCGCGCTCGGTCACCAGCGCGCGGCGAATCCAGTCGCGCAGCTCACGCCGTGCCTGGGCGAGGGTGTCTGCCATGTCGATCTCGAAATCAGGCTGGTTGGCATGTGCCGCCAGCATGTCGGCCAGTGCCTGCACCGCATGGTCAAACGGCACGCCTTCGCGCTGGTGCTCGAATAGGGCCTCCAGGCAGCTGAGCATCAAGGGCGCGCGCCGCGACGCCAGCAGCAGCCAGGCGGGGTGTTGCTGGCGGGCTGCAATGTATTTGTGCGTGCGCTGCTGGTTGAGGCTGGGCATAGGGCGAGCGGGATTTCAGGCCGGGCGCAAACAAAGGCCCCGTCCCGGATTCACCTGGCATTCTCCACATCCTTGGGGCGCACGCCCTAGGACTGCTCTTGGTGCCGTGGCGTGTGACGACTGGCATGGTAGGGGTCAGATAAACGTGAGCCTGCGTTCGTCCGGTATGCGATGTTCCGGGCGCCTCGGTTCGAAGTGTGCCGGCCTACCCGGCCACTACCACCGGGCGCATCAACTGCGCGGCCCATGGCTCGGCAGCCTTGTGCGATGCCGTGGCGGTGTCCAGGGTTGCCCTTTCGGCGCCTCGTACCGCTTCCGCCCGCTCGTAGCGCAAATGGTGCCCATGCCAGCGCGCCACCGTGCTGCGGTGGGCGATGCTGACGATGGCGGCATGGGGCAGGCGCTCCACCAACAGGGCGTACATCGCGGCTTCGGTTTCTTCGTCCAACGCCGAGGTGGCTTCGTCGAGAAACAGAAAATCGGGCTGCTGCAGCAAGGCGCGGCCAAACGCCAGGCGCTGCTGCTCGCCGGGCGAGAGCCGCAGCGACCAGTTGTCGGCCGTCTCCAGCCGCTCCACCAGGGCGCCCAGGCGGCAGGCCACCAGCACGCCCCGCAGCGCGGCGGCGTCTTGCGTGTGGCCGTGGGCCGGGTAGCACAGGGCGTCGGCCAGCGTGCCCGACGGCAGATAGCTCTTTTGCGGCAGGAACAGCAAGCGCGCACCGGCAGGGTGCTGCACATGCCCGCGGCCATACGGCCAGATGCCCGAGAGGGCGCGGAACAGCACGCTTTTGCCGCTGCCCGACGGGCCCGACACCAACCAGCGCTCGCCCGCGTTGACTCGCAGGTCAAACGGCGTGGTGAGGATCTGGCCGTGGCCGGCGGTCGTGTCATCGCCCAGCGCGGGCGATCCTGGCGGCAGCAGCTCGCCGGGCGTGGCCAGCACCAGGCCCTGCGCCAGCAGCGCCAGCGGCGCGCTGCCGCTTTGCGGTGGCGCCGCAGCGCCGCCTTGTGTGACCACGATGCCGTTGGCGCCATCGCGCGCGGCTTCGTCGCGCTCGGCCCGCTCGATCGCGTCCTGCAAATCCAGCAGCCGGTTGGAGGACGCCTGCCAGTTGACCAGCGAGGCATAACTGTCGACGAACCACGACAGCGCGCCCTGCACCTGCCCGAAGGCCGAGTTGATCTGCATGAGGCCACCCAGCGTGATCTTGCCGGCGAAATAGCGCGGCGCGGCGACGATCAGTGGGAAGACGATGGCGATCTGTCCATAGCCCGAGTTCACAAACACCAGCCGCCGCATGTAGACCATCAGCCAGTGCCAGTTGTGGCGAATCAGCGTGAAGCGGTCTTTGAGCACGCCCGCTTCCGTGCCCTCGCCGCCATACAGCGCCACGCCCTCGGCGTTCTCGCGCAGGCGCACCAGGCCGAAACGAAAACCGGCTTCGGTCTGCTCCTGCTGGAAGTACAGGCCAATCAGCGGCTTGCCCACGCGGTGCGTGATCCACGAGCCGGCCGCCGCATACAGCAGCGCCACCCACACCATGTAGCCGGGAACCGTCACCGCGTGCCCTGCGAGCGCAAAGCTGATCGGGCCCGAAATGGTCCACAGAATGGTGATGAACGACAGCAGCGTCACCACCGAATTGAGCAGACCGAGCGAGAGCGAAAGGCTGTCGGTGGTGAGGCTGCGGATGTCTTCCGAGATGCGCTGGTCCGGGTTGTCGGCGCTGCGCGACTGCTCGATGCGGTAGTAGGCCTGGTGTGCCGTCCAGCGAGCCAGGAAGCGGTTCGTCATCCAGGTGCGCCAGCGCATCTGCAGCCGCATGGTGTAGAACTGCTTGACCACCGCCACCACGATGAAGGCCGCCGCAATCGCGCAGAACTGCGCCAGCGCCGTCTTGAAGGCCGGGAAATCCTTGGCTTCCAGCGCGTTGTAGAACACGCGGTTCCAGTTGTTGAGCCACACATTGATGGCCACCACCGCCAGGTTCAGCGCCACCACGAAGGCCAGGAGCCCGAGCGCCGCCTTGCGGTCTTCCGACACCCAGTAAGGTTTGAGCAGCGCCCAGCTGTCGGCGAGCCGCAGCCGCCCGCGCAGATCGCCCACGGTGGCGGGCATGCCCGGTGGGGTGTCGGGCTCGCCTTCGCCGTAAGGGTCGGCGCCGCCATCGCGGCGGTTGTGGGCAGGCCCAACAGCACCTGGGCCGGGATTGTGTTGGTCTGCGGGAGCTGGGGGCATGCGGGAATCCGAAGAATGCGGTGGCGGGGATGTGCGGTGCGGCGGTCAGAGACAGCGATTTCGAACGACGCGCCGTGGGGAAAAACCTTTTCGCTCTTGCACTGGGGCGCTAGGGTAGGTGCAAGGCGAGGCATTGGAGCAGAGCAAGCATCGCCGGGTTCCGCGCAGCGCAGCCGGCGACGCGGTCACAACCGTGTGAGCACGCGGGCCATCGCCTCTGCGCCTGCGCCAGGCCGGGCGCGCAGCGGGCCCTTGGGTGTCCACGGCGCAGACGATCAATTAACTATGAAATATATAGCTATCAGCGCTTACTAAATAAGCGCTAGAGGCTTATTTTCCTAAAATTTTCGGTCTCAACCTTGGTGCAAGCGGGTTCGTCAGCCGGCGCCCCTGATTACCATGGCACGATCGTCCTGCTGCCTGTGCGCCCACCATGCCAACTCTGAATCTCCCCCTGCGCGGCTGCGTTGCCCTGGTGACCGGGGCCAACACCGGGATCGGGCTGGTGACGGCGCGTGTGCTGGCCGAGCGCGGCGCCCATCTGTTCGTCACTTGCCGCAATGCGGCCACCGGCGCGGCAGCGGTGGCGCAGATTCGCTCCGGCAGCGGCAACCCACAGGTCGAAGCCCTGTCGATGGATCTGGCCGATTTCGCCTCGGTGCGCGCCTGCGCGCACGCTTTTCTGGCCCGCGAGCTGCCGCTGCACATTCTGGTCAACAACGCCGGCCTCGGGGGGAAGAGCGGGCTGACTGCCTCAGGGTTTGAGCTGGCCTTTGGCGTCAACCACATGGGCCATTTCCTGTTCACGCAGTTGCTGCTCGAACGCCTCAAGCGCTCGGCACCGGCGCGCATCGTCACCGTGGCGAGCCGGGCGCATTTTCGTGCCGCTGGATTGGACTGGGAGGCCTTGCGCCAAGGCACACGCAGCCGCACCGGCATTGACGAATACTGCAATTCCAAGCTTGCCAATGTGCTGTTCAGCGCCGAGTTAGGCCGCCGGCTGCAGGGCAGCGGTGTGAGCACCTACGCGGTACATCCGGGCGTGGTGGCCTCGGACGTTTGGCGCGCGGTGCCGTGGCCGATCCGCCCGTTGATGAAGCTCGGCATGATCTCTACTGAGGAAGGTGCCGCCACGAGCTTGCATTGCGCCACCGCACCCGAACTTGCCACAGCGTCTGGCCTGTACTACGACAAGTGCCGGCCGCGCACGCCGAGCGCCCTGGCGCTCGATGCGGCTTTGGCGGCCCAGTTGTGGCAGCGCAGTGAAGCCTGGGTGGAGACGGAAGCGAGCGCCCGCTGATGCTTCTGGAACGGTGGGCAGACCCTGCCACCTATCGGGCAGTTCAGAGATGTCAGCGAAATTTCAACAACTTGGCAGATATTTCAGTTTCTCTGACAACCTACACGACAACATAGCTCAGATGTCGATATTCCCCGCCCGCAGCGCATTTGTCTCAATGAACTCCCGCCGCGGCTCCACTTCGTCGCCCATCAGCATGGTGAACACGCGGTCCGCCTCGATGGTGTCGTCGATTTGCACGCGCAGCAGGCGGCGCACTTCGGGGTCCATGGTGGTTTCCCAGAGCTGCTCGGGGTTCATTTCGCCCAGGCCCTTGTAGCGCTGGCGGCTGGTGGTGCGCTCGGCCTCCGAAATGAGCCAGGCCATGGCTTCGCGGAAGTCGCCTGCTTTCTCGGATTTCTGGCGCTCGCCTTCGCCGCGCTGCACCTTGGCGCCCTCGCCCAGCAGGCCGCGGAAGGTGTCGGCCGCGGTGGCCAGGGCGGCGTAGTCGGCGCCGTGCACGAAGTCTTGCGTGATGACGCTGCTTTTGACGTTGCCGTGGTGGCGGCGGCTGATGCGCAGCAAGGGTTTGTCGGTGCGGGCGTCGAACTCGCTGGCCACTTCGGCGGGGATGCCGGTGCTGGAGAGCTCGCGCAGAGCGGTTTGCAGGGCGACGGCGCTCGCTTCAGCCGCCTCCACCGTGTCGAGGTTCAAATGCACGCCGCCGGCAATCGCCCGCAGGGCTTCGAAGTCCATGAAGTTGGACAGGCGGTTGATGACGTTTTCGGCCAGCTGGTGCTTTTGCGCCAGCTCGGCCAGGGTGTCGCCGGTGAGGGTTTGCGGGTCGGCGCCACCGGTGGTCACGCTGGCATCGCGCAGCGCCACGCGCAGTAGGAAGGTGTCCAGCGCGGGTGCGTCTTTCAGGTACAGCTCGTCCTTTCCGGCCTTCACTTTGTACAGCGGCGGCTGGGCGATGTAGATGTGGCCGCGCTCGACCAGTTCGGGCATCTGGCGGTAGAAGAAGGTCAGCAGCAGGGTGCGGATGTGGGCGCCGTCGACGTCGGCGTCGGTCATGATGATGATGCGGTGGTAGCGCAGCTTGGCGACGTCGAAGTCGTCGTTGCCGGTGCTGCCGCCGGCCTTGCCGATGCCGGTGCCGAGCGCGGTGATCAGCGTGAGGATTTCGTTGCTGGTCAGCAGCTTTTCGTAGCGGGCTTTCTCGACGTTCAAGATCTTGCCGCGCAGCGGCAGGATGGCCTGGAACTTGCGGTCGCGGCCCTGCTTGGCAGAGCCCCCGGCGGAGTCGCCCTCGACGATGTAGATCTCGCACAGCGCCGGGTCTTTTTCCTGGCAGTCGGCCAGCTTGCCGGGCAGGCCCATGCCGTCGAGTACGCCCTTGCGGCGCGTCAGGTCGCGCGCCTTGCGGGCGGCTTCACGGGCGCGGGCAGCCTCGATGATCTTGCCGCAAATGATCTTGGCGTCCGCGGGCTTCTCCTGCAGGTAATCGGTGAGCAGCTTGCCGACAATGTCTTCCACCGGGGCGCGCACTTCGCTCGACACCAGCTTGTCCTTGGTCTGGCTGCTGAACTTGGGCTCAGGCACCTTCACGCTCAACACGCAGCACAGGCCTTCGCGCATGTCGTCGCCGGTGACTTCGACCTTGGCCTTCTTGGCGAAGTCGTTCTCGTCGATGTATTTGTTGATGACGCGCGTCATCGCGGCGCGCAGGCCGGTCAGGTGGGTGCCGCCGTCGCGCTGCGGGATGTTGTTGGTGAAGCACAGCACCTGCTCGCTGTAGCCGCTGTTCCACTGCATGGCCACTTCGACGCCGATGTGCGTGCCGGGGATGCCGCCGTAGGTCTCTGCCGGGCGCTCGCCGGCCGCGTAGAAGGAATGGGGGTGCAGGACGGTCTTGCCCTTGTTGATGAACTCGACAAAGCCGCGCACGCCGCCGGCGCCGGAGAAATCGTCTTCCTTGCCGGTGCGCTCGTCTTTCAAGCGGATGCGCACGCCATTGTTCAGGAACGAGAGCTCGCGCAGGCGTTTGGCCAGAATCTCGTAATGGAAATCGCTGTTTTCCTTGAAGATGTCCGTGTCCGGCAGAAAGTGCACCTCGGTGCCACGCTTGTCGGTGTCGCCGGTCACCTTCATGGGCGAGACTTCGACGCCGTCCACGGTCTCGATGAGGCGGTTTTGCACAAAGCCGCGGCTGAATTCGAGCACGTGCACCTTGCCTTCGCGGCGTACCGTCAGGCGCAGCATTTTTGAGAGCGCGTTCACACAGCTCACGCCCACGCCGTGCAGACCGCCCGAGACCTTGTAGCTGTTCTGGTTGAACTTGCCGCCCGCGTGCAGCTCGGTCAGCGCGATCTCGGAGGCACTGCGCTTGGGCTCGTGCTTGTCGTCCATCTTCACGCCCGTGGGAATGCCGCGGCCGTTGTCGGTGACGGAGACCGAGTTGTCCGAGTGGATGGTGACGACGATGTCGTCGCAATGCCCGGCCAGCGCCTCGTCGATGGAGTTGTCGACCACCTCGAACACCAGGTGGTGCAGGCCGGTGCCGTCGGATGTGTCGCCGATGTACATGCCGGGGCGCTTGCGCACCGCTTCCAGGCCTTCCAGGATGGTGATGGCGCCTTCGCCATAGCCTTCGCTGGCGCCGACCTGGTGGGCGTCGATCCGCTGGACAGGCGTGAGCGGTTCGTCGGATTCGGGCAGGTTGTGTTCAGCGGTCATAAATTTCTAGCCAAATTGGCCTATAGCGCTTATAAGTAAAGCGTTAGTAGCTATAAAAAATGCAGTAAAAGCACTTGGCGTCTTGCACCACTGCAGCCTTGGAAAAGGAAGCACCACGCCAGTGGCCACCGTGGAACTGGCTCCGCCAGGCCACTGGGGGCGTCCCCCTTCCCGCAACGCGCAGCGTTGCGAGAGAAGGGGGAAGGAGCGCAGCGACACAGGGGGAAGGCCCTATATCCTCATCGGCATCACGACGTATTTGAAGCTGTCGTTTTCGGGAATGGTGATCAGCGCTGAGCTGCTGCCGTCGGCCAGGGCGATCTGCACCATGTCTTGCGGCATGCTGGCGAGCGCGTCGATCAGGTAGGTGACGTTGAAGCCGATCTCGATCGGCTCGCCGCCATAGTCGATGTCCAGCTCGTCCACCGCCTCCTCCTGCTCGGCGTTGTTGCTGGTCACGCGCAGGCTGCCGGGCTCCAGGTTCAGGCGCACGCCCTTGAACTTGTCGCTGGTCATGATGGCGGTGCGCTGCAGGCTGGCCAGAAGCGGCGCGCGGCCCAGGGTGATGCTGTTGCCGTGGCTGCGGGGAATCACGCGGTTGTAGTCGGGGAACTTGCCCTCGACCAATTTGGTGACGAACTCCATCGCGCCAAAGCTGAACTTGGCCTGGTTGCCGGCGAATTGCATTTCGATGGCGGCGTCGCCATCGCTCAGCAGGCGTTGCAGTTCCAGCACCGTCTTGCGCGGCAGGATGACTTCCTGCTTGGGCACCTCGACATCCAGCGTGGCACTGGCAAATGCCAGGCGGTGGCCGTCGGTGGCGACCAGGCTGAGCGTTTTCCCCTCGGCGACAAAAAGAATGCCGTTCAGGTAGTAGCGGATGTCTTGCACCGCCATGGCAAAGGCCACTTGGCCGAGCAGGTCCTTGAGCGTCTTTTGCGGAATGCTGAAAGCCGGACCGAAGCTGGCAGCCTCCTGCACCAGCGGGAAATCCTCCGCCGGCAGGGTCTGCAAGGTGAAGCGGCTCTTGCCGCCCTTGAGCACGAGCTTTTCTTGCGCTGTCTCCAGGCTCACGGTCTGGTCACCGGGCATGGTGCGCAGCACGTCGATGAGCTTGCGCGCCGCGACCGTGGTGGTGAAGTCGCCGGTGTCGCCGCCGAGTTCCGCCGTGGTGCGGATCTGGATTTCCAGATCGCTGGTGGTCAGTTGCAGCGCGTTGCCGGTCTTCCTGAGCAGCACATTGGCCAGGATCGGCAGGGTGTGGCGCCGCTCGACGATGCCGGCGACCGATTGCAGGACTGCGAGAACCTTGTCTTGGGGAGCCTTCAGAACGATCATTTCATCCTCTTGTGGTTTTCTGCGATTGGCCGGCGCTTGTCTCCCGCGCCGTTTAACCCACCATTTTGCCTGTGTGCCACGCCGTCTGGCCTAGCCTTTGAGTGTCTGCTCCAGCACATGCAACTGCTGGTTGAGTTCCGTGAGCTGCTGGCGCTCGGTAGATATCTTGCGCACCGCGTGCAGCACGGTGGTGTGGTCGCGCCCGCCGAACAGCTCGCCGATCTCGGGCAGGCTCTTTTGCGTCAGCTCCTTGGCCAGGTACATGGCAATCTGGCGTGGCCGGGCAATGCTGGCTGGGCGCTTCTTGCTGTACATGTCGGCGACCTTGATTTTGTAGTAGTCGGCCACCGTTTTCTGGATATTCTCGACGCTGATCTGGCGGTTCTGGATGGACAGCAGGTCGCGCAGGGCCTCGCGCGCCAGTTGAATCGAGATTTCTTTCTGGTTGAAGCGCGAATACGCCAGAATTTTGCGCAGCGCGCCTTCGAGCTCGCGCACGTTCGATCGCACGTTCTTGGCCACGAAGAAGGCCACTT
Organism: Simplicispira sp. GW247-4R2A; assembly: GCF_059424465.1. Lineage (NCBI taxonomy): Bacteria > Pseudomonadati > Pseudomonadota > Betaproteobacteria > Burkholderiales > Comamonadaceae > Simplicispira > Simplicispira sp. GW247-4R2A. The sequence goes on along the minus strand of NZ_JBWKZM010000004.1, from coordinate 24,710 downwards.
CCTCGGGCATCTCGACGCTCTCGGCGTGCGCCTTGTTGATCAGGATGGCGACGCGCATTTCCAGCTCGGGCGGCTCTATGGCTACCGTCAGGCCGGAATCAAAGCGCGACACCAGGCGCTCGTGGATATCGGCCAACCCTTTGGGATAGGTGTCGCTGGTCATGACGATGTGGCTCTTTTTGGCCAGCAGCGCCTCGAAGGCGTTGAAGAATTCTTCTTGCGTGCGGTCCTTGTTGGCAAAGAACTGCACATCGTCGATCAGCAGCAGATCGAGCGAGTGGTAGCGCTGCTTGAACTCGTCAAAAGTCTTGCGCTGGTACGACTTGACCACATCCGAGACGAACTGCTCGGCGTGGATGTAGAGAACTTTGGCGTTTGGCCGATCGGCCAGCAGCTTGTTGCCCACGGCGTGCACCAGATGGGTCTTGCCCAGGCCGACGCCGCCGTAGATGAAAAGCGGGTTGTACAAATGCCCAGGCATCCCCGCCACATGCATGGCCGCGGCGCGCGCCATGCGGTTGGCCGTGCCTTCGACCAGGGTGTCGAAGGTGAGGCCAGGGTTCAGCCGGTTGCGCGGCGGGCTGTACGCAGCATCGCCCTCGGGGCGCTGTGATGCAAGCGCCTCCGTCGGCGCCTGGGCGGCGGTATTTGCGGGTGCAGCGTACGCACGCGCGGGGGCTGCGCGCTGAGCAAGCGCTAACTCCAGCGTCACGGTTTGGCCCGAGAGCTGCTCCAGTACCGAGGCAATGCGCCCGGCATACTGCGAGCGAATCCAGTCGAGTGTGAAGCGGTTGGGAACGTACAGCGTGGCGCGGGAGAAGTCGTCCGAGACTTGGGCGCTCAGGGGTTTGATCCAGGTGCCGAACTGTTGGGCGGGCAAGTCTTGCGCCAGTTGCTCCAGGCAGGCCTGCCACAATGCCTGTCCTGCTTGTGGTGCGGATGAGTCAGGGGCAGGGTTCGCGAATTCCTCTGTCATGTAGATGGTTTTCTTGTGGATAGAGGGAGCTTATGAGGCCCGGAATTGTAGCTTTTCAAGATCTTATCCACACCCATGAAAAGGCGTGCGCAAGGGCATTTGCGGCGAGTTGGATTGCTTCGTTCATGCAAGCCTGCGATAATTGCCGGTTTCCCTGAAAAGGTTCAGGGCAATTTTGACTTCGCACGCAACTGCCCTGGCGCCATTTATGGCTGGCGGCTTGCCTGAATAACTTCCAAGGAAAGACCATGAAACGCACTTACCAACCTTCCAAGACCCGCCGCGCCCGCACCCACGGTTTTCTCGTGCGAATGAAGACGCGCGGCGGCCGCGCCGTGATCAACGCCCGCCGCGCCAAGGGCCGCAAGCGCCTGGCTGTCTGAGCCTGCGTGAGCATCAGCGGTCGGTGGCAGTTTCGTGCCCGGCGCGCCACGCTCGTATGCAGCGCCTGAAAACCCGCCCGCAATTCCAGGCCACTCTCGACGGTGGCACGGTGGCGCGGACGCCCCATTTCGCCATGCACCGCCTTGTCCTGGCGCCCGCTGCTGCGCTGCAAACGCCGGTTGATGGGGGTTTCGTGCCCAAGCCTTTGATCATGTCCGGCATGGTCTGGCTTGGCGCCATGGTGCCCAAGCGCTGGGCCCGGCGCGCGGTCACGCGCAATGCCATCAAGCGCCAGATTTTTAGCGTGGCGACCAGCTTTGAGCCCCAGCTCCCTCTCGCGGCCCATGTGGTGCGGCTGCGCGCAGCGTTTGATCGCAAGGTGTTTGTCAGTGCCAGCTCTGATGTGCTCAAGAGCGCGGTGCGCGAGGAATTGCACACGCTGTTTGAGCGCGCCAGCCGGAGCAGCGCCTGATGCGCCGCGTGCTGATCGCGCTGGTGCGCGGCTATCGCCTGCTGCTCAGCCCCTGGCTCGGCTCGGCCTGCCGCTTCGAGCCCACCTGCTCCGTGTACGCCATAGAGGCGCTTGAGCGCCATGGGGCGCTCTCAGGCAGTTGGCTCACGCTCACGCGGTTGGCGCGCTGCCAGCCCTGGTGTCAGGGCGGGCACGACCCGGTGCCTTTGGATTCGCCGCGCGCCTCGCGCCTGTTCTCGCGTCTTTTGGTGGCGCAAGAAAAATCTCACTCTCCTGCTTCTGAGAAGACTCCATGAACGACATCCGCCGCACCATTCTGTGGGTCATATTCGGTTTTTCCATGGTCCTGCTGTGGGACAAGTGGCAGGTGCACAACGGCCACCAGGGCACGTTTTTCCCCAGCCCCGCGCAGCAAGTCTCGAGTGCGCCTGCTGCGAACAAGGCTGCGCTGTCCGGTGTGCCAGCCGCCGCCGCAGCGCCAGCAGGCGCCCAGATAGGGGCTGCCGTGCCGGACCAGGCGAGCCCTGTGGCGCGCGACAAAATTTCGGTGTCCACCGATGTCTTCAAGGTCGTGATTGACAGCCAGGGCGCTACTTTGTCGGAGCTTGAGCTCACGCAGTACAAGGAAAAGTCGCATATCCGCGGGCTGGTCGATGCCGTCAAGGGCGTCTTGGGCATGCCGTTGCTTCCCGTCGAGATCACGCCTGTCACGCTGATGGAAGACGGCAACTCGGCGACCCGCTACGTGGCGCAAACCGGCCTGCTGAACACGGTGGACGCTGGCGCCAGCTTCCCCAACCACCTGACGCCGATGCAGGCGCTGCCTGGCCCGCGTGTGCTGGCCGATGGCGCCAAGACGCTGGAAGTGAGCTTTGAATCGCAGCCTGTGGGTGGGCTCAAGTATGTCAAGACCTATGTCTTTACCCGTGGGGACTACTCCATCCGCGTGAAGCACCAGGTGGTCAACGTCGGCGACCAGCCACGTGACGCGCAGCTGTATTTGCAACTGGTGCGCCATGGCACGGTGGCTAAGGGCACCATGCTGGGGGCCAACACGTTCACCGGACCGGCCGCCTACACCGATGAGAAGAAATTCCACAAGATTCCCTTTGCTGATATTGAAAAGCAAAAGGCCGAGGTGCCTGCGCCAGCGAATAACGGCTGGATTGCCATGGTGCAGCACTACTTTGTCGCCGCCTGGCTGCTCAACGCGCCCGATAGCCAGACCCTGCAGCGTGAATTTCGCGTGAAGCGCCTGGGCGACAACCAGTATTCCGTGGCCATGGTGATGCCGCTGGGCACCATCGCGCCGGGCGCGAGCCGGACCGTTGACAGCGACCTGTATGCCGGCCCGGAAGAAGAGAAAAAGCTCGAAGCACTTGCCCCTGGCCTGGAGCTGGTGAAGGACTACGGCATTTTCACCATTATTTCCAAGCCGCTGTACTGGCTGCTCAACCAGTTGCACAGCGTGCTGGGCAACTGGGGCTGGTCCATCGTGGGCCTGGTGCTGCTGCTCAAGATCGCCTTCTACTGGCTCAACGCCAAGGCCTACGCCAGCATGGCCAAGATGAAGGCCATCAATCCCAAGATTACCGAGATGCGTGAGCGCCTCAAGGACAAGCCCCAGCAGATTCAGCAGGAGATGATGCGCATCTACCGCGAGGAGAAGGTCAACCCCATGGGCGGGTGCTTCCCCATCGTGATTCAGATTCCGGTGTTCATTTCGCTGTACTGGGTGCTGCTCTCCAGCGTGGAAATGCGCAATGCCCCCTGGATCGGCTGGATCCACGATTTGTCCTCGCCAGATCCGTTCTTTATCCTGCCGCTGCTCATGACGCTCAGTTCGCTGCTGCAGACGGCGCTCAACCCGGCGCCGCCCGATCCTATGCAGGCCAAGATGATGTGGATCATGCCGCTGATGTTCAGCGTGATGTTCTTCTTCTTCCCCGCCGGTCTGGTGATGTACTGGCTGACGAACAACCTGCTGTCGATTGCCCAGCAATGGGTCATCAATACGCGCATGGGTGTCCCGCCGCAGTTCCACCTGCCGAAGTTTAAGTAACATCCCCCTGAGCGGCTGTGCCGCTTCCTCCTTCTCTTGCACTGCGTGCGGGAAGGGGGACTGCACCAGCGCCGGAACATGGGAGGATTGGCGGCCCTTGCGCGGTGTCCCGCGCCCAGCCCACGCCAGTAGTCTTTTGGCCCCGAGCGCCCACCCACCACCGCCATGCTGCCGCGCCACCACGAACCCATTGCCGCCATTGCCACCGCGCCCGGCCGAGGCGCTGTGGGTATCGTGCGCGTCTCCGGTCGCAATCTACAGGCGCTGGTGCAGGGGCTTTGCGGCAAGGCGCTGCGCCCGCGCGAGGCGAGCTACCTGCCGTTTTTGGATGCCGACGGTACGCCTATCGACCATGGCCTGGCCTTGTACTTTCCCGCACCGCACTCCTACACAGGGGAAGACGTGCTGGAACTGCAGGCACACGGCGGCCCGGTGGTGCTCCAGTTGTTGCTGGCGCGCTGCCTGCAGGCGGCCGCCGAGCCTGACCCGCAGGCGGGAACGCCGCGGCTGGCGGGCCTGCGCCTCGCGCAGCCGGGCGAATTTACCGAGCGGGCCTTTCTGAACGACAAGCTCGACCTGGCGCAGGCCGAAGCGGTGGCCGACCTGATCGACGCCTCGACCAGCGCTGCGGCCCGAAGCGCCGCGCGCTCGCTGGCGGGGGCGTTCTCGCAGGAAATCCACACGCTGCGCGACGCGCTGGTGCATCTGCGTATGCTGGTGGAAGCTACGTTGGATTTTCCTGAGGAGGAGATTGACTTCCTCCGCAGTTCTGATGCCGCTGGGCAGCTACAAAATTTGCAGCGGCAGCTGAGGCTTCTCACGGAGCGCGCGCACCAAGGCGCGCTGCTGCGCGAAGGGATCAAAGTGGTGATTGCCGGCCAGCCCAATGCAGGCAAGAGCTCACTGCTCAATGCCCTGGCGGGCGCCGAGCTGGCCATCGTCACGCCGATTGCCGGAACCACGCGTGACAAGGTGCAGCAAACCATTCAGATTGAAGGTGTGCCGCTGCATGTGATCGACACGGCAGGCCTGCGTGAAAGCGAAGACGAAGTCGAACGCATTGGTATTGCGCGCGCCTGGGAGGCCATAGCCGACGCCGACCTTGTGCTGTTCCTGCACGATCTCACACGCAGTGACGCTATTGAATATATAGCTGATGACGCAATACTGACAAGCGCTATGGTCAGATTTAAGCCGAAATCTGTGCCCTTGCTCGACGTCTGGACCAAAAGCGACTGCGTGCCTCTGGGTGGGCCGCGCGAGGGCATAAGCCTGTCGTCTCGTACCGGTGAGGGGTTGGCCGCACTGCGCCAGCGCCTGCTGGCCATGGCGGGTTGGCAATCGGCCCCGGACGGCGTATTCATCGCCCGTGCACGCCATGTGCAGGCACTGGCCGCAGTGGGCGCGCATCTGGAGGCTGCGACTGGGCAATTGCAGGGCCGCAATCCGGCGCTGGACCTGTTGGCCGAGGAACTGCGCCTGGCACAGAATGCGCTGAACGCCATTACGGGGGCGTTTGGTGCCGACGATCTGCTCGGCGCCATCTTCTCGAGTTTCTGTATTGGGAAATAGCCGCGGAACCCTGCTTGTAAGCGGCCGTAACGTCTACTTGTGTGCCTTTCGCATTCGCGGTAGCGTCAGTGGATCATGAATGCCCAACTGCCCTCCACGATCAAGCTCGATTTAAGCGGCCTGATCAACGCCATTGTCCAGGCCAGCGCCGAAGATAGTTTGAGCAATCCGCTGAATGCTGCCGACTGGGGCATGCTGTCGGCCTACATGCAGCCCATGACGCTTGCCTCGGGCCAGACCCTGTTTACGCAGGGGGCCTCCGAGCGCACTTTGTACTTTGTCGAGAGCGGCAGCCTCAGCGTGCACTACGAGGACGAAAAGGAGCGACTGCGCCTGGCTATCGTCACGGCGGGCTCCGTGGTTGGCGAAGGCGCATTCTTCTCGCACCGGCCACGCAGCGCCACCGTGCAGGCCACGGCGCCTTGCAAGCTCTGGAGTTTGACGGCGATGCGTTTTACCGAACTGAGCAACCGCCAGCCCGCCATTGCTCTGCACCTCGCCATGGCGGTCGGGGCGGTGATTGCCAAACGCATGGGCAATCGCCGCCGCCGCATTGCGACGACCTGAGCGCTGCATTCGCGCGGGCTGCGGCGGCGCTTGTCCGCGAGAGGGCTTCGGTGCATCGCTGCGCCCCTGGATGCTTGATTGGGGGCTACACCCGGCCGGGCACCTTATTGACCGTTTATCTGACATAGCGCCTATCGCCATACGGGCTGCCATGACCTAAACTCGGCCCGCATACAGCGGTGCGCACGCCATCTGCGGCCCATTTAGGTTGAAGAAAGTACAACAATGTCCATTCTGAGTTGGTTCACCCGAAAGCAGACGCCGGTCGGTGCACGCAATCTTGAACCTTCGGGCCTTCTGAACGCCGACGCCACGGTGCCCCTCGTGCCGGGCCGCAATGGGCGCCAAATGCCCGAGCCTGTGCCCATGGACCATGCGGCCAATCGCAAGAATGAGCGCATGGAGCGGCGCGAACTGCTCTACACCGTCGTGCGCGACGCCATGGTGCGTGCAGGCGTGCTCTCGGCCAGCTACAAATTCAAGGTGCTCTCGCTGGACCAGCGCGGCAGCCAGTTTCTCGTCATGATGGATCTGGCGCGCGAGTTTGGCGGGGATACCGCTCGGCTGAGCGAAATCGAGGCGCTGATTGCGCAGACGGCCAAGTCGCGCTACGACATTGCGGTGACGGCCGTCTATTGGCGGATCAACGACCACGTCGCCGTGGGCATTCCGCAGAAGGCTGTTGCAGCGCAGCGACCGGTCGCTGCCAACGCCCCGGTAGCGCCGCAGCCGACGCGCCCCCCGGTCGTGGCGCCGGTACGCGCCGCTGCACGTCCCGCGCCGGCGCCCTTCGATCCAATCGCCGCCGATGAAGTCGAAGCCTTCAAAAAGGCCCTGGGCGCTTCGCCGCAACGCTCCAATCTGCCGGGTGTCGCGGTGCGCACGGGGCCGTTGCGGCGCCCCACGGCAGATGATTTTGCCGACACGGAAATGCCGCACACAGAACCCCGTGGCCCGGACTTGAGTGGCACGCAGTACGGCGATTTGTGACCATTGCCGGCGCGTTCAATGCCCGGCGAAATCCACCAGCGTATATAGGCGTAGCCCCGCCTGGCGCAGTCGCGCAGAGCCTCCCAGCTCGGGCAGATCGACAATGCAGGCGCCTTCCACCACCTGAGCGCCGAGCTTTTCCAACAGCTTTTTCCCCGCCATCATGGTGCCGCCGGTGGCGATCAAGTCGTCGATCAGCAACACCCGGTCGCCAGCCTGCACGGCATCGGTGTGCAGTTCCACCGTTGCACTGCCGTATTCGAGCTCGTAGGTTTCCTCGACGGTGGTAAAAGGCAGCTTGCCCTTTTTGCGGATCGGCACAAAGCCCACGCCCAGTTCGTAGGCCACCACCGCGCCCAGGATGAAGCCGCGCGCGTCGAGGCCTGCCACTGCGTCTGGCCGCAAGTCACGCTGCATGTAGCGCTGCACGAAGGCGTCTATCAGCACGCGAAACACCTGGGGATCCTGCAGCAGCGGCGTGATATCGCGAAACTGCACGCCTGGGGCGGGCCAGTCCGGTACGGTACGGATGTGCTGGCGCAGGTAGTCGGAAAAGCTGGGTGTGGGCATGGCGAGAGTTTGCAATGAAATCCGCGGGTGCTGATGGCCTGTGCCAGCGGGCAGTGTAGTGAACCGTTGTGCACCCGCCACTTGTCAAAGTGTGTGGCAAAGCGCCCATAATGACTTTGGTAATGCGAGTCCGCGCGTACCCCAAAAGCCCATGACCGTTTCTGTTCTTCTTGTCGAAAGCAGCGACGACTACGCCGACCAGGTGCACGGGGCACTGGCCGAATCCTGGCTTGCCTGGGACGTCCAGCGCGCACGCACGCTTCGTGAGGCACGAGAAATCCTCCAGCAGCGCCGTTTTGATGTGGCGCTGGTGTCCTACCGCCTGTCGGACGGTGCTGCCTACGATGCGTTGGCGGCTCTGGCGGGGACCCCAGCCCTGATCGCGGTACCGGCGGGTGCCGAGTCGCAGGCGGCCCATGCCTTGCGCCACGGGTTTGCCGATTTTTTTGTGCACGACCCGGCCTGTCAGTACCTGCTCACCCTCCCTTCGCAAATCGAAGCCGTGCTCGAGCGCAGCCGCAGCGCGAAGTCCCGGGAAGCCGCCGAACAGCTGCTCGCGCGCCAGCACCGCTTGTTGCAAGCGATTTTCAAGGCCCAGGCCTTGTTCATTGCCAGTGCAACGCCCCGGGATGCTTTTGAAACCCTTCTTCACGAAATGCTGGTGTTGACGCAGAGTCCGCTGGGCTTCGTTGGCCAGGTGGAAGCAGCGCCCTCAGGTGCAAAGCAACTGCGCATCCACGCCATTACCGACATTGCCTGGGACGTGCCATCACGAAGAAAGCTTGCGCAACTCGATGCGGGAGGCATGGTCTTTAACAATCCCCACTCGCTGCTGGGTGCTGCGCTTGAGGGGGCTGTGCCCCTGATCAGCAACGATCCCGCGAGTGATCCGCGTGCCGGCGGATTGCCGCCCGGCCACCCGCCGCTGCACTCCTTTATGGCCTTGCCCATTCTGGCAGGAGGCGAGGTCGTTGCGCTGGCGGGTGTGGCCAACTGCGCCGAGGGCTATCTCACGGCAGATGTGAGCTTTCTGCAGCCGCTGCTCAACACCGTGGGGCAGTTGGAAATGGCGCGGCGCGCCGACCGGGAACGCCGGGCGATGGAGGCGCAGCTGGCGCGCACCAGTGCTGAGCTGGCCACCAAGAGCCAGGCGCTCGAAGTGACGCTGGCCAGCGTCTCCCAGGGCATTTCCAATGTGGACGAGCAGGGATTCGTGCGCGTGCACAACCAGCGCTACCGCGAGCTTCTGGATCTGCCTCAGGAACTGCTCGATCGCCAACCCCATATGAGCGAGATCGTGAGCTTTCAGCGGGAGCGCGGCGACTTTGGTGTGGGGTTCGAACTGATTGAGCCGAATGCGCGCAGCTATGTCGCCTCCGAGTCTGTCGCGCAGGCCCAACTGGGGGACATGCCGCCACTCTATATCCGCAAGACGATGGAGGGGCGCTATCTGGAAGTGCGCACCCGCCTGCTTCCAGGTGGCGGACGCGTGCGCACATTTGCCGACGTCACCGACTACCTCGTCACACAGGACGCGCTGCGCCAGAGCGAAGCGCGCTGGCGCAGCCTCACGCAACTGTCCTCCGATTGGTACTGGGAGTGCGATGCCGAATTTCGCCTGACACGGCTGGAGGGCAATATCCGCGCGGATCTGGGCATCTCTGAAGACCAGTTGTACGGCAAGCGCTTGTGGGAAATGGCGACGGTGCAAGTCCCTTCGGCTGCGATGGCGGCCTACCGCCGGCGGCTCAATGCGCACAAGGTCTTCCATGATTTCGAGATACAGAGCGCCAATTCTGGCGTGGCCACGTTCTGGGCGGCGCTCAGCGGTGAGCCGATATTCGACGAGGCGGGCCAATTCACCGGCTACCGCGGTATCGCGCGCGATATTACCGAGCGCAAGCGTGCTGAGGCCAAAATCGAGCAGTTGGCGTTTTTCGACGATCTCACAGGCCTGCCCAATCGCCGCCTGTTGCTGGACCGGCTGGGCCAGGTGCTTGCTCAGTGCAAGCGAGTCAACAGCCAGGCCGCACTGTTGTTCCTGGATCTGGACAATTTCAAGGACATCAACGACACGCTGGGGCATGAATGGGGCGACCGGCTCCTCGCAGAGGTGGGCCAGCGCTTGTCCGAAGGCGTGCGCGCCTCGGACACCGTCGCCCGGCTAGGTGGAGATGAATTTGTCGTCATCCTCCAGGGCCTGAGCGGGAAGGCCCAGGACGCGGCGCAGGAAGTGGAGGTCGTGGCGCTCAAAATTCTCGCCCGCCTGAACCAAAGCTACGAGATCGAAGGTCGTTCCATCCACAGCACCCCCAGCATTGGCATCGCGCTGGTTGACTCGGCCTCTGGAACGCCGCAGGATCTGCTCAAGCGTGCCGACCTCGCCATGTACGAGGCCAAGGCGCAGGGGCGCAATACGCTGTGCTTCTTTGATCCGCAGATGCAGGCCACGGCATCGGCGCGCTCGCTGCTTGAAGCGGATCTGCGGCAGGCGTTGGCGCGGTCCGAATTTCTTGTGCACTACCAGCGCCTGGTCGACGCAGACAACCGTGTGCTCGGGGCGGAGGCACTGGTGCGCTGGCAGCATCCGCAGCGTGGGCTGGTGCCACCGATGGAGTTCATCGGTCTGGCTGAGCAGACCGGTTTGATCCTGCCGCTGGGCCGTGCTGTCCTGCGTAGCGCTTGCGAGCAACTCGCACGCTGGGCTGCCCATGCGGCCAGCGCGCACTGGACGGTCTCGGTGAATGTCAGTGCGCACGAGTTTCGCCACCCTGGCTTTGTCGAGCAAGTGCTCGCCATCCTTCAGGAAACGGGAGCACAGCCGGCCCTGCTCAAGCTCGAACTCACCGAAAGCCTGCTGCTGCACGATGTAGAGGATTGCATCGCCAAGATGCAGGTCCTGCGCAGCCGGGGCGTGGGGTTTTCCCTGGATGATTTCGGCACCGGGTATTCGAGCCTGACCTACCTCAAGCGCTTGCCGCTGGACCAGCTCAAGATTGACCAGAGCTTTGTGCGCGATGTGTTGACCGACCCCAACGATGCCGCCATCGCCTGCACCATTGTCACGCTGGCGCAGAGCCTGGGGCTCGATGTAGTGGCCGAGGGAGTGGAGACCGAAGGCCAGCGGCAGTTTCTGCTGAACAATGGCTGCCGCTGCTTTCAGGGGTATTTGTTCGGGCGCCCAGGTCCTGCTGAGGCCTTGCTGCAGCCATAGTGGCGGCGCACTCAGCCGCGCAGTAGCCGCTCCTCTGCCAGTGCCAGCGCGGGCGGCGCGCCCGAAAGCACCAGGGTGTCGCCTTCGGCCAGTACAGCCGCCTCGCTCACACTGAGTGCATGGCCCAGGCGATTGCGCAGATTCACCACGCTCACCCCCAGATCGGGCAAATGGAGTGTCCCCAATGCCTGTCCCAGCGTGGCCGCCCCCGTAGGCAGCGTCAGCGTCGCCAGGCGTGCCTGTTCGCGCTCGGCGGAGGTGTCGTCGTCCGCACCATGAAAGTAGCCACGCAGCAACTGGTAGCGCGCTTCGCGCTGGTCCTGCACGGAGCGGATCACGCGCCGCATGGGGACGCCCACCAGCGCCAGTGCGTGGCTGGCCAGCATCAGCGAGCCCTCGATAGCCTCGGGCACCACTTCCGTTGCGCCCGCTTCGCGCAATTTTTCCAGGTGCAGATCGTCCTGGGTGCGTACGACCACCGGAACGTGCGGTGCATGCGTACGCGTATTGGCGAGCACCTTGAGCGCCGCAGGTAGTTCCAGGTAGGTGATGGCCACCGCACTGGCGCGTACCAGGCCCGCCGCCATCAAGGCCTGCAGGCGTGTGGCGTCGCCGTACACCACCTTGTCACCCGCGGCAGCGGCCTGGCGTACGCGGTCCGGGTCGAGGTCCAGTGCCAGGTACGGTATCGATTCGCGCTCAAGCATGCGCGCCAGGTTTTGTCCGCAACGGCCATAGCCGCAAATGATCACGTGTCCGTTGGTGTCAATCGACTTGCGCGCAATGGTTGTCATCTGCAGCGATTGCAAAAGCCAGTCACTCGCCACCAGGCGCATGACAATGCGGTTGCTGTACAAAATCAGAAAGGGTGTGGCCAGCATCGACAGCACCATGGCCGCGAGGATGGGGTTCATGAGCGCCGGACGCAGCAGGTTGTTTTGCAGGGTCAGCGAGAGCAGCACGAAGCCGAATTCGCCCGCCTGAGCCAGGTACAACCCGGTGCGCAGCGCCACGCCCGTGCTGGCCCCCGTGAGGCGCGCCAGAAGCAGGATGATGAGCAGCTTGAGCGCCAGCGGCACAACCACCAGGCCCAGCACCAGCCACCCTTGTTCGAGCAGGATGTGCCAGTCCAGCATCATTCCGATGGTGATGAAGAACAGGCCCAGCAGCACGTCGTGGAAAGGGCGAATGTCCGTACCCACCTGGTGTCGGTATTCGGTTTCCGACACCAGTACGCCCGCAATGAAGGCCCCGAGAGCCAGGCTCAAGCCCGCAAGGTCGGTCAGCCACGCCAGGCCCAGCGTGATGAGCAGCAGATTGAGCATGAACAGCTCGTCGCTCTTGCGCCGCGCCACCAGCGTGAGCCACCGGCGCATCACGCCTTGTCCGCCCGTTAGCAGCACCGTTACCAGCACAATGGCCTTGAGCAAGGCCAAGCCCAGGGCGCTCAGCAGGTTGTCGGGCGACGACCCCAGCGCCGGGACCAGCACCAGCAGCGGAACGACCGCCAGATCCTGGAACAACAGGATGCCCATGACATTGCGCCCGTGCTCGCTCTCCAGCTCGGCACGTTCGGACATCAGCTTGACCACAATGGCCGTGCTGCTCATGGCCAGTACGCCGGCGAGTGCCAGTGCGGTCTGCCACCCCACATCCCAGACTCCGCCCAGGTACTTGGCCAGGAACAAGGTCCCGCCAAACCCCAGGGCCATGGTCAGCGTCACCTGTAGCAGACCCAGCCCGAACACCTGGCGGTGCATGGCGCGCAGCTTGGGCAGGCTGAATTCCAGGCCAATGGCAAACATCAGGAACACGACGCCGAATTCGCCCAGATGGCGCACGCTGTCGGAATTGCGCGCCAGCGCCAGCGCATGGGGCCCGATCAGCACTCCTGCCACCAGGTAGCCGAGCATGGGGGGCAGTCGCAGGCTTCGGCACACGACTACGCCCAGCACTGCGGCAAGCAGATAAAGAAGTGTGAGCGCAAGGCTGGACATGGTGCAATGCTAGCGGAGCGCCACCGATAGAATTGGCCGATGCACGCTGCCCACGCCTCCGAGCGCCCTTTCGACCCGCAGCAAGCCCTGCGACTTGGTCGTGAGACCTTTGAAATCGAGTCGGCTGCTCTGCAGCGCCTGGGTGAATCGCTCACCGGCGCGTTCCCCGACGCGGTGCGTGCCATGCTGCACACGACGGGGCGCGTGGTGGTCATGGGAATGGGCAAAAGCGGGCATGTGGGGCGCAAAATCGCCGCCACGCTCGCCTCCACCGGCACCCCGGCGCTGTTCGTTCACCCCGCAGAGGCCAGCCATGGCGACCTGGGCATGGTGACCCCGGGCGATTTGGTGCTGGCCATTTCCAACAGCGGCGAGAGCGCCGAGTTGATTGCCATCCTCCCGGTGCTGCGGCGGCTTGGCACGCCACTGGTCGCGATCACTGCCAAGCCGCAGTCGGCGCTGGCGCAGCATGCCGATATCGTGCTTGACTGCAGCGTCGAGCGCGAGGCCTGCCCGCTCAACCTGGCGCCGACCACCAGTACCACGGCGCAGCTGGCCCTCGGCGATGCGCTTGCCGTGGCCCTGCTGGATGCACGGGGTTTCCGCGCCGAAGACTTTGCGCGCTCACACCCCGGCGGTGCCTTGGGTCGCAAGTTGCTGACGCATGTCAGCGACGTGATGCGCAGCGGCGACGAACTGCCACGCGTGGGCCCAGAAGCCGGATTTGGCGAACTGATGCGCGAGATGAGCGCCAAGGGCCTGGGCGCCGCTGCCATCGTGGACCAAGCTGGCCATATTCTGGGCATTTTTACCGATGGTGACCTGCGCCGGCGGATCGAGAACGGCGCCGATCTGCGCCCTTGCACCGCCGCGCAGCTCATGCATCCGGGTCCGCGCACCATCCGCAGCGACGCGCTGGCGGCCGACGCTGCGGCGTTGATGGAAACCCATGGCATCACCAGCGTGCTGGTGGCCGGCGACGATGCGCTGCTGCTGGGCGTGGTGCACATTCGCGACCTGATGCGCGCCAAGGTGATCTGATATGAAGAGCGCTGCGCCAACCCTCCCCGCCCTGCGCTTTGCGCCTGAGCTGCTGCTGGCCGCACAGGGCGTGCGCGTGGCGTTTTTTGACGTGGACGGGGTGCTGACCGACGGGGGCATCTATTTCACCGACACTGGCGAAACCCTCAAGCGCTTCAGTACGCTCGATGGCCATGGCCTCAAGCTGCTGCAGCGCGCCGGCATTGTGCCCGCCGTCATCACCGGGCGCGATTCTGCGCCGCTGCGCCTGCGGCTCTCCGCCCTGGGCGTGCAGCATGCGGTGTTCGGCACCGAAGACAAGGGCCCGGCCGCGGAGCGCCTGCTGGCAGAGCTGGGCCTCACTTGGGGCCAGGCGGCTGCCATGGGCGACGACTGGCCCGATCTGCCAGTGTTGCGGCGCGCCCGCTTCGCCTGTGCGCCGCCGGGTGCCCACGCCGAGGTCCTTGCCAGCGCCCAATACACCACCCAGGCATTGGCCGGTGCCGGAGCCGCACGTGAGTTCTGTGATCTGCTGCTGGTGGCCAGCGGCAGCTATGCTGGCCTGCTGGCCGACTACTGCGTATGAGAAGCCGCCCGCAGCGCGTGTGGGACCACATATCGGTGTACCTGCCCGTCGTGCTCATGGGGATGCTGGCGCTCGCCACCTGGTGGCTGGTGCGCAGTGCGCCTTCGGCTCCGTCCGGTGCGCAGGAGCCTGTGCGTGGCCATGAGGCGGACTATTTCATGCAGGGTTTTTCGGTCAAGAATTTTGGCCCCCAGGGGCAGTTGCTCAGTGAAGTACGCGGTGAAATGGGCCGCCACTACCCAGACACCGACACGCTGGAGATCGACCGCATGCGCCTGCGCGCGCAGGACGCTGCCGGCCGGGTCACCCATGCCTCTGCCGACCGTGCACTGAGCAACGCTGATGGCTCCGAAGTGCAGCTTTTCGGGAATGCCAAGGTGGTGCGCGAGGCCGTACCCAGCGTGCGCGGGCAGGCGCAGCCGCAGCTTGCGTTTGAAGGCGAGTTCCTGCACGTGTGGCCGCAGTTGGAGCGGGTGCGGTCCAACAAACCGGTGACGCTGACCCGCGGCAATGACCGTTTCACGGCGAATGGCCTGGTGTACGACAACATCGCCCAGGTGTTGGAACTGCAGGGTGCCGTGCACGGTAGCTTGGTGCCGAGAAAATCAAAGTAAAAAGCGCTCTATCGTAATTGGAATAACAGTTTTGTGCTACATAATTAGTAGCATTTGATTGGCTAGGTCGAAAAAAAAAGCCTCCGCAGAGGCTTTTCGTCGAAGTGCTATGCGGCCGGTCAGTAGCCGCTTCCGCCGCCATAGTCGTTGCCACCACTTCGGCCACCGCCGCCGCGGGGGCCAGAGCCGTAAGGGCTGCGGAAACCCCCTTCACTGCGACCGCCGCCGTAGCCACCACCGCCGCCCTCGCGGCCACCGCCGTAGCCTCCACCGCCACCTTCGCGTCCCCCGCCGTAGCCGCCGCCACCGCTGCGACCACCGCCGTATCCGCCACCACCGCCGCCATAGCCACCGGAGCGCGGTGGGCGCGGCTCCATGGGACGCGCTTCATTGACGACGATGGCCCGGCCGCCGAGCGATTGGCCATTCATGCCGTTGATGGCGGCCTGCGCTTCTGCGTCGCTGCCCATTTCAACGAATCCAAAGCCCTTGGAGCGACCGGTATCGCGCTCCATCATCACCTTGGCGCTGGTCACGGCTCCGAACTCGGCAAAAGCCTCTTCCAGATCGTTGTCGCGCACGCCGTAGGGCAGGTTGCCCACGTACAGTTTGTTGCCCATGTTCGGGATTCCTCAAAAACACATGAAAAAAGCGATGGAGTCCCGAAAACGCAACCAGATCATCTTGACGACGCTGCGTGAAACCGACGGATCACCGCAAACCCAACGGGACCGCACGAAGCACGCCCCATTTGTTAAAGGCACTCTCCGCACGCGCTCCAATGGAGCACCCGCCAGCGCATTATGAATCTTGTTTTTCCCGGGAAAGCAAGGGTTTTCTGGGATTTTTGTGTGCACCGGCAACAAAAAAGGAACCCGAAGGTTCCTTTTTTAGCTATGCCGGCGAAAGCCGGCTCGCAAGGGGCTGATCAGTAGCCGCCGCGGCCACCACCGTAGCCGCCACCGCCGCCGCCGCTGCGGCCACCACCGTAGCCGCCGCCACCACCGGCACCACCACCGTAGCCGCCGCCGCCAGCACCACCACCATAGCCACCGCCGCCACCGCTACGGGGAGGACGGGGTTCCATGGGGCGCGCTTCGTTGACCACGAGGTCGCGGCCGCCGAAGTTTTGGCCGTGCACGCCAGCGATAGCAGCTTGTGCCTCAGCGTCGTTGCCCATTTCGACAAAGCCGAAACCCTTGGAGCGGCCGGTGTCGCGTTCCATCATGACTTTGGCGCTGGAGACCGAGCCGTACTGGCCGAAGGTTTGCTCAAGGTCGCTGTCGCGGAAAGAATAGGGCAGGTTGCCCACGTAAAGTTTGTTGCCCATAAGGGACTCCTGAAGAAACAAAAAACGCGATGGAGTCCGACGCAATCAACAAACCTGTGACGACTTCAAAGACGCGAAACTGACCATGCACCGCTTCACTGTTTTTTCGACATGCGGAAAAACCTGGCCATTATCAGCCAATTTTCCAGGGCGGCCGCTTTTATTTCCCTTTTCTTCTAAATTGTGCCTTGGCACAACGCCCGTATGGCGCGCATGGGCACCTGCGGCTTTGCTATAGTGGCTGCCACGCGCCGATTTGCCACAGCTTGCGGGCGCTTTACAAATACTGCTAAAGACCGTCCGCGAGCCACCCGGTACCGTTTTTAGCGTTGCCGGGTTTTTTTATGCCGCTACTCGCCACGCCCCAGTTCCAGCATTTTTCCGAGCCACTCGCGCTGCAAAGCGGTGCGTCCATCGCCGGCTACACGCTGGCGTTTGAAACCTACGGCACGCTCAACGCTGCGCGCTCCAACGCCGTGGTGGTGTGCCACGCGCTCAATGCATCGCACCATGTGGCGGGCGTCTATGCTGGCCAGGACAAGAGCGAAGGCTGGTGGGACAACATGATCGGCCCCGGCAAATCGGTGGACACCAACCGCTTCTTCGTCATCGGCATCAACAACCTCGGCTCGTGCTTTGGCTCCACCGGCCCCATGCACGAGAACCCGGCCACCGGCCAGGTCTATGGCGCCGACTTTCCCGTGGTCACGGTGGAAGACTGGGTGAATGCCCAGGCGCGGCTGCTCGATGTGCTGGGCATCGCGCAGTTGGCCGCCGTGCTGGGTGGGAGCCTGGGCGGCATGCAGGCGCTGTCGTGGGCACTGCAGTACCCCGAGCGGGTGCGCCACGCCGTGGTGGTGGCGAGTGCGCCCAATCTCACGGCGGAGAACATTGCCTTCAACGAGGTGGCGCGCCGCGCCATCGTGACCGACCCGGATTTCCACGGCGGCAATTTCTACCGCCACGGCGTGGTTCCTAAACGCGGCCTGCGCATCGCCCGCATGATCGGCCACATCACGTACCTTTCCGACGACGTGATGAACGAGAAGTTCGGCCGCAGCCTGCGGCCGCCCGAGCTGCTCGCCGGCCAGGCGCCGCCGTCGGACGACCCGGCCACGCTGCTGCGCGACTACCACTACAGCACGCAGGACATCGAGTTCCAGATCGAAAGCTATCTGCGCTACCAGGGCGACAAGTTCAGCGAGTATTTCGATGCCAACACCTACCTGCTGATCACCCGCGCGCTCGACTACTTCGACCCCGCGCGTGCTTTTGGCGGCAACCTGACCGAGGCGCTGGCGCGCGCCAGCGCCAAATTCCTGCTGGTCAGCTTTTCTACCGACTGGCGCTTTGCCCCCGCGCGTTCGCGTGAAATCGTCAAGGCGCTGCTGGAGAACAGGCGCGACGTGAGCTACGCCGAAATTGATGCGCCGCACGGGCACGACGCCTTCTTGCTCGACGATGCCCGCTACCTGGGCGTCGTCGGCGCGTATTTCGATCGCATTGCCAAGGAGCTGGCATGACTGAAAAGGCCACCATGCAGGCGCTGGCCGCGCTGGTTCCCCAGGGCTCACGCGTGCTCGATCTGGGCTGTGGCGACGGCGCCATGCTCGACTACCTGCAACGAGAGCGCGGCTGCAGCGGCTACGGCGTCGAAATTGACGATGCCAACGTGCTGGCCTGCGTGCGCCGCGGCGTCAACGTGGTGCAGCTCAACCTCGACGAAGGCCTGGCCCTCTTCGAGGACAACTCGTTCGACATGGTGCTGCAGATCGACACCCTGCCGCATCTGCGCAACGCCGAAGTCATGCTGCGCGAAACGGCGCGTGTAGGCCGCGCCGGCGTCGTCGCCTTCCCCAATTTTGCCCACTGGCCCAATCGGCTCTCGGTGCTGCGCGGGCGTATGCCAGTGACGCGGCGCCTGCCCTACCAGTGGTACGACACGCCCAACATCCGCGTCGGCACTTACAAGGACTTTGAGGTGCTGGCGCATAAGAACCAGCTGCGCATCCTCGACGCCTTTGGGTTGCAGGACGGCGAAGTGGTGCGCTGGCTGCCGAACGCGCGGGCGGGGACGGCGGTGTTTCATTTTGAGCGTGCTGCGTGAGCGCGGGCACCCGGTGGGAGCGCAGCGATTCACGGTTCCAGGCCGACGCCCTCTTGGATCGTTGCCGGTGGCGCGGGTCAATGGCAAGCATGCGGGTTTCACTCCTCGCAAAATACCGTCTCCAGATGCCGCCCAATAGAATGATTTAAGGCGATGCTGAATAAGTCACCGCGATGGCGCGTGCCGTGCATCGGGATGGGATGCAAGGCGCAAACCGCAGCCATAGCCGCAGCTATGGTGAGGATTTGCAACGCCGCAGACCGCCCGAAGCACGGATGCGCGGCGCGTGAGGGACTTATTCAGCATTGCCTTCACCGCCCCATGTTCCCGGCACGGCACGCTTGCCGATGCGGGGCGCAACCGTTTTTCATGACACTTCCATGCCCATGATGCAGCTTCTCTTCTCCTATGGAACGCTCCAGCAGCGTGATGTGCAACAGGCCACGTTTGGGAGACTCCTTCATGGAACCGCCGACGAGCTGCTAGGTTTTCACCAATCCATGGTCAAGATTGAAGATCCCGATGTGGTGAGGACCAGCGGGAAAACCCACCACCCCATCGTCGCCCGCACCGGCAGGCCAGACGACCGTGTGGCAGGGACCGTTTTCGAAGTGACGCAGGAGGAGCTCGCGCAGGCAGACCGCTACGAGGTGTCCGACTACAAGCGCGTCGCGGCCCAACTGGCTTCCGGGCGAACGGCCTGGGTTTACATCGATGCGCGCACCCTCGCAGCGCCGTGATGCCCCCCTCATGCCATCCGCCATGCCTGTGCGCCGACGCCAAGGCCGCTGAACCGTGCAAACTGGTGGTCCTGGCTGCCTAAAATCCCCCCATGGACTTCCTCGACATGCTGCGCGCCGCTTCGGCGCAGAACGCCTCCATGCTCTGCGTCGGGCTGGACCCCGAACCCACACGCATCCCTGCTTGCGTGCCGGAGGGCCCGAACCGGCTCTACGACTTCTGCGCCGCCATCGTCGACGCCACCTGCGACCTGGTGTGCGCCTTCAAGCCGCAGATCGCCTACTTTGCCGCGCACGGCGCCGAGGGCCAGTTGGAGCGCCTGATGCAGCACATGCGCGCCAATGCGCCGCAGGTGCCGGTGATCCTCGACGCCAAGCGCGGCGACATCGGCTCCACCGCCGAGCAGTACGCACGCGAGGCGTTCGAGCGCTATGGCGCCGACGCGGTGACGCTCTCGCCCTTCATGGGCTACGACTCTATCGAACCGTATTTGCAGTACCCCGGCAAGGGCGTCTTTTTGCTCTGCCGCACGTCTAACCCTGGGGGCGACGATCTGCAGAACCAGCACCTGGCCGATGTGGAAGGCCAGCCGCGTGTGTACGAGCACATCGCCCGCCTCGCGCAGGGGCCGTGGAACCGCAACGGCCAGCTCGGGTTGGTGGTGGGCGCCACCTACCCGGCCGAGATCGCGCGCGTGCGGGCACTGGCGCCCACGGTGCCGCTGCTCATTCCCGGCGTGGGGGCCCAGGGGGGCGACGCCGCCGCCACGGTGCGCGCCGGCTGGCGGGTGGACGGGCCGATCGTCGTCAACTCGTCGCGGTCCATTTTGTACGCCAGCAACGGCAAGGATTTTGCCCAGGCTGCACGGCGCGAAGCCGAGCGCACGCGGGCGCAACTGCAGGCAGCGCTGGCGTAAGATAGCTACGGTAAATATAGCTGCAGGCGCATACAGGCTGTGCGTTAGCGGCCTATTTCTCTTAAATTTCAGCGCAAACGAGCGGGCGACATGGCAGCCGGGTCCACGCCCTGCGCCTGCAGGCTCTCGTCCAGCGCTTCGCCCAGCACGAGGTTGCGCGCCAGCAGGGCGTAGGCGGGCGCACTCTGGATGCCGTAGCCGCCCTGCGCGGCCAGCCAGAACAGGCCGCCCACGCCGCCATCCCAGCCGATCACCATCTCGCCATCCGGCACGAAAGAGCGCAGCCCCGCCCAGGTGTGCGTGGGCCGGCGGATGGTGAAATACGTCATCTCCTCGATGTGGAAGATGCCGGTGGCCACATCGATCTCTTCGGGCATGACGTCGTGCGGCGTCGTCGGGTCGGCGTTGGCGGGTGAGCCCAGCAGTTGGCGCGCGTCGGGCTTGATGTAGAAGCTCTCGTCCACGGCAATGATGGCGGGCATCCGCGCCAGATCCATGCCCTCTGGCGCCGGGAAGGTGAAGGCGGTGCGCCGGCACGGCGTGAGGCCGATGGGGGCGGCGTCCGCCATCTCACCCAGCACATCGGCCCAGGCGCCGGCTGCGTTGACGAGGGTGCGCGCGCGCACGTGGCTGCCGTCGGCCAGCGTGAGGTCCCACCACCCGTCGTGGTGCTTGACCGCGACCACTTCGGCATCGGTGCGCAGCGCGCCGCCGCGCTGCCTCAGCCCACGCAGATAGCCCTGGTGCAGGCTGTGCACGTCGATGTCCGCGGCGCCCCCTTCCTGCAGGCCGCCGCCCAGCGCCTCGCGGCGCAGGCAGGGGAGGCGTGCGGCCAGGGCGTCGGCCGACAGGCGTTCGAGTTGCGGTGCATGGGG
The DNA here is from genome assembly GCF_059424465.1 of Simplicispira sp. GW247-4R2A. Taxonomy (NCBI): domain Bacteria; kingdom Pseudomonadati; phylum Pseudomonadota; class Betaproteobacteria; order Burkholderiales; family Comamonadaceae; genus Simplicispira; species Simplicispira sp. GW247-4R2A. The sequence continues at coordinate 3,717 of NZ_JBWKZM010000004.1, read as the reverse complement.
GCGCAGTTCGGCTTCGGTGGCGTCCAGCAGGTCGAGCTGGTCGGGCCCTGCGATATAGACCACGCCGCGCGGCGAGAGGATGGCGCTGTCGCAGAAACCGGGCGGAGGCGATTGCAGGAACGGCCGGCTGGCACGCGTCATGGCGCGAATCGCCGGCGTGCCGTAGGTTTCCAGGAACAGCGCCGCCGAGCGCCCCGTGGTGTGGTAGCCGGGCAGGGATTCGCGCTCCAGCAGCAGCACGCTGCCGTGCGCGGCGAGCTCCCAGCCCAGGCTGGCGCCCGCAATGCCGGCGCCGACGATGGCGAAATCTACGGTGGACATGCTCAGGTCTCCTTGCGGGTTCAGGATGCGGCTGCGCCTGCAGTAGCGGTTGCGGACAGGCCCCGTCCGCGCGCGACAAATTGCCCGAATTCGGCGTCCGGCAGCAAGGAGCCGCCGGTGGTCCAGGCCACGTGGGTCGCCTGCGGCAACTGCGCGAGCAAACCCGTGTGCGCCAGCCAGGCGCGGCCTACGGCGCTGTGCGTCAGGCGCAGCGGGCCTTCGAGCCCGGCGGCGGCGGAGGGCTCGATGCGCAGGCCTTCTGCCTCGTGGGCCCGCACCAGGTGCTGGAACAGGGTCGCGTCGTCCACCGTGTACACGCCAGAGAGCCGCTCGCGGATCAGGCCTGCTGCCAGGCGCGAGGCCTGCGCCACCGCCAGACCATCGGCTTCGGTGCGGTTGGTCAGGCCCACGTCGTACACCGAAGGCTCGGCGCCCAGGCCAGCGCGCAATTGCAGCAGCATGCAGGGCGATTGCACCGGCTCGGCAAAAAAGCAGTGCACATGCGGCCCGAAGCGCTCGCGCAGGCCCAGGGTGATGCCGCCGGGCGCGCCGCCGACGCCGCAGGGCAGGTAGACGAACAGCGGGTGCCGGGCGTCCACCACCACGCCGGCGGCGTCCAGTTGCGCCTGCAACTCGCCAGCCGCGACGCTGTAGCCCAGCAGCAGCGAACGCGATTGCTCGTCGTCGACGAAATGGCACAGCGGGTCTTGGGCGGCCGCTTCGCGTCCGGCCTGCACGGCCAGCGCGTAGTCGCCTGCATGCTCCAGCACCTCCACGCCATGCGCGCGCAGCCGCGCTTTCTTCCAGGCCTTGGCGTCGTGCGACATGTGCACACGGGCGCGAAACCCGAGCGCCTTGGCAATCAGCCCAACCCCCATCCCCAAGTTGCCGGTCGAGCCCACGGCCACTTCATGCTGCGCAAACAGCGCACGCGCGGGGGCGCTGGCCAGCACCATCAGGTCGTCCCCTGCCGCCATCAACCCGTGGGCAAGCGCCAGACGCTCGGCCAGTTCCAGTATTTCGTGCGTCGCGCCGCGCGCCTTGACCGAGCCGGCAACGGGGAGCAGGTGGTCGCATTTCAACCAGAGCGCGCCGCAGGCAGCATCCAGGCCCAGGGCGCGCTGCAAATCGGCGGTGCGCACCAGAGGCGACGTGATGCGTCCGCCGGTACCGGCTAGCGCCGGGAATACGTGTGCCAACAGGGCTGTTGCACGCTCGAAGCGCTGCTGCGCGGCGTTTATCTGGGCCTGGCCGACTTCACCGGGCGCCGGGGCCGCCTGCCAATCGGGGTTGGGCCACAAACAGGGCTCGGCTTGGCGCAGTTGCGCCTCCAGTAGTTCGGCGCTGCCAGCGCCAGCGGGTGGAACGGAAGAAGCAAGGGAAGGCATGTTGCCATTGTGCCCAGTGCGCACCTTTTGCGCACCTGCCGTTGATCGAGATTGTTTCAAATACTGGAACAGTCAATTCGTGACTTAATGGTTTTAAATCGACCTCATGCGGCGTACAGTTCAACCCATCGATGAGCCGAACACACAAGGCGACTCACCGAAACCGCTCCCCAAGGGCACCGTGTCCTTCCCGCAGCGGGTTTTTTAAGTCGTTTTTAAGAAAGAAACCATCATGAACACCGCACGCATTCTCTCTATCGCCGCTGTTGCCGCTTTTGCCTCCATCGGCGCCCAAGCCGGCGAATTGAACGGCAACCTCTACGGCACGGACTTTGAAGCCCATGTGCAATCCACCCGCAGCAGCACCGACGTGCGCGCCGAAGGCCAGAAGGCACTGCCCAACTTCGCCAAGGGCCCCGTGGCCGACTACGCTGCACGCACCACCAGCAATCTGGACCGCGCCGCTGTTCGTTCGGACGCCTTGGTCGCTATCCGCGCCCACCAGATCGCCACCGGCGAACGCAGCTAAACACTGCGGCAGGGCGCTAGGCGCCCTCGCTTCTAGGCCCGCACCGTGCAAACGGTGCGGGCCTTTTTTACGGGGTACTTTTGCGCTGGGCCATGCGCCCGCCCAGCACCACGCAAACCAGCGCCGCCACGACAAAGGCCGTTCCGACCCATTGCCAGCCGGTCACGACTTCGCCCAGCACCAGCAGGCCGGCCGCCAGGCCCACGACCGGCACGCCCAGACTGAAAGGCGCCACCCGGTTGGCCGGGTGGCGCGTGAGCAGACGTGTCCACAGGCCGTAGCCGAGGATGGTTGCCGCCCAGCCCAGGTACGCGACCGACCCCCAGGCCAGCCCGGGCAAAGCGCTCCAGCTACCCAGGTGGAGCCAGCGGCCAGCGTCAGGCTCCGTGACCGCCACGAGCGCAGCGAACGCCAGAATCGGCGCCGGGCAGGACCAGACGACAAAGGCAATCGGGTCGTAGCCCGGCGCCGCACGCTGTGCCAGGCGCGCAATGATGTTCGAGACCGACCAAGACGCCGCCGCGCACAGCGTGAGCGCAATGCCGATCAGCGTGGCACCGCCGGCGCTGCCCGCTTCAGGCCCAATGAAGTTCATGGCAAAGCACCCGAGCCCGACAGCCGCCAGGGCCATGCCGATCAGCAGCGGGCGGCTGGGTCGCTCGCCCAGCGCCATAAAGCCAAACAGCGCGGTGAAGAACACCTGGGTCTGCATCAGCACGCTGGCCAGCGCCGCCGTCATGCCGAGTTTGAGCGCAAAGAAACCAAAACTGAACTGTCCCACGCCCTGGAACATGCCAAATCCGACCACCCAGCGCCAACCAATGCGCGGTGGGCGCACCAGAAACACCATCGGAAGGGCGGCGGCGACGTAGCGCATGCCGCCCAGTTCAAAGGGGGTGAAGCTTTCCAGCCCCCACTTCATGGCAATGAAGTTAAGCCCCCAGAGGACGACCACGGCCAGCGCCGCCAGCAGGTCGCCCGTCCCCAGGCCCGCTGCCTCACCGGCGGGGCGGCGGCTCACTGCACCGCCTGCGCGGCGGCAATTTGCGCTTGCACCCGCTGCGCCAGGGCCATGTCGCCGGGCGTTTCGGGAATGAAATGGTCTACGGCGCGCGGCGCGCCGGCAGCATCCAGCGCCACATAGACGGCTGCGCAGTGCAGCACCATGTGCAGCTCGCTGCCGGCCAGCGCGCCGGTGTGCACTTCAATTGCCAGGCTCATGCTGGTCTCGCCGGTGAACGCCAGGTGCGCACGCACCTCGACCAAATCGCCCGCATGCACCGGCCGCAAAAAGTGCGCGTTGCCGACAAAAGCCGTCACGCAGGCGCCCCGCGCCCAGGCCGAGGCGCAGGCAAAGCCGGCTTCGTCCACCCAGCCAAGAACGCTGCCGCCTGAGACGCGGGCGCCGGCGCCGGCGTGCGGGCTGTTGTGCGGGGCCAGAAAGCGCAAGGTGATGGAGTGCATGGGCGGGTGTGGGCG
>NZ_JBWKZM010000003.1:0-248366 GCF_059424465.1 Simplicispira sp. GW247-4R2A | reverse complement strand
CGCCCCCTTCCACGCGCCCCCGCCTCTGCCGCTCTGCTAAACACAGCGTTATTGGCGACTTCGGCAATTCCCTTCGTTTCAAGACGTCCGTCCAGGCACCGTTGGCTCTGCGCAGCGCTTTAGCGCGCGCGAGCCGTTGTTTGGATTTTTTGGGCCACCCGCCGCGCGCAGCCATCTCTGCGCACCGCCGGCCCCGCCACTTGAGAGAAGGACACGCATCATGAAGCGGATGCTGATCAACGCCACGCAGCCCGAAGAGCGCCGCCTGGCCATCGTCGACGGACAAAAGCTCCTCGACTACGAAATCGAGATCGAAGGGCGCGAACAGCGCAAGGGCAACATCTACAAGGCCGTCGTCACGCGCGTCGAGCCCAGTCTGGAAGCCTGCTTCGTCGACTACGGCGAAGACCGCCACGGTTTTCTGCCGTTCAAGGAAATCTCCCGGCAGTACTTTGCCCCCGGTGTCCCGCCCAGCCAGGCACGCATCAACGAGGTCATCAAGGAAGGCCAGGAACTGCTGATCCAGGTCGAGAAGGAAGAGCGCGGCAACAAGGGCGCAGCCCTGACCACGTTCATCTCACTGGCCGGCCGCTACGTGGTGCTGATGCCCAACAACCCCCGCGGCGGCGGTGTTTCGCGCCGCATCGAGGGCGAGGACCGCGCCGAGCTCAAAGAGAACATGGACCAGTTGGAATACCCCAACGGCATGTCCATCATCGCGCGCACCGCCGGCATTGGCCGCAGCGCCCCCGAGCTGCAGTGGGACCTGAATTACCTGCTCAAACTCTGGAGCGCCATCGACGGCGCCGCCCAGGGCGGCAAGGGCGCCTTCCTGATTTACCAGGAATCGAGCCTGGTCATTCGCGCGATTCGCGACTATTTCAACAACGACATCGGTGACATCCTCATCGATACCGACGACATCTACGACCAGGCCCAGCAGTTCATGGCGCACGTCATGCCCGAGCATGCCGCCCGCGTGAAGCGCTACCGCGACGACGCCGCCCTGTTCAGCCGCTTCCAGATCGAGCACCAGATCGAGTCGGCCTACGCCCGCACCGTGCAACTGCCGTCCGGCGGCGCCATCGTGATCGACCACACCGAAGCGCTGGTCAGCGTGGACGTCAACTCGGCCCGCGCCATCAAGGGCGGCGACATCGAGGAAACCGCCACCCGCACCAACCTGGAAGCCGCCGACGAAGTGGCGCGCCAGATGCGCCTGCGCGACCTGGGCGGCCTCATCGTCATCGACTTCATCGACATGGAGGAGAGCAAGAACCGCCGTGAGGTCGAGAACCGCCTGCGCGACGCGCTGCGCCAGGACCGCGCCCGCGTGCAGTTCGGCACCATCAGCAAGTTCGGCCTGATGGAAATGAGCCGCCAGCGCCTCAAGCCCGCGCTCAGCGAAGGTTCGTCCATCCCCTGCCCACGCTGCGGCGGCTCCGGCCACATCCGCGACACCGAATCGTCGGCGCTGCAGATCCTGCGCATCATTCAAGAAGAATCGATGAAGGACAACACCGCCGCAGTGCACTGCCAGGTGCCCGTGGAAGTGGCTTCGTTCCTGCTGAACGAAAAGCGCACCGAGATCGCCAAGATCGAGCTCAAGCAGCGCGTAGCCGTGCTGATGGTGCCCAACAAGACGCTGGAAACCCCCAACTACAAGCTCGAGCGCCTCAAGCACGACGACCCCCGCCTGGACCACATCGAAGCCAGCTACAAGCTAGTCGAAGAGGTGGAAGACCCAACGGCCGTGACACGCCGGTCGCAAGAGCCCACCAACAAGCAGACCCCGGTGATCAAGGGCGTGCTGCCCGACGCGCCCGCGCCCCAGGCCGCCCCGCGCGCCGAAGGCGAAGTGCGCGCACCACGCGGCACCACGCGCCCTGGCGCCACCCAGGCCAACGCGCCTGCTGCGGCACCCGCCACCCCGGTCGCACCGCCATCGGTACAGCGCACTCCTGAACCCGGCTTCATGAGCTGGCTCAAGAACCTTTTTGGCATGGGCGAGCCGGCACCGGTGGCGGCGCCCGCCGCGCAGCCGGCACCGGCAGCCGAGAAACCCGTACGCGAACCGCGCCAGGGCGGCCGCAACGGCGAAGGCCGTGGTGGTGAAGGCCGCAGCCGGCGCGGCGGTGGCCGCGGCGATGCTGCGCGCGAAGCGGGTCGCGAAGGCCAGGGCGAAGGCCGGGGCCGGGGCCGCGCAGAGCGCAGCAATGGCGAAGCCCGCCCTGCGCGCGATGCGGAACGCGGCGAAGGCCGCAGCGACAGCCGTGAAGGCCGTGAAGGCCGTGAACCCCGTGAACCCCGTGAAGGCCGCGACGGCCGGGGCCGCGGGCGCGGCGAAGGCCGCGCCAATGGCGCTGCTACCGCGCAGCAAAGCGAAGCCGCCATGCAAAGCACGGCCGCGAATGCTGACGTTTCGCTGCCGCCGCAAGACGCAGAAGTTCAAAACGACCGGCCCGTGCGCACCAGCGAACCACGCCGTGAACGCGGCGAGGGCAACGGCAATGCCCGGCGCGAACGCGCCCCGCGTGGCGAGGGCCGCGAGCGTGCACTGCGCAACAACGAGGCGCAGGCAGCGCACGGCGGCGATTTTGCCGACACGGCGCCGCTCGATTCTCTGCCCGACCTCGACCTCTCAAACGTCCAGGAAACCAACGGCTCCAGCGCTGGCGAGCCGCAAGAGCGGCGCGAGCGCCGCTCGCGCGACCGCTATGGCCGCGACCGCCAGCGCGGCACGCGCCAGGACGCAGCACCGGCAGCCGACAGCGAACCCAGCCTGCTGAGCAACGAAGGCGAAGCCCCAGCGAACGCCGAAGAAGCGCCCGTACGCCGCAGCTACTTTGCCGCATCCCCAGCGCCTGCGGCAGTGGCGGTGCCAGAGCCAGAAGCGACGGCACAAGCGGAGCGACCACAAGCGGTAACGCCGGCGGCTCCCGCCGTGCGTGATCTGCCTGCGACAGCCCCGGCCGATCAGCCTGCGCCTGTCGCTGCCCCCAAGCCGGCTCCCCGCCGTGCAGAGGCTCCGCGCGCCGAGCCGCAGGCCGAGGTGGCCCCTGTGGCCCCGGCGCCCGCAGCAGCCGGCATGCCCCTTGTGGGCCGCTATGAGCTGCCGGTGGACGCCATGCAACAGGTGGCCAGCAGCTCCGGCCTGCAGTGGGTGAACTCCGACGCCTCCAAGGTGGCTGCGGTTCAGGCCGCGATTGCGGCGGAACCGGCTCCCGTGCGCGTGCCGCGTGCCCGTCCGCCTGTGCCAACGCCAGACGAAGGCCCGCTGGTCCTTGTCGAAACGCACCGCGACCTGCGCGACATGCCACTGCCGTTCGATCAGCCACGCTGATCCCTGGGGGCTTGCCCCCACACGGCAACGCCGCTCTCGCATCCCGCGAGGCGGCGTTTTTTATTTCCGGCGAAGATCGGCCAATGCTGATTGTTCTCTCCCCCGCCAAGTCGCTCGATTTCGACACCCCGCTACCGGCTGATTTGCCGCATACGCTTCCCGCTTTCCCCGCGCAAACGCGCGCGCTGGTCGAGCAGATGCGCAGCTTTGCGCCGCAGGACCTGGCATCGCTGATGCACATCAGCGATGCACTGGCGGCTCTCAATGTGGGGCGCTTTGCAGCTTTTCGCGCACGCGCCAGCGCGGCCTGCGCACGCCAGGCGCTGCTGGCCTTCAACGGGGATGTGTACGACGGACTGGACGCGCGCAGCCTCGGCGCCGCCGACCTCGATTGGGCGCAGGAGCACCTGGCCATCCTGAGCGGCCTCTACGGCGTACTGCGCCCGCTCGACTGGATGCAGCCCTACCGGCTGGAGATGGGCACACGCCTTGCCACCAGCGAGGGCATGGGCCTGTACGCGTACTGGGGAGAGCGCATTGCGCGCTACCTGGACCGCCAGTTGCAGCGCCAAGCCGGCGAGCCGTTGCTGCTCAACCTCGCCTCGCAAGAGTATTTCAAAGCCGTAGATCGCAAGGCCCTGCGCGCCCGCGTTGCCGAGTGCGTGTTTGAAGACTGGCACGGCGGCGCCTACAAGGTGATTGGTTTTCACGCCAAGCGCGCACGCGGCCGCATGGCGCGCTTTGCCATCCAGACCAGGGCCGAAACACTTGAAGCGCTACAGGCTTTTGGTGCCGATGGCTACGCTTACACAGCGAAGGCATCGGCCCCCGACCGGCTGGTATTCCGCCGCCGCGCAAACTGACGCCGCGCCCGATGGGGTACAACCAGGGCATGGACAACCACCCCATTTCCGCCGCGACGCCGGTATCGGACGAACTGCGCCACTGGGCCATGGAGCAGCGCAGCCGCAACGTCGACCGCGAGGCCATGCTCCAGGCACTGCTGGCCGTGGGCTGGCAGACCGAGCAGGCACAAGCCGCACTGGGCGCCGTGCTGGACACGCCACCCAACAGCCCTGCCGGCGTGCGCACCCTGCCCGGGCCGGATCTCTCTGCAGCGCGGCCGACCCTGTCGGCAGCCGACCGGCAGGTGCAGGTCGTGGTCGCCATGGAATACCCGCCGCTGACGGTCTTCTCGCAGTTGCTGAGTGCGGACGAATGCACCGCCCTCATCGCGGCCGCGCGGCCACGCCTGGCGCGCTCGCTCACCGTTGAGACCCACACCGGTGGCGAGGAAGTCAACGCCGACCGCACCAGCGAAGGCATGTTCTTCGAGCGGGGTGAGAGCGACCTGGTGCGCCAGATCGAAGAGCGCATTGCCGCGCTGCTGCGCTGGCCGGTGGACCACGGCGAAGGTCTGCAGGTGCTGCGCTACGGGCCAGGCGCCGAGTACAAGCCGCACTACGACTACTTCGACCCCCGCGAGGCGGGCACCGCCGCCATGCTGCGCCGCGGCGGCCAGCGCCTGGCAACGCTGGTGATGTACCTCAATACGCCCGAAGCCGGCGGCGCCACGGCGTTCCCGGCACTCGGACTCACCGTCACGCCTCAGCGCGGCAATGCAGTGTTCTTTCGCTACGACCGCCCACACCCCAATACGCGCAGCCTGCACGGCGGCGCACCGGTGCTGGCGGGCGAGAAGTGGATTGCCACCAAGTGGCTGCGCGAGCGAACATTTGAATGAAAATGGCCTCTAACGCATACCCCATAAGCGCTACCAGCTATTATTTCTGCAGTATTTCTCCATGAACACCCCTGAACAATCCCCGCTGGGCAAAACGAGCGCAAGGCCCGAACACTACGACCCTGCGCTGCTGTTTCCCATTGCCCGCGCTGCCAAGCGTGCCGAGATCGGTGTCGGCGCCCAGCCGCAGTTTTTTGGTGCCGACCTGTGGACCGCGTACGAACTCTCGTGGCTCAACCCGCGTGGCAAGCCGCAGGTGGCGCTGGCGCACCTCACCGTGCCGTGCGAGTCGCCCAACCTCATCGAGAGCAAGTCGCTCAAGCTCTATCTGGGCAGCTACGCCAACACGCCGTTCGCCAGCCCGCAGGACGTGGCGGCGCGCATGCGCACGGACCTGTCCGAAGCTGCGTGGCGGGGGTCCGCGCTCGGCGGCAGCGTGGGCGTGCGCCTGCTCCTGCCCGAGGCGTTCGACCGCGAGCCCATACACGAACTGGACGGCCTGAACCTGGACCGCCTGGACCTCGAATGCAGCCGCTACACCCCGGCGCCGGACCTGCTGCACGCCGCATTCGACGAGGCGCCGGTCAGCGAGGTGCTTACCAGCAACCTGCTCAAGAGCAACTGCCTGGTCACCGGCCAGCCCGATTGGGGGAGCGTGCGCATTGCCTACAGCGGCCCGCAAATCGACCAGGAGGGGTTGCTGCAGTACATCGTGAGTTTTCGCAACCACAACGAATTCCACGAGCAATGCATCGAGCGCATCTTCATGGACCTCTGGGCGCGCTGCCAGCCCATCAAGCTGGAGGTCTATGGGCGCTACACACGCCGTGGCGGTCTGGACATCAACCCCTGGCGCACCAGCCACCCCATGGCAATACCGCCCAACGTGCGCACGGCGCGGCAGTAGCCGAACTGCCGGCTACAACTTGAACACGTCCAGCGTGCGGCCGAGCACGCCTGCGTTGTCGCTCATGGTGCGGGCCGAAGCGGCGGACTCCTCCACCAGCGCGGCGTTTTGCTGCGTGACGCGGTCCAGGTCGGTCACGGCCTCGTTCACCTGCGAAATACCCTGAGCCTGCTCAAGCGTGGCAACGCTGATCTGGCCCATCAAGGTGTTGACGTGTGCCACCGACTGCACCACCTGGGCAATGGTTTTCCCCGCTGACTGCATCTGCCCGGCGCCGCGCTCAATGTGGGCACCGGACTCGCCAATCAGCCCGCGGATTTCACCCGCCGCCGTGGCACTGCGCTGGGCAAGCGCCCGCACTTCGCTGGCCACCACCGCAAAACCCCGCCCCTGCTCCCCCGCGCGTGCGGCTTCAACCGCGGCGTTCAGCGCCAGGATGTTGGTCTGGAACGCAATGCCCTCAATGGTGGAGATAATCTGACCCATCTTGCCCGACGACTGCGCGATGGCCTGCACTACCGCGCCGACCTGGGCCACCGCTTCACCGCCGTTGCGCGCCAGTTCGGCGCTGTGCTCACTTTCTTTTTGCACCTGCTGCGTGGTTTCTGCCGATTGGCGCACCGTGCTGGAGAGTTCCTCCATCGCCGCCGCCGTTTCCTCCAGGCTGCTGGCCTGCGATTCGGTGCGCTCGGACAAATCTTGTGCGCTCTGCGCAATCTCGGAAGAAATGCTGCCAAAGCCGCCAATTTCCTGGCGGGCATCGCCGACCACCGCGCGCAGGTTGAGGTGAATGCGCTGCACCCGCTCCAGCAGCAGTTCAACCGGGCTGTTGCCGGCCGGCTCTTTTTGCGGGTGGGCCAGGTCACAACCGGCAATCTCGGTCATCAGGCGCGCGGTAGTGATCAGGGGCGCCGTGATGCTTCGCTGGCACCACCACAGCGTGAGGGCCGTCAGGGCCACCAGCACGGTGGCCTGGACCATGAACACATTCCCTTCCCTCCAACCAAGCACCCCTGGGGCCAGAGCCACCGCCAGAAGCGGCAGCAGAAGCCCGAAGAGGCGATGCGTTAGGTTAAAGCGCTGGAGCTTGCCCAGCGCATTGCGCCAGCCTGGACGCCGCACGCGCCCGGCATGCAGGTAGAAGCTGGGGGCACCACGCCCACGTTCTTCGTGGATCTGCTGGTACAAAGCCTCGGCCGCACGCACTTCCTCGCGCGTGGGTTTGACGCGCACCGACATGTAGCCGCGCGGTTTGCCATCCAGCACCATGGGGGTGACGTTGGCGCGCACCCAGTAGAAATCGCCGTTCTTGCGGCGGTTCTTCACCATGCCCGTCCAGTTGCGGCCCCGGCCTATGGTGGCCCACAGGTCCTTGTAGGCTTCGGGCGGCATGTCGGGGTGGCGGATCAGGTTGTGCGGCTGACCCATGAGTTCGTCCATGGAATAGCCGCTGACCCGGGCAAAGGCGGCGTTGCAATGCGTCATCACCCCCTTGTTGTCGGTGGTCGACATCAGCAGCTCGTGGTCGGGGTAGTCGAATTCGTTGTGGGTAACAGGAAGATTGGTGCGCATGAAGACCTCGGAGATGTAACCGAGTATAAAAATTCACTGCAGTTTTGCAGTCACCCCTCACGCCAACGGGCCTGTGTTCGAGCACAGAAGTAGTGTGCCAACAACATCCAGAGGGCGATCAAAAGAGCCCTGGCTGGCTGGCGGGCGCCGGCAGATCGCTGGAGCTCGGCGGGGTTTGCCCCGGCGACCCATTGGCCAGCCGGCTCAGCCCACCCACGCGCACGCCCAGCAGCCGCAGGCGCTGGGTGAGCGGCGCGCGCTTGAGGCACAGCCCAGCCGCGTGGCGGATGGCAGCCGCATCCTGCGTCGGCACGGCCAGCGTGTGGTCGCGCGTCACCGTCGAGAAGTCGGCATAGCGCAGCTTGATGCCTATCCCCCGCCCGACATAGCCCTTGCGCTGCAGGTCGGCCGCCACCTGCTCGCACAGCGACGTGAAGATGGCCCCCAGCTCCCGGCGGTCGCGCACTGCGTGCAGGTCACGCTCGAAAGTGGTCTCACGGCTCATGCTCACGGGCTCGCTGTGCGTCTGCACCGGGCGGCTGTCGCGCCCCCAGGCCGATTCGTGCAGCCAGGCCCCGGTGGCGCGGCCAAAATGCTCGACCAGCCAGTCTTTCTGGCAGGCCGCCAGCTCACCGATGGTGGTGATGCCGTGGCGCGCCAGCTTTTCCCCGGCCTTGGGGCCAATGCCGTTGATCTTGCGGCAGGCGAGCGGCCAGATGCGCTGCTGCAATTCGTGCTCGTACAGCACCGCGACGCCGTTGGGCTTGTCGAATTCGCTGGCCATCTTGGCCAGCAGCTTGTTGGGTGCGACGCCGAGCGAACAGGTCAGGCCCGTGGCCTGAAAAATCGACTTCTGGATCAGCCGCGCCAGCACGCGCCCGCCTTCGCGCTGTCCACCAGGCACGTCGGTGAAGTCGATGTACACCTCGTCCACGCCGCGGTCCTCCATGACCGGCGCGATCTCGGCAATCGTCCTTTTGAACAAGCGCGAGAAACGGCGCACCTCGTCAAAATCCACCGGCAGCACGATGGCCTGCGGGCACAGCCGGGCAGCTTTCATCATGCCCATGGCCGAGCCCACGCCAAACTGCCGCGCCGCGTAGGTGGCCGTCGTGATGACGCCCCGGCCGACGTAGTCCTTGAGCAGCGGAAAGTCGGCTACGGGAATAAAACAGCGCTCGCGCCCGCCGCTGCCGTCCGGGCCTTGCAGCAGCAGCTCGTCCACCGCCCGCCGCGCGCCGCCAATCACCACCGGCAGCCCCTTGAGTTGCGGGTAGCGCAGCAGTTCGACAGAGGCGAAGAACGCATCCATGTCGAGGTGGGCAATGCGGCGCAGCTTGCCGCCGGTTGCCGGCATGGCGGGCGAGGCGTCTGGGCCAGGATTTGTCTCGGAAACGGTCACGGCCGGTATTGTGCGCGGCGGCGCAGCGCTTGAGCGGCTCGCAAAGAAGCCGGGGCTCTGCCGTTGGCAGCATGGAGAGCCTCTGCCGCTCTACCACGGCGGCAAGGGTAGCGTGCGCTTGCTTGCGCACCTGGATTTGCACATTTTCGGCAACAGCGCTTGCACTGCTTATGCAAGAAGCTATCAAAACAAGAGCAACTCGGAACGCTCAGTGCCGCGTGATGATGTCCCGGTACATGGGTGCGAGCAGCGCCAGCAGACGATTTTGTTGGCGGAAGGCGATGCCCTGGGCGTCCATGGCGCGCTGCAGTTGCTCCACCAGGGCGTTGAAGTCGCCTTTGTTGATCTCCATGTCGGCGTGCACCTCGCGCATGGTGCCACCGTGGTAGGTGCAGGGGCCGCCGCTCAGCACGCAGAACTGCTCGGCCAGGCTTTCCTTGAGCGCGGCGGGCTTGGTGTCCTTGAACTGGGGGCCGATGCGCGGGTCACGGACCAGGCGCTCGACAAAATCATCGACCAGGCGGTCAATTCCGGCTTGCTCGCCCAGCGCCGCATACAGGCCGGAGGGTGCGGCAGCAGGCGCAGCGGCGTGGGGCACAGTGGTCTGTGCGTGGGCCAGCGTGAGGGTGGCGCCTGACACCATCAGGGTGCAGCACAGGGCAAAAGCTTTCATGGGGTTCCCCGCATCAGAAGGCCACCTGGGCCGAAAGGTAGGCGCCGCGTTGGCGCCGGTCGCCCGTGATGCCGGGGACGATGCGCCCCAGGTCCGCCCAGGCCAGCGTGAGCGAGAGGTGCTTGCTCGGCGCCCAGGCCACGAAGAGATCTTTCCATGCGTCTTCGCGCAGCGCCGCGCCCAGGCCTGCCGCGCGGCCGGTGGCTTGCAAGTTGTCGGGCTTGAAGCGCCATTCCGCGCCGACGGCAAGGTCGTGGCGGAGCAGCCAGGCCACCGAAAACTCGGGCTGCAGGCTGCGCCCGCCCCGGCCCGGCGCGGCGGCCCCAAAGCCGAGCAAGCCGTTCTGGTTGGCGCGGGTGGAGCGCAGCGTGGCGTTCAGCAACAGGCCTTTGTCCAGCAACAGCTTGGTGGCGCTGACGTAGAAATCGGTGGACTGTGCGCTGGCACCCAGAAAGTCGAACACCGATTGCAGCGATCCCGGGTGCACGCGCTTGTGCTCCAGGCCGATGGACATCTGTGGCATCCAGGTGTCGGCGTCCAGGATGGCGTCGCCAGCGACGCGCACTTTGGCGCCGAGGATATCCATGCGGATGTGCTGGCCCGGCTGCACGCCGAACGGTGCAATGCCGTTGAGTGCCACCGCCGCGCTGGCGTCGAAATCCTGCCGGGCCACCGACAGCTCGACACGCTCGTTCCACGCCAGGGCGGCGCCGTAGCTGGTGAGCGCGTAGTCATGCGTGGCGGCACGGGTGGTGAAGGCACTGGCCCCCCATTCGCCCTCCGTGGCATTGCTGCCGATGACGGCCCAGGGCGTGATGCCGCCACCCGCCGTGCCGGTGATGCTGCTGACGCCACCGGTGAGCAGCAGTTTGCCGGTTTCGGCCTGTGCCGGCGGGCCCATCACGGCCATTGTGGCCAGCGCGGCGAGCAACTTCGGCGTGCTGTTTTTCATTCGAAGGCCCTGGTTCGTTACGAAAATCTCAAACGGTCTTCTGTATCCATTCGCCCGTGAACAGCACCGGCCCGGTCGGGCCGCCTTCGGACGGCACGCCTCCCTTGGGCTCCAGACTGATGGCGAGCATGGGAACGCCCTGCACCTGGCCCGCCGCCGCCGGCAAGGCCTGGGTGGCCGCGGCTGCCAGTACACCGAGCGAACGCGGCTTGCCGCCCGCGGGCAACGCCCAGAGCTGCAGCGAGCGGTCGGGCGGCACGGCAAAGCCCCCCACCCGCTGAAGGTGCAACTGCTGCGCCTGGGCATCGAAAGTGACCAGCAATTCAGCATGCGCCTTGTCGTCCCGCAACACCGCCACATGCGTGGTCTGCCCACGCGCCGCCAGCTCGGTCTGCAAGCTGGCAATCTGCTGGTGGGCCGATTCGCGCACGCCTCCCGTGACCTGTACCGCCACAACGACCGCAACCAGCGTGGCAAACGCCCCGCCGGCGGCAGCGCCCTGCCACAGCGCCAGTCGGCGCCACCAGCGCGGTGCGCTCGCTTGCGCGGCGCGGGGCTGGTTGGCCTGGTTCGCTTGGTGGCGCAGGGCCGCGCGTTCGGCCTGCACCAGGTTGTCAATGCGCATCCAGACGGCCGCGGGCGGCGGCTCGGGCGCCTGCAGCTCGGTCAGGCCCGCCCAGTGCGTTTGCCACAACAACGCTGCGGCGCGCACCGCAGGGTGTTCGCGCGCCTGGGCCTCAAAGCGGCGGCGCGCACCGCCGCGCAGCGTGCCCAGCGCGTAGCTGGCAGCGAGTGTCTGCAGCAGGTCGGGGTGTTGGTGGAGGTTCATGGCGGGCTCAGGCGTAGCGGGCCATGCAGCCGCGCAACTGCTCCAGCCCGCGCCGGATCCAGGTTTTCACCGTGCCCAGCGGCAAGGCGAGCTGCTGCGCCAGCTCGCTGTGGCTCAGGTCGCGCAGGTAGGCCAGGCTGACCACCTCGCGCTGGCGCGCCTCCAAGCGCTGCAGGCAGGTGTGCAGGGCCGTCGCCTGCTCGCTGGCATCGGCCGCGTCCATGGGGTCGGGGGCGTCGCTCTCCAGCGCGTGGCCCAGGCTGTCGTCCAGCTCCTGGGTGCGGTCGGCACGCGCACTGGCGTGTTTGCGCAAGGCGTCGAGCGCACGGCTGCGCACGATGACCCCGAGCCAGGCCAGCGGCGGGCTGAGCGAGAGCCGGTAATCGCCCGCGGCGCGCCAGACGGTGAGAAAGCTCTCCTGGAGCACATCTTCGGCCGCGTCGCGCCGGCGCAGGACGCGCATCGCCAAACCAAAGAGGCGGGGCGAGGTGAGGTCGTAGAGCGCACGCAACGCGGTTTCGTCGCGCTGCGCAATGCGGTCGATGAGCGTGACCAGTTCGGCATCGAAGGATGGTGGCGGCATGCATGGATTGTGGTGGAGGAAGGCAATTCTTGCTTTCCGTATACGCACCGCGCCGCCGACTGGATTCACCAGGCTGCCACCGGTCGCCAGAAGCCACCAGGGACGCTGGCTCTGCCGCTCAGATCACGGCTTGGGGTAGGTGCCCGGCAGCAGGATGCCCTCATCCACCGTGTCAATGTCGGTGCGGCCACAGAAGGCCATGGTCAGGTCGAGCTCGCGGCGGATGATTTCCAGCGCGCGGGTAACGCCCAACTCACCGTAGGCACCCAGGCCGTAGAGGAAGGCCCGGCCGATCATGGTGCCGCGTGCGCCGAGCGCGCGCGCCTTGAGCACGTCCTGGCCGCTGCGGATACCGCCGTCCATCCACACTTCGATGTCCTTGCCCACCGCCTGCGCTATTGAAGGCAGCGCGGCAATCGACGAAGGCGCGCCGTCGAGCTGGCGCCCGCCGTGGTTGCTGACGATGAGCGCATCCGCGCCGCTGTCGGCGGCCAGGCGGGCGTCTTCCGCGTCCATGATGCCCTTGATGATCAGCTTGCCGCCCCAGCGCTTCTTGATCCACTCGACGTCGCCCCAGTTGAGTTCCGGGTCGAACTGCTCGGCGGTCCACGAGGCGAGCGAGGACATGTCGCCCACGCCCGTGGCGTGGCCGACGATGTTACCGAAGCTGCGCCGCTTCGTCCCCAGCATGCCCAGGCACCAGCGCGGCTTGGTCGCCAGGTTGATCATGTTGGCCAGCGTGGGCTTGGGCGGCGACGAGAGGCCATTCTTGATGTCCTTGTGCCGCTGGCCCAGGATCTGCAAATCGAGCGTGAGCTGCAGCGCTGAACAGCCGGCGGCCTTGGCGCGGTCGATCAGGCGCTCGATGTAGTCGCGGTCGCGCATCACATAGAGCTGGAACCAGAAGCCCGGGCCGGCGTGCTCGGCCACGTCCTCAATCGAGCAGATGCTCATGGTCGAGAGCGTGAAGGGCACGCCAAAAGCCTTGGCGGCGCGCGCTGCCAGGATTTCACCGTCGGCATGCTGCATGCCGGTCAGGCCCGTGGGCGCAATGGCCACCGGCATGGCAACGTCCTGGCCCACCATGGTGCTGCGGGTGGTGCGGCCCGTCATGTTCACGGCCACGCGCTGGCGCAGCTTGATCGTCTGGAACTCGTCGATGTTGGCGCGGTAGGTGCCTTCGGTCCAGGAGCCCGAGTCGCAGTAGTCGTAGAACATGCGCGGCACGCGGCGCTTGTAGACGCGGCGCAGGTCTTCGATGCAGGTCATGGTGGAAAGGTCGCTCACGCTGGTCTCCTGGCAGGTTTCTAAGTGCTGACAATCGTAGGGGCACGGCGCGGCGCGCACCATCAAAATTATTTGTGCGGCCGCGGAGCAAATTTAAATCTGGCGCACTGGCAGCGCTCGAAAATTCAAACAAAAATGGCCTGTAGCGCTTATTTGGAAAGCGTTTGCAGCTATTTCTTCAATAGCATTTTAGGCGCCTTGCAACACGGGGGCCGGCGAACCCGGCAACGCCAGCACTTCGGGTTCTGCAGCCTGTCCCCGGTAGCAGCGCACCTGCATGCGCCCACCGCGCTTGGCGGCGTACAGGGCCGTATCGGCATGGCGGGCCAGTTCCTCGTAGTCACTGCCGTGCTGCGGGAACAACGCCAACCCGGCACTCAGACCGATTTTCAGCATCTGCCCGTTGAGAACAAAGGGCTCCTGGCACACACCCAACACCTTGCCGGCGATGGCAGCCGCCTGCCGAGGGTCTTCCAGCCCGAGGAGCAGCAGTACGAATTCGTCCCCACCCTGGCGGCACACGGTGTCGGACTGGCGCATGGCGGCCACCAGGCGGCGCGCAAACTGCACCAGGAGCTGGTCGCCCGCGTCGTGGCCCAGGGCGTCGTTGATCTGCTTGAACCCATCGAGGTCGAGGTACATCACGCCCAGGCCCTTGGCTTCGCGGCGCGCCAGCGCCAGGGCGTGCTGCGCACGGTCCTGCAGGAGCACGCGGTTGGGCAGATCGGTCAACGCGTCGTACTGCGCCAGGTGCGCCATGCGCTCGGCCATGGCCATGGTTTCGGTCACGTCGTGCAGCACCATCACCGCACCGGTGAGACGGTGCTCGCGGTCGATGATGGGGCAAGCCGACTCTTCCACCTCGAAGCGCTGGCCGTCCTTGCGGTGCAGCACCACGCCGCGCGTGGGGCCGCAGGCCGCCTGCGTGGCCAGCGCCACGCGCAGCGGGCTGGGCTGGGTCTGCTTGCCATTGGCGAGGTACAGCGGCGCGACCTCATCCACGTCGCACCCGGCGGCGTCGAAGGCCTGCCAGCCTGTCAGGCGCTGGGCCACCGGATTGAGGTAGGTGATGCGGCCTTGCGCGTCGGCGCAGACCACCGCATCGCCAATGGACTGCAGGGTCAGGCGCATGAGTTCCTTTTCCTGAAAAATCTCATCTTCCATGCGCTTGCGCTCGGTGATGTCGGTCATCTGCACAAAGATGCCACGCACCAGACCGTTGCTGCTGCCCCGGTCCGGGGTGTAGCTGACCTGCATGTGCCGCTGCTGCCCGTTGGCATCGGTAAGGGTCCGCTCAAACAGCTGTGCGCGCCCTTGCAAAGCCTGTTCGAGGTATGGCCGGACAAAAGCGTAGTCTTGTTCACCCAGAAATTCCTGCGCCAGCAGTCCGCGAAACGCTTCAGGCGAGCGCCCGAACATCGCACTGGTGGTCTGGTTGACGAAACGGTTGCGCTGCTCGGTGTCCCAATAGCCGACCATGGAGGGCAGGTTGTCGAGAATGGTATGCAGGTCGCGTTCTGCCTGGTGCAGTTGCCCGGCCAATTGCTGACGCTGCTGCAGTTCACGCACAAAGAGCACCGCCAGTCCCAGGCAGGCCAGCATCAGCAGCAGGGCAAAGCCGCCCACCAGCGCAGCATGGCGACGCCAGCCGGCCAGGATTTCATCCGTTGACTGCCCAATGTTGACCACCAGCGGAAAGTCACCCACCTGCTGGAAGGCATACAAGCGTTCCACACCATCGATCACGGCCCGGCTGGTGAAGGTGCCGCTGGGGCTCGCGGTAATGCGGGCGAGGTTTTCCGAGCCTGCCACGCTGCGCCCCACGTCCCCTGCCGCCCACGGCAGGCGTGCGATCAACGCGCCATTGGTCTGGTACAGGTTCAGACTGCTTTGCGGCCCGATCTGGACGGCGGCGAACAGCGTGTGGAAATAGTCGAGCCGGATGGAACCCACCACCACCCCACCAAAGCTGCCGTCCTGCTTGAACCAGGCACGGCTGACCGGCAGACAGTCCCGACCCGTCAGCCGCGAGCGGATGGGATGGCCAATGAACAAGCCCTGGTGCCCCCCGGACTGAAAGGCACGGAAATAGTCGCGGTCGGAAAAATCCGTTCCGCCCGGTCCGAGCCCGCCAGAGTCGAAGATCCGCTGGCCCTGTGCGTCCAGCACCAGCACAGCCGACAGCCCCTCGGCGCGCAGGGAGTGGTCAAACAGCACGCGGTTGCGCAAATCAGGACTCAGGGCCATGACCTGCGGATTCGCAAGATCGCCCGCCAAGCCCTGCAGCGACGGATCGAGGGTTCTGAGCAGTGTGGCAATGGACTGCTGCAGGGCATAAGCCAAATTGGCGCCGGTGCTCTCGGCGTGCCGCAAGGCATGGGAGCGCATCGCCCAGATCGCTTGCGCAAACAAGGCCCCGATGCCCAAGGCCACCAGCAAAGCCAGCAGGATCAGTCGACGGGAGGCAGGTTGGCGCACAAAATGAAGCAGAGAATATGAATATTATAAATATTGCAGTCCTCACGCCTTGAACAGGCGCTAAGGTTTTCTCGGTGCGGACGCGCCCACGCCGGCCCCGCGCACCTCGAAGCGCACCGCATCGAGCACGCGTCCGCCCGCATCCTCTAGCTGCAACTGGTGGCGCCCCGGCCACGGCGGCCAGGCGTGCACCGGCCGGCGGCCGACCAGCTTGCCGTCGAGGCGCCAGCGCAGCGGGGCGCCGGGCACCGCACCCGCGGCGACAAAGCGCAGGCGCTGGTTGGCGGGGGGAATGTCGGGGTCAAGCGCCACCACGGCGCCGGAGGCGGGCTCGGCAATGCGCAGAGCCGGCGGCTGCGCAGGCAGCGAATTTTTATGGTCTTTTTGGCCTCTAGCGCTTGGTATATATGCGCTAGCAGCTTCACTATCAATAGCAAACAACGGCTGCTCGGTGCCCTTTAAAAACCATTCGCTGCGCGCCGCCTCCAGCGGGTTGCCGGTGGCCGCATCGGGGCCAAAGCGCACTGCCGCCTGCACCACGCCCTTGGGCGGGCGCGGGGCGCGGCTGGCCTCGTGCGCGTGCAGGTAGCCCATCACCGCCGCCCACATGGGCGCCGCGCCGCTGCTGCCGCTGACCTCGTGCATGGCGCCGCCCGCCGCATTGCCCACCCACACGCCCACGGTGTAGCGCTCGGACCAGCCCAGCGCCCAGTTGTCGCGCATGTCCTTGCTGGTGCCCGTCTTGACGGCGCTCCAGAAGCGTGTCGCCAGCACGCTGTCGAGCCCGAAGGTGCGGGCGCGGGCATTCGGGTCGGACAGGATGTCGGAGGCGATGAAGGCGGCGCCGGGGTCAATCACGCGCGTCCATTTCGGCGGCGGCGGCTTCGCATGCGCCAGCGGCGGCGCCACCGCGCTCAAGCGCCCGCCGTTGGCCAGCGCGCGGTAGGCATTGGTCAGTTGCAACAGCGTGACTTCGCTGCTGCCCAGCGCCAGGCTCAGGCCGTAGTAGCCGCCACTCTCACGCAGCTCCAGGCCGAGCGCCTGCAGCTCCTGAAAAAACGCGTCGGGCGACACCATGGCCAGCGTGCGCACTGCCGGCACGTTGAGCGAGGACGCCAGCGCCGTGCGCGCCGACACCCAGCCCTTGAAGTGCAGGTCGTAGTTCTGCGGGATGTACAGGCCCCCTGCGGTGGCGATGTGCGCGGGCGAGTCGTCGATCAGCGAGGCGGCCGTCAAGCGCCGCTCGGCCAGCGCCTGGGCGTACAGGAAGGGCTTGAGCGTGGAGCCGGGCTGGCGCCTGGCCAGCACGGCATCCACTTCGCCAGCCTCGCTGAGGTCACCGGACGAGCCGACCCAGGCCAGCACCTCGCCGCTGGCGTTGTCGAGCACGACGATCGCGCCATCCTGCACATTGCGGCCGGCCAGCTCGCGCAATTGCTGCGACAGGGTCTGCACGGCAAAGCGCTGCAGCGGCGCGCGCAGCGTGGTGGTCAGGCGTGCGGGCGGCGGCGCGCCAGCCGCTGCCCCGGTCGACCAGGCCGCCAGCGCGCGGCGGGCAAAGTGCGGGGCGATGCCGTCGCTGGCGGCAAAGGCGCGGCGTGCCAGGGTGCCGCTGGCCAGCAGCGCCAGCGCATCGCAGTCGGTGCTGGCAGGCGCTGCGGCGCTGCTGCCCGCCGCCTGCATTTCGCGCAGCACGCCGCAGGCCCGGCGCGCCACCTGCGCGCTGCTGGCATTGGGCGCGCGCACCAGCGCTGCGGTGATGGCCGATTCACGCTCGTCCAGACCGTGGGCCGCCTTGCCGAACAGGCTGCGGCTGAGCGCATCAATGCCCACCAGCTCCCCGCGAAACGGCACCAGGTTCAGGTAAGCCTCCAGAATCTGGTCCTTGCGCCAGCGCCGGTCCAGCACCTCGGCCGCCGCCACCTGACCGATCTTCTGCACCAGGCTGCGGCCACCCGGCCGCTGGCGCAAATCGGCGCCGACGCTCTCGTCGATGAGGCCGGCGAGCTGCATGGTGATGGTGCTGGCACCCCGCGTGCGCTCGTTCCAAAGGTTCGCCCAGGCCGCGGCTGTCGCAGCCTGCCAATCGACACCGCTGTGCTCGTAAAAGCGCTTGTCTTCCGACAGCAGCATGGCGCTGCGCAACGCGGGTGACACATCGGCGAGCGCCACCCACTCGCCGCGCCGCACGTTGGGGTCAGTGCGCACGCGCTGCAACACCTCACCCTCGCGCGACAGCACCAGGGTTTCGGAAGAGCGCCATGCGGCGTGCACCTGGACAAATGAGGGCAGCGCCCTGGCGGGCACCGCTGTGAACGCCAGCAACGCCATGCAAACCCCGGCGCGCAGCGCACCGGCCTCAGTCATTGCGGTGCTCGGTGTCGAAACGGCGCTCGGCCTGCGCCAGGTGGCGCAGCAGCACATGCGAGACCAGGTTCACGCCAATACCGCCAAACAGCACTGGCAACACATACAAAGCCACACGCACTTCGGAGACAAACACCGCGTCATCGACCGCGGATCTGGTCTTTGCCGCCAGGTGGCTCAGCCACTGCAGCAGGTACACATCCACCCCGGCAATCACCGTAAGCAGCAGACCCAGCGCCAAAACCGTGCCAGAAGACACCGCACGGCGTACCAGCAGCCCGTAATAGATGGCGATGGGCGCAACGCCTGACAGCACCAACAGAAACCAAAACCGCAGTTCTATGAAGACGCTCGATTGCATGGGCCACACAAAATATCAGTAAAAACTGCCTCTACCGCTTACGGATAAAGCGAACATAGCTCACTTTACAGGAGCATTTTTCCCCAATGCCTGCACCACTCTCACTGGCGCATTGGGTGATTCGCCAAACATCTCTGG
Organism: Simplicispira sp. GW247-4R2A; assembly: GCF_059424465.1. NCBI lineage: Bacteria > Pseudomonadati > Pseudomonadota > Betaproteobacteria > Burkholderiales > Comamonadaceae > Simplicispira > Simplicispira sp. GW247-4R2A. The sequence continues at coordinate 229,730 of NZ_JBWKZM010000003.1, read as the reverse complement.
CGCGTACAGCGCCTCGACGCGCGTGGGTGGCAGGGCGAAGCTGCCCGCGTTGTTCAGCCGAACCGTGTACTGGAGTGTCACCTTGCCTGCGGGCAAATAGGCGTAGTAGCTGCGGAAGGCCTCGAAACTGCGCTCCTCGAAGGCGAGCCAGCCATGGCCCGAGCGCTTTTCGCCCTGGGTGGCGATGTCGGAATCGCGCCCCAGGCCGCTGCCCAGGATGGTGGCGCCGCCGGGAATCGGGTCGGTGATCGCCACCCAGGTCATGTCGGCGCTGGCGTCCACTTCCAGCGTGACGCGCAGCACGTCGCCGCGCGAATACTGGCCGGGCGGCAGACTCTTGTCGGCCTGCTCTACGGGGACCACGCTGCGACGTATGCGGTAGCCCGCGTCCAGCGGCGCGGTGCGCGGCACGGCAGCGAGCGATTGCACGGTCAGCCAGGGCTTGCCTGTGCCTTGGTGGGTGACGGCCAAAGTCTGGCCGCTGGTTTTGGGCCAAGGCAGGAACATGGCGTTGCCGCTGAGCATGCCGGGGGCCGATGGCGCGCCAAAGGTGCTGGTCTGGTGCGCGGCCCCTGCGGCGTCGCTGGGCTTGCGGCGCTCCACCTTGGCCCAGTCCACCTGGGCGGTCTCGCTGCCCAGCGTCGCTTGCGTGGTGCCGGCCACCGGCGCGCTCTCGAACTTGGCCGAGAAGCTGCGCAGGGCCAGAGCGCCCCACAGGTTGGCCGTGGTGGTGTGCCAGGCGCCGCCTTGCTGGCGAGCGATAAAGCCGGTGACGAGGCGCGGCAGATCGCCCTGCCAGGCCGGATCATCCACCACGGCCAGCAGCAGGCGGGCGGCGTTCACATCGCTGTTCTGCATCAGCCACCACCAGTCGTCCTGCTGCTCGGTGCTGAACGCCACGCGCGTGCCCTGGTAGTTCAGGCGGCTGTGCAGAATCTGCTCCGCTTCCTGCAGGCGCGCGGGCTGGTTGGCGATGCCGGGTACGCGGCGCAGAATGCGCAGCCAGTCGATCACCGCGTGCGTGGGCCACTGGTTGGGCGCGATGGTGATGCTGCTGAGCATGCGCGCCTGCGCCTTGCCGCTGCGCGACAGCGCCTCGATGGCGGCAAGCTTGCGTATCGCCAAGTCGTCCCGCGGACTCCAGAACTTGCGCGTGATCTTGCCTTCGACAAAGGCCACCAGCGCCTGCTCCATGGGCGCGCGCACGGCGTCCGGCAGGCCCATCGTGGGGTCCAGCTTGGCGGCTTCGTCGGCGGCGGAGATCAGGAAGGCGGTGAGCGTGTCGCTGCCCTGGCGCGTCTCGCCAGCACGCGGCGGGAAGTAGTTCGCCAAGCCGTCTTCATCGAGGTAGGTCGGCACGCGCGCCATCAGGGCGCGCCAGGCGGCCGCATCTTCCATGCCGATGGACTTGCTGGCCTGCTGCTCGAGGCAGCTGTAGGGGTAGCGCGCCCACCAGTCGCGCACGCCGGGCAGGCCTTCGGCCAGCTTGGGTTGCACCGCAAGACTGATGCCGCCGCGCCCCGGCAAGGCAGTGGGCGGCGGCGCCACAGGCAGCGCATAGCTGCCACCCAGCTGCACCAGCGTGCCCTGCTGCACCGAGACCGGTACGGCGGGCACGGTGCGCTGCTGCGCCTTGAGCGCGTCGCGCGCGCCGCCGAGCGTGTCGTGCGCTTCGATTTCCCACAGAATCGCCTGCGCACGCGTCTGGCCCAACTGCTCCGGCGCGGTCACGTCCCAGGCGACTTCACGTGCTTCGCCTGCGGGGATGTCTACTGTCTGTGGTTTGAGGTCGATAAGCGTGGCGTGCGCAGCGGCCTCGACCTGCATCGCCTTGGCCGTGGTGTTGCGCAGCGTGATCTGGGCGCGGAACTGGTCGCCCTCGCGCACCAGCGGCGGCAGGCCGCTGATGATTTGCAGATCCTGCGTGCTGCGAATGGTGGCAGCGCCCGTGCCAAACAGGCCGATACCGGAATCGGCCACGGCGACGATGCGAAAGCTCGTCAGCGCATCGTTCAACGGCACGGTGACCTGGGCCTGGCCCTTGTCGTCGAGCTTGACCACGGGCTGCCACAGCAGCAGCGTGTCGAGCAGCTCGCGGGTCGGCACGCGGCCGCCACCACCACCGGGCGCAGCGGCCTTCTTGCCGTAGTGGCGCCGGCCAATGATTTCCATTTGCGCCGTGGCCGTCTGCACGCCCCAGGCGCGCCGCTGCAGCATGGCGCCGAGCAGGTTCCAACTGGTGTTGGGCATGAGTTCGAGCAGCGCTTCGTCCACGGCGGCCAGCGCCACTTCGGCGTGTGCGGCGGGTTTGCCGCCCGGCAGTGTGGCGGTAATGGTGACTTGCGCCTTGCCGCGCACCGGGTAGCTGGCCTTGTCGGCCGCCACTTTGACGTCGATGCGGTGCGCTGCCGCGCCGACCTTGATTTCGGCCATACCAAAGCGGAAGGCCGGTTTGCTCAGGTCCACCAGGGCGGTGGGCAGCTTGTACTCCTTGCCGTCGTACCAGAAGGCGCCCCACCATTCGCGCGGTGCCTTGTAGCCCCAGGTGAAGAAGCTGTACCACGGCACCTCGTGCAAGCGCCCGCGCAGCGCCAGCACGCTGATGTACACGTTGGGCCCCCAGTCGGGCTGCACCTTGAGCGCCACGCTCGGGTCCTTGCCCGAGAGCGTCGCCACCTGCGTCTCAAGGATGCCTTCGCGCTCCACCGCCACCAGGGCCGTCGCCTCGCGAAATGGCATGCGCACCTGCAGGCGCACGGTCTCGCCCGGCTGGTAGCTGCGCCGCTCGGGCAGCACGTCGATGCGGTCGTGGTTCTCGCCGCCAAACCACTGCTCGCCCGCACGGCTGACCCAGAGGGACGCGGCGGCGTCAAAGGTGTTGCCGTCCTTGTCGCGAGCCGTGGCGACGAGCTCGATCTCGCCCACGTCGTCGAGCCGCGCCTCGCACAGCAGCAGGCCGCGCGCATCGCTCTTGCCGGTGCACAGGATGCCCAGATCGCGCGTTTCGGTGTGGTTGTCGTAGCTGTAAAAGCCGCCGACGATGCGCTTCCTGCTGCTCGTTGTCGTGCGCACCCGCGCCTGCACCTGCAGCGGCACACCGGCCAGCGGTTTGCCGTCGGGTGAGAGCGCCAGAACCTGGAAGCGCGCCTTGCTGCCCGATGCCACCCAGCCCTCGGTCTTGATGCCGGCAATCACACCGGCCGGCCACAGGGTGTTGCTGCTGCGCAGGGTCTGCACCTCGCCGCTGGGGTCGGCGTAGGTGGCTTCGATGACCAGTTCCTGTGCGCTTGCGGCGCGCGGCACCGGGTCCAGCGTCACCTGCCCAGCTCCCTTGGCGTCGAGCGCAAGCGGCAGCTTGTCGGCGATGATGCGCGAGTCGCTGGCGGCGCTGGAGGGCGCGCCCGATTCGTCGCCGTCGTCGCCCCCATCGGCCATGTCTTGCTGCGCGTTCTGGGTATCGCGCTCGCGCGGCGGACTGAAAGAGAATTCGTCGTAGTCGGCAAACGTCAGGCTTTTGCTGCGCACCAGCGCCGAAACACGCACCGGCAAGCGCGCAGCCGCGCCGCCCGCCACGTAGTGCACCTGCACGTCCACGGGCACCTTGCGCAGGCTGACGAGAGCGTCCTTCTGCTGCGGGCCGACATGGCCCTCCAGCACCGGCAGGCGGAAGGCCTCGACACGAAACTGCCCCGACGCCAGGCTTTGCGCCTGTTCACCCTTGCCGCGCAGCTCCACGCTGTACACGCCCAGCTTGGCGGCCGGCGGCACGGCAAATTCGCTCAGCGCACTGCGTCCGCCGGTTGCGGTGCTGCGCCAAGCCAGCGGCTGAACGAACTGCTGGCCACTGCCCACATGCGTGACCACCAGTTCGGCGGGTTCGGCTTTGGACAATACAAAACCCGCTGCCGTCTCGGCACGCAGGAAATGCTTCATCGACACCGTTTCGCCGGCGCGCACGAGCGTTCTGTCAAACACGGTGTGGGCGCGCTGATCGCGCTCGGCGTCGCTGCTGGTGGGCACATTGAAGCGCCAAGGTTCGATGCCGCGCTGCCACTGGCTCCAGGTAAACGCCATATCGGCCACGCCGTCGTCACCGGTGTGCCGTACGCTGACAAAGTAGCCGTCGGCACTGCCGTAATCGTCCTGGCCTTCGTTGCAGTCGGGTGCATTGGCCGGCAGCCCGCTGATGGACGCACGGCCCTGGGCGTCGGTCAGGCCTGAAGCCAGCAGGCGGCCGTCGCAGCCCGAGACCTGCACCTTGGCGCCTTCGACGACTTTGCCCTTGTCCAGCGAGGTCACCCAGGCCAGCGCGTTCTCACGGCCCAGCTTGAAATGCACCGCCAGATTGGTGACCAGCGCACTGGTGCGCACGTACATCGTCCGACCAGCACCGTATTCAGGCGCCAGCAGGGAGGCGCCCAGCAGGGGCGAAGCGACTTCCAGCACGTGAAAACCTGGTGTGAGCGGCACACCCACCACCTCGAAGGGGCGCGGGTCGCTCGCAGCGGCCTGCGGCAGGGTGACGCTGTGCACGCCGGGCTGGCCGCCCAGCAAGGACACCATGCGGCTTTGCACGGAATCCTTGCTTTCATCTTGCAGAGGCTTGGGCAGGGCAATGCGTGCATCGCGCCCGGCCTGCTGGCGCTGCACCTGGTCGTGGCTGTAGTACTGCACGCGGCGGTACCAGGCAATGATGTCGGCATCGCTTTGCGGCGTCAGCGTGTGCATGGGCACACCTGCCTTGACTGGAACCGGGCCCGTGGTTTGCACCCGCAGGGCGGACTCGACCTTGCGCAGCGTGATAGGCAGCAGCGCCGGGCCACCCGGCCCCTCGGCAAAGCGCTCGACGATGCCAAACGGCGCGGCGGCAAACTTGGCCAGCGGCGGCATGGCGCCCGTGCCCACCGCCAGCGGAAACATCGAGGCATTGGCCAGCGTGCGGCCCGAGGCATCGACGAAGTCTTTCGGTAGCTCAAGCGTGTACGCACTTGCTTCGGTAAACGGCGCAGAAAACCGCAGCCGGCTCACCAAAGTGTCGCCCTGCACGACCGTGCCCTCGTCGTCACCATTCAGGTCGGGCTTGAGCACCTCGTGCGGCCCACGCAGGCGCAGCGCCGACGCCAGCTTCCAGGACACGGGGGCGCTGAACGTGACCGTCATCGGCCGAATAGGCAGGCAGGCCGCCTGCGCGTTCTCGCGTTCGCAGCTGAGGTCCGCGGTGAAAGCATCACGCACCGTGTAGTCAAAGCGCTTGTCCACCTTGGTCACGATGCCGCTGGGCGTGGCCAAGCCCTTGCCCACCACCAGTTGCAGCTTGCTGCCAGGCGTCAACCGCCGGTTGCAGGCCAGCGTGGCAATGCTGAGCGGCGCCTTCGCGGCCTCTTTGTCAAGATGCAGCGCCTTGAGCAATTCGCTGCGCTGGGCGCCGTCGATGAGGCGAACGGGGATACGCTCGCCCACGCCTTCCATACTGCACCAGGCGCTGGCTTTGACGCTCGCCAATGTCGCCGGACCGCTCAGTTGCAGGACGAAGAACTGGTCTTCGTCGAGTGCTTGCCAGGTGCCCGGTCCGACATGCTCGACCAACGGGCCGCCACTATTGAATGCATAGCTTCTAGCGCCCTTCCACTCTGCGTCAGAGGGCGATTTGAGTGCTGCATTGGGCTGCGCGGTGCAGCGCACACCGGGCGGCAGATGCTGTGCGAAATCGAACACCCATTCGCGCTCGCTGGTCCAGCGGCCCGAGCCCTGGCTGGCAGCAGCGTCACTGCAGGTGATGGCAAACGGTGCTGGCGCCTTGGGATCGCCAAACTGCACCGCCGGCGCGTCGAAGTGCGCCACCACCTGGCGCACGCTGGCCACTTCGCCCTGTGGCGAAAAGCGGCTGGTCTGAAACGCCTGCGCGCTGGCGGTGGCCAGCGCAAGGCCCCAGACAGCGATTCTTATATTCATTCTGGTCTCCTCTGCTGAACCACAAGGCGAGCAAAATAATGCCGTGCTCGCACGACAGGACCCGTCAATGCCGGAGTCGTGCCATCCTGCCAGCACAATACGCCATGCCCACGCGATTCGACATTCCATTTGGCCAGAACCTGTGTGATGTACTTCACGCGGAACTGGATTTGGTCTGCAGCTTCATGGGGGAAGGTGGGCGCATCGTGGCGTCGAGCGAGCGTGAGCGCATCGGCCACACGCACGCGATGGCGCAGCGCATCATGCAAGGCACGCTGGAAGAATACAGCGTCACCCCGGAGGAAGCCGCCCACTCGGCGACCATGCGCGAGGGCATCAACATGGGCATCGACCTGGGCGGCCAGCGGATGGCCTGCTTTGCCATCGCCGGGCCACTGGAGGTGGTGCGCCCTCTGGCGCGGATCGTGCGCTTTTGTGTGACATCGCTGCTGCAGGTGCGCCCGGAAGTGCCCGCATCGTCTACGTCCACCCCCGCCATTGAACAAGCGCTGGGCAGCAGCGCCCCAAACACCCGCCTGACCGACCTACTGGGCCATGCCAGCCAGGCCATGGCGTTCAGTCTCAGCCGCCTGCACGACGCCGTCAACTACATTGACCAGGGCATCACGCTCTTCGACAGCCACCTACAGTTGGTGGTGTGGAACCGGCGGTTTCTCGATCTGATTGGCGTTCCCGAGACTGCGGTTCGCCTTGGCCAGCCGCTGCAAGAGTTGTTGCAGCGCTACGCAGAAGGCACGGGCCATTCCCCGGCAGAACTGCAGGCCCTGGTGTCCCGCAGGGTAGCGCGAGTGCGCGCGGGCCAACCCAGCGCCTTCGAGCATATCAGCCCCCAGGGCACAGTCCTGGCCATCGTGGACCGGCCGCTGCCCGATGGCAGTCTGGTCTCCACCTACACCGATATCACCGATAGGCACCGGGCCGACACCGCCCTGCGCGCCGCCTACGAAAGCGCCGAGCGACTGGTCGAACAGCGCACCCGCACGCTGACGGATTTTTCCAACCTCTCGTCCGACTGGTTCTGGGAACAGGACACCGAGTTTCGTTTCATCCGGTTTTTCGGCAACTCACCCGAAAAGCTGCGCCGCGCGCCCAGCTATTTTCTTGGGAAACGGCGCTGGGATATGCCCATTCAAGGAATCACCGACGACCAGTTGGCCGAGCACATCGCCTGCCACCAGCGGCACGAGCCCTTTCGCCATTTCGAATACGAAATCGCTGCGGAGGACGGCAGCACACAGTATTTTTCCATCAGCGGCAGCGCCCGGTTTGACGATCAGGGCCGTTTCGAGGGCTACCATGGCACAGGCAGCAACATCACCGATCTGCGGCGAGCGGAGTTGGTGATCCGCGAGCGGGAACGCCAGCTCGCGCAAATTGTCGATGGCAGCCCACTGGCCACCTTCGTCATCGACGCACAGCACCACATCACCCACTGGAACCGTGCCTGCACCGCACTGACAGGCAGGGACGCCACCACGATGCTGGGCCGCGACGAGGTTTGGCGCGCCTGGTACCCCACCCCCCAGCCGACCCTGGCCAGTCTGCTGGTCGACCAGGCTCCGGACGATGTGCTCGCCACCCATTACCCCAACGCTCGCTATTCCACCCTGATCGCAGGCGCGCTGGAGGTCGAAGTATTTCTGGCCAACGTCGCAGAGAACGGGCGCTGGCTGCACATCACGGCCGCCCCACTGCGCGATGCGCAGAGCCAGCTGACCGGCGCCATCGAAACCGTGCAGGACGTGACCGAACGGCGGCGCGACCAGCAACTGCTTGAGGACCGCAGCACCGCACTGCAGCACGCCAACCTGGTGATGGAAGAGCGCGTTCAGGCACGCACCGAAGAGCTGTCCCGGCAACTGAGCTTCCTGCACCAGCTGATCGAGGCCATTCCCAGCCCCCTGTTCTACAAGGATGCCCAACTGCGCTATCTGGGCTGCAACAGCGCCTTTGAGGCCTTCATCGGAAAGCCTGCGGCAGACATCGTTGGCAAAACGCCCCCTGGCGTTGCGCCCCAAGCACTGGCCGACCGGTACCTGGCCGCGGACCGGGAGCTTCTGGCGCAGCATGGGAAGCAAATCTACGAGAGCGCAGTGCGCCATGCGGATGGGACGCTGCACCAAGTCATTTTCCACAAGGCCACGTTCACCCACCCCGATGGCAGCGTGGGCGGACTGGTCGGTGTCATGCTCGACATCACCGAACGCACGCGCATGGAAAATGATCTGCGCCAGGCGGCCACGGTCTTCGACAACATCGCCGAGGGGGTCAGCATTACCGAACGTGATGGCTCCATCATCGCCGTCAACCGCGCTTTCTGCACCATCACCGGCTACGACCGTGCAGAAGCGATTGGCCAGAACCCCCGCATGCTCCAGTCGGGACGGCACGATCGCAAGTTCTACGCCGACATGTGGGAGGCCATCACCCGTTACGGCCGTTGGCAGGGTGAGGTCTGGAACCGGCGCAAATCGGGCGACATCTACCCCCAATGGCTGTCCATCACGACGGTGGACGCTCCCCTGGACCAGCCAACGCACTACGTTGCCACGTTCTCGGACATCACGCACCAGAAGCAGAACGAAGAGCGCATCCAGTTGCTGGCCTTTTCGGACCCACTCACGGGCCTGCCCAACCGGCGCTTGCTGCTGGACCGCCTGGAGCATGCCCTGATCGTGAGCACGCGCAACCAGCGCGGGGGGGCGTTGTTTTTCATCGACCTTGACGACTTCAAGGGGCTCAACGATACGCGCGGCCACTACATGGGCGACCTACTGCTGCAGCAGGTCGCCCAGCGCCTGGTAGGCTGCGTGCGCAAAGGCGATACCGTGGCCCGGCTCGGAGGTGATGAATTCGTCATCATGCTCGAGGGCCTGAGCCAGGATGCTCTGCAGGCCGTGAAACAGGCCGAAGCAGTCGGGGCCACCATCCTGCTCGCCCTCAATGAGCCCTACGTGCTGCAGGGCAGCGCGCACCACAATACGCCCAGCATTGGCGTGACGCTGTTTGGGCAGTCCCAGGGCTCGGTGGAAGAATTGCTCAAACAGGCCGATCTCGCAATGTACCGCGCCAAGGCCTCGGGGCGAAATGCCTTGTGCTTCTTCGACCCGCAGATGCAGTCCGTGCTGGCCGAACGGGTGGCGCTCGAAAAGGAATTGCGCATCGCGCTGCAGCGCCAGGATTTCGTTCTGCACTACCAGCCCCAGGTCAACGGGGCAGGCGCCATGGTGGGCGTGGAGGCCCTGGTGCGCTGGCAGCATCCGCAGCACGCCCTGATCTCACCGCTCGACTTTATTCCACTGGCAGAGGACACCGGCCTGATCCTGCCCCTGGGCCGCTGGGTGCTGGAAACCGCCTGCAGGCAACTGGCCGCATGGGCAGAGCATGCCGACCGCCAGCACCTGACCATTGCCGTGAATGTGAGTGCCCGGCAGTTCCACCATGCCGATTTTGTCGACCAGGTACTCACGGTGCTGCAGGAGACTGGCGCCAACCCTCAGAGGCTGAAACTTGAGCTGACGGAAAGCCTGCTCATCACCAATATCGAGGAAGTGATCGCGAAGATGAGCACCCTCAAGGCCCGGGGCGTGTGCTTCTCGCTGGATGATTTCGGCACGGGTTATTCGTCGCTAGCCTACCTCAAGCGCCTGCCCCTGGACCAACTGAAAATCGATCAGGGCTTTGTCTCCCATGTGCTGACCGACGCCAACGATGCCGCCATCGCCCGCATGATCGTGGCCTTGTCGGAGAGCCTGGGGCTGGAGGTTATTGCCGAAGGGGTCGAACAGGCCGAACAGCGCGATTTTCTGGCGCAGCACGGCTGCCAGACCTACCAGGGCTACTTCTTCAGCCGGCCGCTTCCCATCCAGGACCTGGAGGCCTACATGAAGGTCTGCCAGGCCGCACCTTTTGCGCTGGCAGGCGAGGGCATCTGAGGCTTTCCAGGCTGGCGCTGGCGCAGATCGATCTAACGGGCGAAGCAGCAATAGGGTATCGGGCGACGCTGCGCCCGCCGCCGCCGGCCCAGACCTACTGCGGCTGAAAGCCGCTGGTCTGGATGATGCGCGTCCAGGCCTTGGTGTAGGCGTGCTCGCGCACCGCCAGTTGTGCACCGGTCATGTAGTCCACCGTCAGGCCCAGCGCGACGAGTTGCGTGCGCACCTCGGGCAGCGCCAGCACCTTGGCCACGCTGTCCGAGAGCCGCTTGACCTCGGCGGCCGGCGTGCCTTTGGGGGCGTAGATACCGTAATACGGCAGGTCTTCAAACCCCTTGAGGCCGAGCTCGTCAAACGTGGGAACATTCGGCAGCGCCGCCTGGCGCTGGGTGCCCAGCACAGCCACCACCCGGATCTTGCCGGCACGGTGGTTTTCAATGAAGTCCTGCACCGAACCCACGCCCGCATGGATCTGGTTGCCGAGCATGTCGGTCACCATGGGCGCGCTGCCGCGGTAGGGGGCGGACACCAGATCGAGCTTGTATTTGTCGGCAATGACCTTCACCAGAAACTCGGGTGTGGAAGCAGGCGCCGGAATACCCACCGCGTCCTTGCCGCCGTTCTTCGCTTTGACCCAATCCACGTAGGCGGCAAAGCTGTTGGCCGGCGTGCCGCCTGACACGGCAAAGGCGTTGACGAAGGTGGCGATACCGGCCACGGGCACGAAATCGGTCTCGGGCGCGTAGCCGGGGTTTTTGACCACCAGCGGAAGAATGGAAATGGTGTGGTCGTGCGAGAGGAACAGCACGCTGCCATCCGCCGGCGCGGCCTTGAGCGCCTGCGCCGCAATCTGCCCGCCCGCACCGGGCCGGTTTTCCACCAGCACCTCGGTGCCCAGCGGCGTGCGCAGCTTGGCGGCCAGCAGACGGGCAATGGCGTCCGAGCCGCCGCCGGCCGGGAAGCCGACCATCAGACGAATCGGTTTGGCACCCTGCGCGAACGCGCTGCACAGGGCCAGGCTGGCGCCCAGGGCGGCGGTGGTGCGCAAGGCGCGCGAGATCAGGCTGCGGCGAGACGGGGACATCGGCGGAACTCCTTTGGCGGGAAAAAATGGGCGCTGCCACACGCTGCCGCTAGGACAGCCGTGCGTTAAAAACTATTGTTTTGATAGCTGTAAGCGCTTATGCATCAAGCGCTAGAGGCCAATTTCATTCAAAATTCCTAGCCCAGGCGCGCCTGGTGCCGCGCAATCTGCATTCTGACCTGTGCGGGCGCCGTTCCGCCCAGGGTATTGCGTGCATCGAGCGAGCCGCGCAGGCTCAGCACGCCGTACACATCCTTGTCGATTTGGGGGTGAAAGCCCTGCAGCACCGAGAGCGGCAGCTCCGACAAATCGCAGCCGTGGGATTGCGCCGCTTTCACAGCGTGCGCCACGGTTTCGTGGGCGTCGCGAAACGGCAAACCCTTTTTCACCAGGTAGTCGGCCAGGTCGGTGGCCGTGGCGTAGCCCTTGCGTGCCGCGTCTTCCATGGGCTGCGCATTGACGGTGATGCCGCCACTTTTCTCGCCGGTGGCCGCATCCAACTGGCCGCCGATCATTTCGGCAAAGATACGCAGCGTGTCCTTGAGCGTGTCCACGGTGTCGAACAAGGGCTCTTTGTCTTCCTGGTTGTCCTTGTTGTAGGCCAGCGGCTGGCCTTTCATCAGCGTGATCAGCGCCATCAAATGGCCGACCACGCGGCCGGCCTTGCCGCGCGCCAGTTCGGGCACGTCGGGGTTTTTCTTCTGCGGCATGATCGACGAGCCGGTGGTGAAGCGGTCGGCAATGCGGATGAAGGCGAAGTTCTGGCTCATCCACAGCACCAGCTCTTCCGACAGACGGCTGATGTGCACCATCACCAGGCTGGCGGCGGCGGCAAATTCAATGGCGAAATCACGGTCACTCACGGCGTCCAGGCTGTTCTGGCAGACGCGCGCCGCGCCGCTTTCATCGACCATTCCCAGCGTGCGCGCCACGCGCTCGCGGTCCAGCGGGTAGGTGGTGCCGGCGAGCGCCGCGCTGCCCAGCGGCAGCACGTTGACGCGGCGGCGCACGTCCTGCATGCGCTCGGCATCACGCGCAAACATCTCCACATAGGCCAGCAGGTGGTGGGCAAAGCTCACCGGCTGCGCCACCTGCAGATGCGTAAAGCCGGGCAGGATGACTTCCACATTGCGGCCAGCAACTTCAACCAGGGCGCGTTGCAGATCGGCGAGCAGCGCGGCAATCATGTCGATCTCGCCGCGCAGCCACAGGCGCACGTCGGTGGCGACCTGGTCGTTGCGGCTGCGGCCTGTGTGCAGGCGCTTGCCGGCGTCGCCGACCAATTGCGTCAGGCGCGCCTCGATGTTGAGGTGCACGTCTTCGAGGTCGAGCTTCCACTCGAACTGGCCAGCTTCGATTTCAGCGCGAATGGCGGCCATGCCGCGCACGATGTCGGCGTGGTCGGCGGCGCCAATGATGTTTTGCGCGGCCAGCATCTCCGCGTGGGCCAGGCTCCCCTCAATGTCGGCACGCCACAGGCGCTGGTCGAAAAATACGCTGGCGGTGTAGCGTTTGACCAGATCGCTCATGGGCTCGGAAAACAGCGCCGACCAGGCCTGGGCCTTGGTGTCGAGCTGGTTGGCAGAAGGGGCGGAGTCGCTGCCGGCAGGCGCGATTTGGTCTTGGCTGGTGGGCATGGCAGGGCAATAATCGCGCACCCACGACAGCCGGACCACCCGGATGCCGCAATGCACGAGACGCAAATTTTATCGACCCTTCCCGGAGTGCCCGATCCAGCGCCCAAGTCGCGGGAGCACGCACGCGTGCTGGTCTTCGATGCCTGCGACCTGGGCGTGGTGCTGCGCGCGGTGTTGTTCGTCGAACTGGTGCTCGCCGTGGGCGTGATGTTTGGCGCGCAAAACCCGATCGACTGGCTCGCCCGCCTCTCGCTGCTGACGGGGGGCACCCTGCCCGCAACCCTCGCCTGGCTGGTAGCCGCCTGCAGCGCCAAACGGCTGCTGGCCCGCCTGCCGGTGCGCGTCCAATACCTGGTTGGCGTGCTGCTGGGTGCGCTCGCCGGCCTGTGGGCCTGCACCATATTGGCCATGGTGGGCATCGCCGCACCGCCACCGTGGTGGGCAAGCGCTGCCAGCGGCGCGCTGCTCGCCGCCCTGCTGGTGGCGGCCCTGGCGCTGCGCGCTCGCGGGCGCACGCCAGCGGCGACCACCGCGCGGCTGACCGAGCTGCAGTCGCGCATTCGCCCGCACTTTTTGTTCAACACACTCAACAGCGCCATCGCCTTGGTGCGCGAAGATCCGTCCAGGGCCGAGTCGCTGCTGGAAGACCTCAGCGATCTGTTCCGCCATGCGCTAATCGAACAAGGCGAATCGGTCACGCTGGCCGAGGAACTGGTGCTGGCGCAGCGCTACCTCGCCATCGAACAGGTGCGCTTTGGCGAGCGCCTGCAGGTGCAGTGGCAGATCGACCCGCGCGCCGGCAGCGCTCTGTTGCCGCCACTTCTGCTGCAGCCGCTGGTGGAAAACGCCGTCAAGCACGGCGTCGAGCCCAGCAACTGGGGCGGGCGCCTGCGCGTCTGTACCGAACTGCGCGGCAGCCGGGTGATCATCCGCATCACCAACACTCTGCCTGCCGAGCGCGCGCGCACAAGTGACGCCGCACCGGGCCACGGCATTGCGCTCGCCAATGTGCGCGCCCGCCTGGCGCTGCTGCACGATGTGCAGGCCGAATTCAGTGCTGGCATACGCGGCGCTGTGTACGAGGTGCGGCTTTCAATCCCCCCCGCACGGCCAAAGCAGCCAACAGGTGAGGCCCGCACGGCCAAAACAGGACGCGCACCATGAACATTCTCATCGTGGACGACGAAGCGCTGGCGCGCCGGCGCCTGGCCACGCTGCTGGCCGATTGCGGCGCGATGCCGCCGCACCGTGTCGTTGAGGCAGCCAGCAGCGCCGAGGCCCTGGCACTGCTCACGCCAGGTGACGGTCGCGGGGTCGATCTGGTGCTGCTTGACATCCACATGCCAGGGCTTGATGGCCTGGCACTGGCGCACCGCCTGCGCGCGCTCGCCTGGCCACCCGCCATTGTCTTTGTCACAGCACATGCCGAGCACGCCGTCAGTGCTTTCGAGCTGGAGGCGCTCGATTACCTCACCAAACCCGTGCGCCTGGAGCGCCTGCAGCAAGCCCTGGCCAAGGCGCAGCGCCTGCGCAACCCATCCGGCCACGCACCGGCATCTGCCGTGGCAGCGCCCGGTGAGAGCCTGTTGATTCAGGACCTCGGCCGCACCGAGCGCGTGCCGCTGGCAGAAGTGTTGCTGTGCAAGGCCGAGCTCAAGTACGTCACGCTGCGCACCGCGGCGCGCAGCTACGTGCTCGACAGCACCCTGGCCGAGCTGGAATCGCGCCACGCCGCACACCTGATGCGCGTGCACCGCAATGCGCTGGTGGCGCGCAGCGCCGTGCGGGCGCTGGAGCGCTACTTTGACGCGGAGGAAGGCGAAGGCTGGGCGGTGCGCCTGGCGGGCCTGGCCGACCTGGTGCCGGTCTCGCGCCGCCAGGTGGCTGCCGTGCGCGAGGCCATCGCTGGCAGTTAGCTATCAAAAGTAGAGCTTCTACCGCTTACTGCATAAGCGCTAGTGTCGTGAATTGGAAGTAGGTTGAAAAAGTGAAAGCTGTCGAAATCGGCGTCAGGCAAGGCGCAAACCACAGCGATAGCCGAAGCTATCGCGAGGATTTGCAACGCGGCATGGCGGCGATTCTCGGCAGCTTTCTGAAACGAACTTCCAACTCACGGCACTAGGGCCGTATTTCTATTGAAATTTTGGCTGCGGGCTATGCCGCCAGACGAACCGGAATCCCGCGCGCCGCCATCGCCCGCTTCGCTTCTTGCACCGTGAACTCGCCGTAATGGAAGATGCTCGCGGCCAGCACCGCGTCGGCGCCGCCGATCTGGATGCCATCGCACAAGTGTTCCAGGGTGCCAACGCCGCCCGACGCAATCACCGGCACGGAAACCGCATCGCTCACCGCACGGGTGAGCTCCAGATCGAAACCGGCCTTGGTGCCGTCCCGGTCCATGCTGGTGAGCAGAATTTCACCCGCGCCGCGTGCGGCCATGTCGCGCGCCCAGGCGACAGCGTCAAGCCCGGTGTTCCTGCGCCCACCGTGGCTGTAGACATCCCAGCCAGCGCCGCGCGCGGCCAGGTCTTCGCCCTGGCGGCGTTTGGCGTCAATGGCCACCACGATGCACTGCGCGCCGTAGCGGTCGGACACCGCATTGATGACGTCCGGGTTGGCAATGGCGGCGGAGTTGAAGCTCGTCTTGTCGGCACCGGCATTGAGCAGCCGGCGCACATCTTCCACCGTGCGCACGCCGCCCCCTACGGTGAGCGGAATGAACACCTGGCTGGCCACAGCCTCAATAATGTGCAGGATCAGGTCGCGATCGTCGCTGGTGGCGGTGATATCGAGGAAGGTCAGTTCATCTGCCCCCTGGGCGTTGTAGCGCGCAGCAATCTCCACCGGATCGCCGGCGTCGCGCAGTTCGACGAAGTTGACACCCTTGACGACGCGGCCACCGGTGACGTCCAGGCAGGGAATGATGCGTTTGGCAAGCATGGCGGGATAACTCTGGCGGTTGAAAGCGAGGCGCGCAAGATAGCACGCGGCGCAGCATGGGACTGACGACTGTGCACCTTCATTGATCAGGCGCCAAGGGGGCCGCCCCGTTCGCCCTGTCGAATGGCTTCCACCAACAGCGCCCAAACGGAATTTCAAACTTCACAAGGCAGAGTCAACAAGGCAACGCCCAGCAGGTCGCACAAGATGTGGCTATGCTGAGCGATCTTGCCTCTGATACGCAATCTAGATGCCCAATTACACCACCCCTTTGATAGATCCCGACACGCAATTGAATCGCCGCACCTGGCTGGCAATGGCTGCCACCTCGCTGCTTGCGGCCTGCAGCAGTGGTGGTGGTACTGCAGAGAAGTTCCAGGCCACCTTTCTTCAGCCATGGCAAAACTATGAAACGCTGTCCCTCGCGGAGTGGCAACGGCGCCTCAAAATCATGCACGACCTGGGGTGCAGCGAAATCATCTTGCAATGGAGCGCGATTTATGGCGGCAGCTACCCATGGGCCATGCCAGACGCACTGATCCAATTGCTGTTTGACGAAGGCGGCAGTAATGGCATTGGCATTCGGGTCGGCCTGCCGTACGACGAGGGCTGGTGGAATGCCCTGCGCAGCGATAACGCACAGAGTTTGCCCGACTTCCTCGCCAGCACCCAGGCGCGTTGCGTTCAGACTCTGGAGGAAAGTCGGTGGCCAGCGCAAGCGGGATTCCGTGGCTGGTACCTCCCTTACGAACTGGACCAGTACAACTGGGCGACACCCGAGCGAAGGGCGTTGCTCCTTCCGTGGCTGAGCGCCATTGCTGCCGCGTCCAGCAAGAGCTCCACACAACCACTTGCGTTGTCCACTTTTTACAGCACCTTGCCAACCACTGGCACTTTGGCGGGGCTGTGGACCGACATCCTGGATCAAGTGGCATTGCGCCCCATGCTGCAGGATGGCGTTGGCGTGGCAGGCCTTGGCAATTACGCGGGATTGGAGCCCTTGCGCGTCCTGTTGCGCGAGCGTGCCATCCCCTTTGACCTGATCGTCGAATTATTCGAGCAACTGCCGCCCTTGCCCAATACCAACAATGCCTTTCGCGCCAAGGCCGCTTCGGGCGATCGCATCAACGCACAAATGGCCATCGCACGCTCCTATGGCGCAGACCGAATCGTAGCCTTTGCCATTGATCCCTGGTTGATCACGACTTCCGATAACGAGGTAACGTTTCCCTATTCCTGGGGCGCGCAGGTCTAGCCATCACGGTCGCTGCCCGATGGTAAGCGGCCTCAATGTCTAGACGCAGTCTTGCCGATCTTTGGTCACCCAGGGAGAATGCCGCAACTTTCCCTAAGCACTATTTGCATGAGTTCCACCACCGCAGAGTCTCCAACAGCATTCGCAGCCTCTGCTGCCGCCACCACCGCCGCCATCGCAGCGGAACACGCCGACGCAGTCGACAGGGCAGGACAGTTGCCACACCATGCACTGGACTCCCTCCGTGCGGAAGGCCTGCTCGGGCTATTGGTGCCGCACCGCTATGGTGGACCAGGCCTGTCGCTGCGTGAGGTTACGAATGTGTGCAGGCGCTTGGCCGAAGCTTGCAGCTCTACCGGGCTGATCTTTGCAATGCACCAGTCGCAAGCTGCCGTGGCCATTGGCCATGCCCAGGACAGTGAGTGGCACCACCACCTTCTTGAGCGCATGGCCCGCGAGCAATGCCTGATCGCGTCGGCAACGACGGAAGGCGCAACGGGTGGCGCTATCCGCCACAGTGCCTGCTTTCTTGATGCGCGCGAAGATGGGCTGCATCTGGACAAATTCGGCTCCGTCATTTCCTACGCGCATGCGGCCGACATTTTCCTGATCTCCGCCCGGCGCTCACCAGAGGCTGCGGCATCAGATCAACAATTGGTAGCTACCTTGCGCGAGCAAACCACGCTCGCCAGCACCAATACATGGAACCCCATTGGCATGCGCGGCGCCTGCACCCAGCGCTTTAATCTACATTCCCACTGTAGCCAAGAGCAGGTTTTCCCAGACCTCTTCGCGCACGCCATGTCGCAAACGCTTTTGCCTACCTCGCACATCTTGCTGGGCGCCGTCTGGCTGGGCATTGCATCCTCCGCACTGGCGCGCGCACAGGCATTCCTGCGCGCACGCAATCGCGCAGGCGTGCCGCTCAACCCGATCGCCAATCTGCGCCTTGCCGAGGGCGAAGCACTGGTGCAGCAAATGCGCGCCATGATTGCGGCGAATCTGGATCTGTACGAAGGCGCAAGTTGCAGCGCTTCGGCCACCGACCGCATGGTCAGCTACAACACGCTGAAGGTCGGCGCATCCGAGTTGGTAGTGCGCATCACCGATGTCGCGCTGCGCATTTGCGGTATCCAGGGCTACATGGAAGAAGGCGAGTTTTATCTCAGTCGCCATATCCGTGACGCCCACTCTGCAATGGTGATGGTCAACGACGACCGCATTCTCGGCAGCCTCGCCAGCGTGGTGCTCGGCGTGCCCATCACACGCAACGTCTGAACACCACCCCACCACCCATCTCACTGCCCATGACCTCCTCCGAAATCGAAGCCCAGCTGGCCGACATGATCCACGCGACCATTCTGAAAAAAGTTGACCCTGACACCTTGCTGCTGGAATCTGGACTGCTCGACTCTGTCGCTGCCGTCGATCTGATGCTGGCCATCGAGGGGCGCTTTGGCTGTACCGTGCCACTGACGGAAGTGGAGGAGCACCTGCACTCACTTCGCACTCTGTCCACCTACGTGGCGGCGCACTGCTGAAATCATCGGCTCCCATGCATTTCGATTTTGATTCTGGCAGTTTCGTTGACCTGGAAATTCGACCGGACGCAACTGCCGTCATTGCCCACGATCGGCACCTCAGCTGGCGTGAACTTCAATCAGAGGCCCTGGCCTGGTGCGCACAGGCACGTGCCTTGGGCCTGAATGCCGACACCCCCATCGTCATCCGTGGCCACAAGCAGTCGGCCTTTTTCGTGGCGCTCACCGGGGCGCTGATGCTGCGGGCGCCGTTTGTGCCAGTGGATGCCGTATATCCGCAAAAACGTCTGCAAAGCATCCTGGACATCCTCGACGCCAGCCTGCTTTACGACACCGCCAGTGCTCAATTCGAGGTCGTTCGCCCCGGGCCCGCGCCCGTGATGGAAGAGAAGGCCTTGTGCTACATCATGTTCACTTCGGGCACGACCGGGCAACCCAAGGGGGTGCAGATTGGCCGAGAGAGCGTGCAAACGTTCATCGAATGGATGCGCCTGGATTTCGATCTGGGAGCGCGCCCCGTTTTTCTCAACCACACGGTCTTCAGCTTCGACGTATCGCTCTACGACGTGTTCGGCACGCTTGCCATGGGCGGCAGCATCATGATGCTGGACCGCGATACGGCGGCGTCACCGCTGAAGGTCGCTGCGCTCATGGAAGAGCACCAGGTCACGACCTGGGTGTCCACGCCCTCCTTCGCCCAACAGCAACTCCCCAATCCAGGCTTCAACCAAACAGCGCTGCCGTCGCTGCGAACGCTGCTGTTTTGCGGGGAGCCACTGCCGGTTCCGTTGGCGCGTGCACTGCGCAAACGCTTTCCAGATCTGCCCATCCTCAATACCTACGGCCCCACGGAGGCGACGGTGGCCACAACATTGCTGCGCGTCGAAGACGTCCACCTCGCCAACGACGCCGTTATGCCCATAGGGCGTGCCAAGCGCGGCAGCGCCGTGTACTGCGACGGTGGAGAGCTGTGCATTGCGGGGCCGCACGTCATGCGGGGCTACCTCAACCGGCCCGATCTGAATGCCACTCGAATGTTCGAGCGCAATGGCGAGCGCGGCTTTCGCACGGGAGACTTGGGCGCCGAATCCGAAGACGGCATGCTGTACTGCCAAGGCCGTATCGACGACCAAATCAAACTGCACGGTTACCGCCTGGAGTTGCTGGAGGTAGACGCCGCCCTGGCCACGCTACCGGGCGCACGCCCTGCCGCCGCCATCGCCCTACGCCGTGCCGATGGAGCCGTTGCGCGCTTGGTCGCTTTTGTAGAGATCGGCTCTGATGGCCCCAACCTGCCACCAGAGTTGGCTGACTGGAAAACGCTGCTCGCCAGCAAGATTCCGCACTACATGCTGCCGACAGAACTGCTGGCTTGCGAGCGTCTGCCTGTCTCCGTGAACTACAAGGTGGACCGCAAGCAGCTTGCTGCGCTCTACCAGTCGCTCAACGCTTGAAGACATCGGTGCGGTTGGTCTGAATGACCAAAACCGGCGCCTGTGCCGTTCCCAAAAGGAACAGGCTCAGATGGTCCCCCGGCTGCAGTGCGGGGAGTTGCTGCGCTGGCGTGCTGACCTGTCCACACTGGGCAGCAACGGCTGCACGCACCGGGTTGACCGAGCGCGCCGCCGAACCGTTGGCCGCGACCGATCGAAACACCGGCGTGCCCGACGGCGAGAGCGACAGCGCAGCCTCCGGACACGCACGCGCCAGGTTGTAGAAGCGCAGTTCTGCCTTTAGCGCGTCTTCGGTATCGGTCGTATCGTCCACGGGGGTAACCGCATAGCGCTTGCCGCTACGGCGCAGTACCAAGGTATGAAAACTATCGGGCCGTACCTGCAGCCCGGTGATTTCTGTATCCCCAACCTGTACTGAAAAATCCTGCCCGCCGTGCACGATGGCATAGCTTCCTGCGGGGGTTTGGCCGCCAATGCTCTGCACGGAGCCTTTGGCCACGCGCACGGCGAGCGCTGGCGCTTCTGGATTCACCACCCGCACATAGGACGACCCAGCCGGCGGACGCGCTGCGTAAAGCTGCGACAAAACCCCCTCCTGCGCCGCTGCCCGACCGCAGGCGGCAATCAACACCAGCACAAGGGCATGGTGCACCCGATCAAAAAAACGAGTTTTTTTAGTAAAGCAAAACATCAGAATTGGAAGTAGAGAAACCGGGTTTCCCGGTGGAGATGGATCAGGCAGAAAAAGAGCGTCACCAGCAGCACCCCCAGCCAAGGGAGGCTCGGCTTCCAGCGCAGCCAGCGCACCCGCGCCTCATCCGTGCGTGCGAGCGCTGGCGAGAAACGCCCCAGAATCTGGTGGGTATTGGGCGCCAGCCATACGATGAGCAGCAACAGCACCAAGTAAACAGCCAGCAAGTTCCGCCCCAGCAGCAATCGCCAACCCTCTATTCCTCCCACCTCACGCAGGAGGCCACCTGGCCACTGCCAGGCTTCAAACCCCTGCAAGCCGGCCATGCCCTGCAGCAACGCCACGGCGTCGTGCACGCCCGCGGCACGGAAAAACGCAAAGGCAGCCACCACGGCAACAAAGGTCAGCAGCACACAGGTGCTGCGCCACAGCCACTGTGTCCAGGCGCGCTGCAGTTTCAGGCGGCTACCCACCGCAATACGCCAGCCATGGTTCACGCACAGGTAGGCGCCATGCAGCACGCCGTAAATAAAGAACTGCAGGCCAGCGCCGTGCCACACACCGGCCAGCGCCATGGTGTAGAGGGTTGGCGCGGCAACCATGAGCGCAAAACCTGTGGGTGTCCGGCTGCCCACAGACCCGACCGCCAGACCCCGGCGGCTGCGCCAACGCGAGATCTGCATTGCCATGGGGTAGTACAGGTAGGCGGTCAGGTAGCGCGTCAGCGTCATATGCCAGCGTGCCCAGTAATCGATGATGCACACGGCCTTGTACGGCGAATTGAAGTTCAATGGAAAACGAATGCCAAACATCTTGGCCAGTCCGAGTGCCATGTCGGAGTAGCCCGAAAAGTCGAAATACAGCTGCATGGCATACGCCAGACTCGTAGCCCAGGCACCCCAGAACTGAAGGCCTTCTGGAGCCATGAAACCTGCGTCGGCATACGGTGCAATGCTGTCCGCAAACAGCACTTTCTTCGCAAGCCCCATAAGAAATAAGGCGCCGCCAATGGACAGATTTTCTGCCCTGAACCGATAGTTTTCGGGTTCGGCAAACTGCGGCATCATTTCCTTGTGGTGCAACACCGGCCCGGCAATCAGATGCGGGAAGAACGTGACGAAAAGGGTGTGCTTGAGCAAGCTGGGGGATGCCACCAGGCCAGCCCGGCAATCAAGCAGATAGCCAATCTGTGTGAAGGTAAAAAACGAAATCCCGAGGGGCAACAAGATGCTGTCCGGCGAATTCGTGTACAGACCAAAGCCCTGCAGTGCTGCGATCAGACTCACGAGGTACTTGTAATAAATAAGCAGCAACAAATTGCATGCCACGCCGAAGGCCACTATCCAGCCCTGGCGTTTTTTCTGTCCAGCATGGCGCAGCACGTAGAGGCTGACCACATAGTTGAAAAGAATCGAGGTGACAAGGAGCACGACAAAGCGTGGGTTCCACCACCCGTAAAACACAAACGAGGCAAGGCATAGCCAAATTGCCGCCCACTTCAAGCGAATCGATCCCAGCAGGTAATAGCCGCCCAGCGCCACGGGCAGGAACAGAAACAAAAAGAGGTAAGAGTTGAAAAGCAAGGCTGCCTCAGTGCATGGCGGCCCACGCGCGCTGCTCTTGTGCGGACAGCGGTAGTGACAACGAGAGTTCCGAGAACACCCACACCGCCACCTTGAGGCTGTGGGGCCAGCGGTCCTGGCGCGCCAGCGCGTCAAGCATGGCACCGGAGAAATAGCCGCCGTCCTGGCTTAAATTCCACACCTCGCGACCCAGACTGCGGCCCAGGCGATCGGCAAATTCACTGCGCAGGCCATTGGAATCGCCCACCAACAGCACCTCGACTGGCGCCACATCGTCCAGCAAGCCCCCGCGGCGCTGCGCTTCCAGGTGCGTGGGAAGGAACTGCTCCACAGGCGGGCGCCAACCGATGGGTGCCTGCGCCAGATCAGCCAGCACTAGCAGATCACCCATGCGCACCTCAGGCTTGGGACCTGCACTTTCGACGAACTGCGTCTCGCCTTTGCCACCCAACAGCGGAAGCAGTGCATCGCCTATGCGATCCGCCGCCACCTGTGCGCCAGCGGGTGCCATGTGCACGTCGGTGCGATAGAAGGCCTGGGGCAGCGACACCAAGGGGGGCCGCAAGTCAATCAACGGGACGCCTGCTGTCGCGAGTGCGGCCTGCCACGTATTCCAGCGGGCGTGCATGAGGGGTGCCTGGTGCAGGCCGCACAAGTGTTTTGACTCGATCCGCGACTTATCGGGTACGGTGGCAACCACCAGGCGCACTCCGGCTTGTTCAAGACGCGAGGCCCAGCGGCGCATCAGGTCGATCCGCTGTGACAGCACGTGCGCCCGAGTCGGCGGTGGGCGCAAACCGTCGCGGTAAAACAGCCAGCCAGGGCAGCCTTCACGCACCTGCCGCCCAAGGTCGCCCAGCAGGCGGTAGCGCAGTGCAGCCGACCAACGGTCCATGCGGGCCTGGCCAGGCAGCGTCCCCAAGGCGGTGTTGACGAGTTTGCCCGCGTGCCCATCCACCCAGGTGGACGGCTGCCATTCGCTTGGAGCAAAACGCAACTGCGCCAGGCGCAGGGCGCCCCAGCCGAACGCAGCGGCAAGAGCGATGGCTACGGCGAAGGCAGTACGCCGGTGTCCTTCACGGTACGGTGCATCCGACGGTAGCGGCATTGCCATGGCAGCTACGCCGGCAGCGCGGCTGCGAGCCTTTGGCTCCAATCCTGCTCGGAAATGAGCGATGCGCTGTCCCAAAGACCCTTTGCATTCGGACCCAAATGCAAATTGGGTTCGAACAACTGCCAGACGACGACCTGTGGTGGCTGCGTCCGAAATGCCGAGGATTCCAGGTACTCCATCAGTACGATCCAAAATCCTACGTCACCCGGTTTCCAATTGACAGACACCGGCCGGTCAAGCAGGTTGGACAATTTTTGCGGAAAACCGAAATACGGCTGCACCATGCTGTTTCCCGTGACGTGCACCGGAGCTGGCGCACTATCGAGAAGCCCCGTTTGTTCCGTCGCTCGTCGCACCGTAAAGATTTCACGTCCCGCCGCACGCCGCTGCTCAGGAGACAGGAAACGGTCGGCCAGGTCGCCGTAGCGCCGCTCTTTGGTAATAGCGCCCAGCGCAAGGCCGGTTCCGGGCTTGCCTGCAAGTTGGGGCACCAATTGGTGAATCAGCTCCGCCGTGGCCTGCGCCGTGGCATCGGCAGCGATCTGTGTCCAGTGCTGATCCGTACGGTAGTACACCTGTTCGCCCTTGGCCTGCAGTGCACGGAACAATGCTTCGGCATCAAATCCCGGAACCTTGGCCACAGCCAGCCGGTCGCGAATGCCGGCATAGCGGCCGAGCATTTCAGGTGTCAGCGCGTCGTCTCCCACCAGCTTGTCGGCATAAAAAAGCTTCTTGCTGGGAATCACAGGCGCCACCAGCGCAATGCCCCGTGCGGCCAGGCGTCGGCGTACCTCCGCCACCCTCGCCACGGTGGCGTCAATCGCCGCCCAATCGGGTGCATCCGTGGTTCCCCAGGCAGGAAACAGGTAGTTGTCTTTGCCAATGATGGCCAGGATGTCCGGCTGCGCGTGGGCCGCACCTGCCAACCACAGTCCTAGAGGCCAACCCAGCAGGGTTCGGCGGGTGAGTACGCAAAAGGGAGCGGAATGTTTCATCGACAGATCGAAGGGAGTTCAACAACAGCGACCAGCGCTCTCAATAGGAATAGGTCAGACTCAGAAAGACCCCTCGGGCACGGTCGGTCACGCCGCCCAGGCGCCCTCGGTACTGCAAGGTGCCATCGATATAGGAGCTTTGCGCGCGGTAGTGGTCACCTTGAAGCCAGTAGCGCACATTGACGCCCACGCCTGCACCCACCGACCAGTCGCTGCCGCTCCCTGTAAGGTCAAAGCTCGCATTGCCCGCGACAGGTGAGCCGGTCACGCGGTTGCGGTTGGAGTACCAGTCGGCTGCCACCGAGACATGGGGAAAGAACACCAGGCGATCGCTGTAATCCGTGAGGAAACTGCGGCCTACACGCACCTCACCAGCGGCAAAACCCTGGCCACGCTTGAGCTTGCCGTTAGAGCTTCCCAGCACCTGGCCAGTGCTGTCGCGCAGGGTATAGGCGGTAGGCGCATCCAGCAGCGTGTAGCCCGCCTGCAGGTAGCCTTCCATGGTGAACCAGCTCTTGGTATCGATGCGCAGTCCCGTGCCTTCATAGAAACCGTAGAGCACATAGGCCTGCCAGGCGCCTGCGGCTGCATCGGTTCGGTAGTCCACCGCACTGGCCTGCTGGTTCAGCAAACAGCGCACGGCGTTGGAACTTGGGTTGAGAAGCCCTGTGCGGGTTGCATTGCCGAGGAAGAATTGCCGTTCCAGGCCAAAGGTGAGGTTCTTTTCGGCCCACGGCGTATAGCGGACACCAAGCGCGCCCGTGGTCGTGGGAAAGCCCGATGGGGCGTGCGTGCGGCTCTCCGCGACAGCTATCGCACCGCCGCCACAAGGGTCTGGCACGCTCTGCGCACCCGTGACATCGGTGCCGCTGTGCAGCGTATTCGACAAGCGCCCGTAGACATCAAAAGTGCTGCTGCTGGAATTAAGAAACTCCGGCGGTCGCCAATACGCTTCCACCGTGCTGAACTCGGAATTTCCCGGAACGGAAACAGGCTGCCCAACCAGGCCGTTCGACGGGGCACGGGCACCACGGTAGCCGACCGACGCCGTCAGCCCCCATTCGCGAGAAAAGTTGGCAATGGCGCTGCGGGTATCGAAGCGCTGCTGTTTGTCCAGCGGCAGTTTGCCTTCATCGGCGTCGTCAATCGCTTGGCGCAACATGGCAGCGGCCGGCAACCGCCGGCCTGTTGCGGCCATGGCATACGCTTCGTCGAGCAAGTTGGTGGCGGGTGCGTTTCCTGTATTGCGCGCCGCGACAAAATCCTCCAAGGCCAACAGGGGTTTCCCATTGGCCAATCGCAAATAGCCGCGCTGGCGCAGCAGGTTGGCGTCATTGGCTTGCGCGGCCAATGCCTGGTCAAGCCGTGCCATGGCCTCCTGCTGCTCCACCGGAGTTCCCGCCGCCAGCGCCGTCGTCAGCAGCGTTTGATTGCCCGCATTTTTAGGGTCTTCTGCCACCGCCTTGCGCGCCAAGGCAATCGCCTCTGGATAGCGCTTCTGGCCGTAAGCCGCATAGGCCCGCGCCGCTAGGTTGTCGGTACCAGGGGCATCCCACGGCTCCATTTCGCACACCGTTCCATAGGGCGTGTCCCGGCACAGCTGCAATGGGGCATAGGCCGTCACAGGCAGTACGTCTGCTGGTCTCCACAAGCTGCCGATAGCCTTCGCTGCCTCGCGGCGAGTCTTCGCCTGGCTGTCACCGGCAGGTAGCGGCTCCAGCAGCGCCAGCGCCCGCCCCCGTTGTCCGTTGGCAAGCGCAAGGTCGGCACCAATCAAACGGGTGTTGCGGCGCAGGGCCTCGTCGATCCAGTCCTGGGCAAGGACAGCGTCAATATCCTGCTGCGCAGCATCTCCCTGCCCCAATTGTTGGCGCAGGTACGCTCGCTGGAGATGAATGGTGGTATTTTCATCATCGTCTTTCAACGCATCGCTTGCCGCCACTTCTGCTCCTGCAATGTCCTGCGTTGCCTGCAAGGCACTGATGAGCAACAGACGATGGCTGGCGACATCCGGGGCCCGGCGCACAGCTTCGCGCGCCTCTGGCACAGCGTCCTGGGGACGGTTCGCGGCGATCGCGTCGAAAGCCTTCTGAGCGTACTGAACAGCGATCGTCTGACTGGCCACGCGCATCAAGGCTCCAATGGCATCGCGGTTGGGTGCGCCCAGCTCGATAGCTTGTTGGCCTGCAGCAATCATGTCCTCGTAGCGCTGTAGATCTTCCAGGGCATTGAGCCAAAGGAGTGCCCAATCGCCCTGGCTGGGATCCGTGCGCACGGCAATTTCTGCATTGGAAGCGGCCTCCGCGTACTTTCCGGAGGCCAGCTGCTGGAACGCGAGCGTGGCGATAGGAAAGGCCTTGCGGTATTCCGGTGTCGTAGGCACAGTGCCGGCGGCCCCTGGCGCCGACTTCAGGTTCGTAAGCGCCGCCTCCAGCTCGGGACTGGTGTAACCGTTGGTGATGGCCTGCTCGGCAGCATGCACCGCGTCGTCAATGCGCCCCAATTTCTGCAAGGCATACACGCGCAATTGGTACAAACGAATTACATCCGGACGCAGTGCCAAAGCGGCATCTGCACGTTTCAGCGCAGTTTCATAGTCGCCGCGGGCGTAGGCCTTGTAGCCTTGATCCGAAAGGTGCCACGCCCGGCCGCGCAGGCCGCCACTGCTGCGCCTGGCCCGTGCTGCTGGCTTGCTGTTGGGTTCCGCGCGCTGTGGACGCTCGATCTGATCGGGAGGCGCAATCGCGGGGAAAGGTGCCACAGGTTGAACGGGTTGCACCGGCGCATCGGGTCGCGGGGCTTGCCAAACCGGCAAGGCGGGCATTTGCAGCCTGACGTACCGCATCAAAGCGCGCTGGAAGACGTTGTCCGTGATGGTATCTGCGGGGCCAGCGCTCCAGGAGCTGTCCTGCATGTGCTCAATCTCCTGCAAAGCATGCGCAATCAACTCGGGCCCAAGCCGGTTGGTGGACAGCGGTGCGGGTGGCGCTGCTGCCAGCACTGGCTGCCCCCTTGGAGCACCCGGATGCAGCGTCAACGCGCGGGCCAGCCTCAAGCGTGCAGTCACGACCTCGCGCGGGTCACGCAGCAACTGCGCGACTTGAGGCACTTCTTGCGGAGCGTTCGGCCTGGGTGCTGGGCGCGATGGATCGGGCATCGTCATCACCATGGACATCGTGAGATGCAAGGGAATCTCGTCGCCCTGTGCCTCAGTGTCCCCGTGCTGCGAGGCGGCCCCTGCAGAAGCAAGCGGCCAAGCAAGGGCCAGCGACATGGCCAAAAGGGTGCGGCTGCACAGCGGCTTCATACGGCGACGATATCCTGCATGGCGGGGTGCGGCGGGGCCACGGGCTTGGTTTCCGCTTCTTGAAATAAGATGGCTTCTTCCAGCGTGCCTTCGTCCAGCCAGCCCTGCTCCAACAAAATGGCACCTAACGGACGGCGCGAGTCGCGCTGCATGACCAGTGCCTGCTGAAGGTGACTGGCATCAATGGCACGCCAGGACAGCAGCACTTCGCCAAGACGCTGGCGATGCCGGTCAAGTTGGTCAGCCGAGGGGAAATCGTGCATGGTCTTGTCCCAGACCAGTCGGGTGCCCAGCAATTTGTGCGACAAGAACAGGCGCCAGGCGCGGGCTGCGGCCATGGCGTTGATGAAGTTGCCTATCACCATGCGAGGAATGGACAGCAGTCCATGCTCCCACCCATACATGCTGCCAACAAAGTAGGCGCGCTGTACCACGCGCAGCAGGAGGGCGATGGCATTGAGCCCCATGATGGTCATGAACCAGCCATTGATACGGAACACGGATGGGTAGTACACCGTCCACCAGCCCAGTTGATCGGCGGCATAGAACACCAGGAAATTGAGCATCAGCAAATAGCCCAGGATGGCCACGAAAGCAGTGACCAAGCCTTTGCGATCACGGAACAACAGGTACTTGGTCGAGAGCGGGCCGGCCCAGCCGACTTGCTGCCAGCCTTGCAAACCAATACCAATGGTCCAGCGCGCCTTTTGCCGATAGGCCGCCCGGAAGTTGTCGGGGAAAAATTCACGGACGCCCAAAGGCATCTGGATGGAACCCATCTTTTCTCGCCCGAGCCCAAACCAGGAAGTGCGCCGCGTCACGTAGTCCACGTCGAATTTGCCAAAAATCTGCTTCATCCCCATGCGGTTGAGGCGCGTGCCAATGTCGTAATCCTCGGTCAAGCTCTCTACATTGAACGGCTCGTTGCTCGTCGTGGCCGTCAGCACCTGCATCGCGCTATGGGAAAAGCAGGTGCCCACGCCAGCCGACGGGACCATGCTGGAGAGGCTCTCGCGCACCACCAGATCTTTGCTGTGCCACTCCGCAAACTCATCCATGTAAGTCCCCGCGATCAGCTCGAACCAACTGCGTTCCAGCGATGTCACCGGCAGTTGGATGAAATCCATGCGCGGCAGCAGATAGTTGTAGTACTTGAGTTCCAGCGGGTGCAGCACATCTTCGCTGTCGTGCAACACGAAGCCGGCAAAAACTTGCGAGACCGCCCGTTCGTGCAGAAATGCCGCCTGCACGATCCAGTTGAGGCAATCGGCCTTGCAGGTCGGCCCATCATGCGGGACCTCGACACGCACCAGTTGCCGGTACCGCCGGCGCATGCGCTCCACCTCGGCAATGGTGCGTTCGTCGTTGCGGTAGGTTCCCACGAAGATGGTGTAGTTCGTATAGTCCAGAACCGACACCATGTTGCTGAGCATGGGCGCGATCACGTCGTATTCCAGCCACGCCGGCACCATGATCGCCATAGGTTGCTCAGCATGCGAACGCAGTTGCTCGGCCGTCAGCCGCTTGTACTGACGACGCCGCACCACGACCGTGCGGTAGATCTGCCGCACCCAGTACCAGGCGTCAATAAACAAGTCATCCAGACTAGAGAGCAGGATGACGACGCCTACCACCGCCGTCACGATTTCGAGACCGCGGTAGTAGTCGGCAAACAGATAGGGCCAGTACAGCGTGAACATGCGGTCCAGACAGGACGTAGAGCGTCGTTACTGGCTCTTTTGCTGGGAATGGCGCCGCTTGAGGCGATAAGCCCACACAAACAGCAGCAGCAACACCAGGAGCGCCGCGCTCACCAATGGCACACCCCAGGAGAAGTACCGACGCCATTCGTAGAACGCCCCCTCCCCAGCACGCGGCGGCTGGCTCGCTGAAGGGTTGCTGCTGTCCACCCAGCTCACAGGGCCTTGCGCACCAATCAAAGCAATATCGCCACGATTGAGCACAAAGGGCTTCTCTTGAACAGGTGCCTGGCCGCCCAGCGTCTGCCAATACAGCCCATCCTGATCGTGGGCGCGTGTGACTTCGACGGCACTCAGGTGCGCCAAACCATTGACATCCAGCCAAGAGGTCTTTTTGCCGTTGATGCGCAAATGGGCATCCTTGATCTCCACCCGCGCCTTGGCACCGTCCACTGGAGCCTCCATGGCGAGGAAGGGCCGGGTTGGCGTGGTAGCGGCGCCTTGCGCAGCAACGACCAGCTCGGCCCGCACGGGCGTCACGCCTGCGGCCACCGCCATGCGCACCACCCGCATCAAGCTAGCCGGCGCATCGGCAAGATACGCCTGCGGAATGATGAGTTCCGGCGTACCGGACATCAACGGGAGCAAGCCAACAAAAGTACCGTCAGGCTCGGAATCACCGCCACGCACATAACTTGTAGGCAGCACACTCACGGGAAAGGCCTGCGGCGTCTCATTGCAATCGTTCGAATAGGGCTGGCGCTGGAACGACACGCGCACCACATTACTGAGGCCAAGGGCATAGCCAGGAACGCGCGCATCCAGCCGCTCGGGATGTCCATCGGCCTGCAAGCGCCTGGCAGACAGCAACACGTTGTTCCAGAACACTGAGGCCACCGGCCGCGTGGAGGAAGCCCCGGGTGCCGCAGCCACATCCACCACCAAATCGGTGGGCATGCGGCCGTTGACCGCTACGGCGGCCAGAGGCAAAGTGGCCGTCCAGTCGCCATGCGCCAGCACGTCAAAGTTGGCATCACTGCCGCCCAGGTTCGTCAGACGCAGTGCCGCCTGGTCAATCACCTCGGGAGCATTGGCCTCGGCGATCACCACATTGCGCGCCGTCAAAGCGTTGCGCCATACATCTGCAAAGGCGCCTGCCGCTTTGGCTCCGGCGTCTTCGGCCACGACGATGACCGGATGCGCTCCCAATGTGGCCAGACGCACGCTATGCGAGGGCACCGCCGCTGCGCCCAGCGCCGTTTGCAAACTGCGCCAGGTCGCCAATGCGCGAGTGGCGTCTGGATCGGCGGAAAGCTGTGCGCCCAGCGCATCCAGCGCTGCAGCGACCTGCTTTTGCAGGGCGGGATCGGCAACAACAATATCGCCCGTTGCCAGCGACGATCCAAGAACCACCAAGGCACCGACCTCGGCCTCGTCCTTCAGCGCGTGCTTGGCCTCATTTTGGCCCAGGGCCGCGAACGCCGGCACATTGGCCAGGCCAGAAGGCAACTGCCAGCCCGTCGTATCGACCATATCGCCAGGCGACGGGAAAGACTTCACTTGGACGCGGCGATTGGCCTGCTCCAGCGCAACGCCAAGCCGCCAAGCCGTGTCGTAGGCCGTTTTGTTCAGGCTGCGCGAGGCCACCAGCAAGGTCGGGTGGGCAGGTAGAGTCAGCCAGGCATCCGCAAGACTGGTCAAGGCCGCACTGCTGAAACGGTAGTTGAATCGCGTGTCGCTCGACACAGACAACACGTTGCCCGTGGAGCGCTCCACGTCGCAAATACGCTGGCCGACATTGTTCAGCCAATCCACACGAAACCGCAGGAAGCCATTGCCGGGCTTGCTGACATCGACCTTCAAGAGCTGGCTGGCATCGCCTTCAGAGGTGTCGATGCGGCGCGAATGCACGGGTTTGCCATTGACAAACAAAAGCATGGAGGTGCGACCCTCCTCAGCCTTGTAATAGCGCCCGCGGAAATCGACGCTGGCATCGGCCAGATGCAGCGTGCGTGGCACGGGAAGGTAAAACTCCTGTCGGCTGTCATAACCGCTGAGCAGGACATCCTCACCAAAACCCAGATCGGACAAGGCAAAACTGCGGTTGACCCAGGTGTCGCCCTGCAAGCGCTGCAGCGCATCTCCGGCCGGGCTGGCCCATGCCAGAAGAGGCGCACTCAAGCCGATCAAGGCAAGCAGGCGCGAAAGACGCCGTGGGTGAGAGACGCTGGCTGTCATAGGTGAGACTCCGCAATAAAAGCGTTCATGAGAGGCTGCGATTGGGCAATCGGCCCGGGTCTGAATTCGGCAAAGGCGCGCCCGCACAAGGCATCGACGATGCGCTGGCAGGCGTGTCCGTCGCCATAAGGGTTGCCTTTGCGGCAAAACTCGGTATGCAGGGAGGCATCGTCCAGCAGGCGCGTCGCCTCGGCGGCAATGCGCTCGCGCGAGGTCCCCACCAGGCGCACCGTCCCTGCCGCCACGGCTTCCGGGCGCTCGGTCACATCGCGCATGACCAGCACCGGCTTGCCAAGGGCAGGCGCTTCTTCCTGCACGCCGCCAGAATCGGTCAGGATGAGGTAGGCGCGCCGCATCAGCCAGACGAAATCCACGTAGTCGAGCGGCTCAATCAAGTGGACATTGGCCTGACTGGCCAGGGATTGCTGCACAACATCCCGCACGTTGGGATTCAAATGCACCGGGTAAACGATTTGCACATCGTCCCGCTGTGCAAGCGCCTCCAAAGCAGCGCAGATATTGCGAAATCCTTCACCGAAATTTTCTCGGCGGTGGCCCGTCACCAACACAAGTTTTCGCTCGGCATCCAGCCAGCTGTAGCGCTGCGCCAGAGCGCGCTGGCGCTCAGCATCGGCGTCAAGCCGAGCCAGCGTGGCATTGAGCGCATCGATGACCGTGTTGCCCGTCACCCAGATATGGCCCGATACCTTTTCTTGCAGCGCTGCCTCGCGTGCCGCCGGCGTGGGAGCGAACAGCCAGGTGCTCATCGAATCGACGAGCCGGCGGTTCATCTCCTCGGGAAAAGGCGAATGCATGTTGCCGCTGCGCAGGCCGGCTTCCACATGCCCCACGGCAATGCGGCGATGAAACGCAGCCATGGCTGCCGCTGCCGCTGTTGTGGTATCGCCATGCACCAGCACGCAATCGGGCTGCTCGGCGTCAAGCACCGCACCCACAGCCGTCAGCAGCCGTGCATACAGACCATTGAGCGTCTGATTCGGCCGCATGACATCGAGTTCGTGCTGGGCCTGCAGACCAAACAGCGCCATGACCTGCGCCAGCATCTCACGGTGCTGCCCAGTAACGCAAACGCTGCTATGTAACTGTGGCTCCCGACCCAGTGCTGCCACAAGGGGAGCCATCTTGATGGCTTCGGGACGGGTACCGAAAATTGAAAGAACGCGCATTCGAGGAGTCAGTCGCTAGGGCCTCACAGACTGCTCCCCGGAGGGATGCGACAGCGCGCAAGACCACCACCACATGAAATGGGGCCACTTGCGTGAACCCCGTGGGCGGAACGATCTGCGCCGTCTGACCCTCGATGCACATATCTTAACAAATGTATCTGACCGTGCGCAAGAGTCCCTCAAATCGTGAACAAATTGCAACAACGTTAACACTTTGCCGACAAATAGGCGGCAACCCATCGCTTAGAGAGCCTCCGCACGAATCGCGTGGCAAGTGGGCGCTGCGGATCGGGATGAGCTGCAAGGCGCAAACCGCAGCGATAGCCGTAGCTATCGCGAGGATTTGCAACGCTGCAGATCGCCCGAGGCCGCAGATGCACACGGCGCGACGATTCGTGCAGAGGCTCCTTAGCGCGCTCCCGCGCGCAGATCAGGCCAGCGCGTCGGCCCGGCTCTGTGCAGCGGCAAAATCGAGGTCGCCCGAATAGATGGCGCGCCCGCAAATCACCCCCTCCACACCTTCATCCTCGACAGCGCAAAGCCGCTCGATGTCCTGCATGTTGCTCAGGCCGCCCGAAGCAATGACCGGAATGGTGAGCGCCTGGGCCAGCTTGACGGTGGCCTCGATGTTGATGCCCGAGAGCATGCCGTCGCGGCCAATGTCGGTGTAGACGATGGATTCAACGCCCCAATCCTCGAATTTCTTGGCCAAATCGACCACCTCGTGGCCGGTGAGCTTGCTCCAGCCATCCGTCGCCACCTTGCCATCCTTGGCGTCGAGCCCGACGATGATGTGACCGCCAAACGCCGAGCAGGCGTCCTTCAAAAACCCTGGGTTTTTCACGGCTGCAGTGCCGATGATGACGTAGCGCAGGCCGCCATCAATGTATTTTTCAATGGTATCCAGGTCCCGAATGCCGCCCCCGAGCTGCACCGGGATCTCGTCGCCCACTTCGCGCAAGATGCTTTTGACGGCGGCGTAGTTCTTGGGCTTGCCCGCGAAGGCACCGTTCAAGTCCACCAGGTGCAAGCGGCGCGCGCCGGCATCCACCCAGCGCCTGGCCATGGCCGCCGGGTCTTCACCAAAAGTGGTCGATTGGTCCATGTCGCCCTGCTTGAGGCGAACACAGTGGCCGTCTTTGAGGTCAATGGCGGGGATGAGCAGCATGGCAAGTGGGTAAGGATAGTGGGCTCGAAGACTTGGCCCGGACAGGTGGAGAAAAAGTTGCAGCCTGGGAAAATCCGCCAGGATGCAGCAAGAAACGGCTCGGTCAGGGATTCCAGCGCAGAAAATTTCGGTACAGCCGCAACCCTTGATCGGCACTCTTCTCGGGATGGAACTGGGTGGCAAAGATGTTATCGCGCGCAATGGCCGCTGCAAAGGGCGCGCCGTAGTCGGCCTCGCCAGCGCAGTGCGCGGCATTCGCCGGCGCCGCATAAAAGCTGTGCACGAAATAGAAATAACTGTTGTCGGGCACCCCATGCCACAGCGCATGCACGGCGCCGCCATGGGGCACCTGGCGCACCTGGTTCCAGCCCATTTGCGGCACCTTGAAACGGCTGCCGTCCTGCTGCAGGCGGCCGGCCAGGTCAAACCGCAGCACCTCGCCAGGGATCAAGTTCAGGCCGGGCGTATCCCCCTCGGCGCTGTGGCTCAGCAGCATCTGCATGCCGACACACACGCCAAACAGAGGCTTGCTGGCAGCCGCTTCGAGCACCGATTCCTTGAGCCCCGATTCGCGCAGCTCGCGCATGCAGTCGGGCATGGCGCCCTGCCCTGGCAGCACGATGCGCGCGGCAGCGTGCACGTCATCGGGCCGGGAGGTCACCACGACGTCCCAACCCGTGTCCTGCGCTGCGGCCTGGACGGCTTGCGACACAGAGCGCAAATTGCCCATGCCATAGTCCACCACTGCGACCGTTTTTGCTTTTATATTCATAGCTGATAGCGCTTACTCTATAAGCGCTAGAGGCACTTTTTACTTACAAAACACCTTTGGTGGAAGGAACGCTGCCGGCATTGCGCGGATCGCGCTCGACCGCCGCACGCAGCGCGCGACCGAAGGCCTTGAAGGCTGTCTCGCACTGGTGGTGCGCATTGACACCGCGCAGGTTGTCGATATGCAGCGTGGCGCCAGCATGGTTGACAAAGCCCTGAAAAAATTCGTGTGTGAGCTGGGTGTCGAAGCCACCAATCATGCCGCTGGTGAAAGCGATGTTCTGCACCAGCCCCGGCCGGCCGGAGAGGTCAATCACCACCCGCGTCAGGGCTTCGTCCAGCGGCACATAGGCGTGGCCGTAGCGGCGCAGGCCCTTTTTGTCGCCTATGGCACGTGCCACGGCCTGACCAAGCGTGATGCCCACGTCTTCGACCGTGTGGTGGCCGTCGATGTGCAGGTCACCGTCGGCGCGCACTTCGAGATCGATCAAGCCGTGGCGGGCGATCTGCTCAAGCATGTGGTCAAAAAACCCGATGCCGGTCGAGAGTTGCGATTGGCCGCTGCCGTCGAGGTTGATGCGCACGGTGATGCGCGTCTCGCTGGTGTTGCGGCTGACTTCCGCAGTGCGGTCCGCATTGGCGGAGGAAACGAGGGCAGAAGAGGTCATAGCGAAGCCTGAAGGGCGGCCAGCATGCATGCGTTCTCGTCGGCGGTACCCACCGTGAGCCGCAGGCACTGGGCCAGCAAGGGATGCATTGTAGAAACGTTCTTGATAAGAACCTTGCGCTCGCGCATACCGGCAAAGGTTTTGGCCGCGTCCTGCACGCGCACCAGCACCATATTGGCTTCGCTGTCCCACACGCGCTCCACCCCCGGCAGGGCGCGCAGGCGCGTCACCAGTGGGTCGCGCTGGGCGCGCAGTTCGGCGGCCTGCGCGGCAAACACGTCGGCATGTTCCAGCGCAAACAGCGCCGCCTCGCAGTTGAGCACGCTGACGTTGTAGGGCGGGCGCAGCTTGTCCATCTCGGCCACCAGCGCTGCCGGGCCCATCAGGTAACCGAGGCGCACACCCGCCAGGCCGAACTTGGAAAGCGTGCGCATGAGCAGCACATGCGCGTTGCGCTCGGGCTCGGCGCGCATGCGCGCTATCCAGCTGCGGCTGGCGAACGGCTGGTAGGCCTCGTCGATGAGCACGATGCCGCCCTGCGCGCCCACCGCATCGACCACGGCCTGCACCGCCGCTTCGTTCCACAGCGTGGCCGTGGGGTTGTTGGGGTAGGCGATGTGCGTGAGTGCCGGACGGTACTCGGCAATGGTGGCCAACATGGCGGGCACATCCAGTTCGAAATCCGCGGTCAGCGGTACACCAACGAATTCGAGGCCCAGCAGCTGTGCCGACACCGCGTACATCACAAAACCCGGCATCGGCGCAAGCACCACCGGGCGCTTCGCGGCGGCGTCCCAGGGCTGCGCGCAAGCCTGGGTGACCAGACCGATGAGTTCGTCGGAACCGTTGCCCAGCGCCATGCTGCAGCCCGCCGGCATGTCCGCATACTGCGCCAGCGCGGCCTTGAGGTCATCGCTGCGCGCGCCGGGATAGCGGTTCAAGGCCAGCGCGCCAAGACGTTCGCCCAACGCACGTTGCAGCTCGGGCGGCAACGTGAAGGGATTTTCCATCGCATCCATCTTCAGCATGCCTTCCGCCGGCTGCACGACGTAGGCGTGCATGGCACGGACGTCGGGGCGGATGCGGTTCAGGGCTTGGTCAGTAGTCGTTGTCATTCGGTGGTGTCCAGTGCAGTAGGTGCCACAAGGAAGGGGTTGATAGGGCGCACGGCATCGAGGGGCTGGTCGTGCGGCAGCGCCTCGGTCAGCAGGTAGCGGCAGCCCTGCTGGTGGGCGGACGAGAGGATGAGCGCGTCCCAGTAGCCCAGGCCGTAGCGGTCCTGCAGGTCCCAGGCGCCATCAACCGTATAGGCGTCGAGGTGCGGCGGCAGCCAGACGCGCAGGCGCCGCACCTGGGCACGCACCTGCGGCAGCACCCGGGGGCCGTCAAAACGCTGGATGGCCTGGTTGTACAGCTCGTTGAGCACCTGTGAGCTGATGCGCCCGCTGCGGGTTTCCCAGCAAAAGCGCAGCCATTCGCGGGCGCGCGCCTGGCGCACACCATCGCGCTCGTCCACGCTGGCCAGCAGCACTTCGGTGTCGACAAAAATGGGAGCGATTGCCATGGCTCAGCGCTCGAACAGGGTGTTGCGCGGCACATAGGGGCCGCTCGAAGCACCCCACGTCTCAAAGCCCAGCGCCTCGCGCATGGCCTGGGCGTAAGCGTCTTCCTGGCGCATCTTTTCGGCCATCCACTCACCCAACAGGCGCGAGACGCTACTGCCGCGCTTGGCCGCTTCCACGCGGACCCATTCGGCAACGGCATCGTCCATGGTGATGGTGACGTTTTTCATACGGCACAGTTTACACGAACTTCGTGTTGCACGAACTTCGTGTCACTTCAAGACAAAATAAAAATAACTCAAGCCGCCTTGCGCGGCACCGCCGCCATGGCGCAGGCCAGCTCCCCCACCCTGCGCAGCGCACGCACATGGTCGGCCGTCCAATCGCCACCCACGCCGATGCGCAGGCAATTGCGAAAGCGCCCACCGGTACCGAATACCGTCCCGGGCGGCACGAGGATGCGTTCGTCCAGAAAGGCCTGGTGCAATTGCACGGTATCCACGGCGCGGGGCAACTCCAGCCAGAACAGCAAGCCTCCGGGCGGATCGCTGACCCGCGTTCCGGGCGGGAAGGCGCTCGCGATCACCCGGCGCACCTCGTCCATGCGCGCAGCAATGGCCGTGCGCAGCTGGCGCATGGCGGCGGCATGGCCGGTCTGCCCTATGAGGTCGGCCAGCGCCAGTTCCAGCACCGGCGATTGGCCGCCGGCCTGCAGGTCCTTGATGCGGCGCAGGGGTTCGGTCCAGCGTCCTGCCTCGACCCAGCCCAGGCGCAGACCAGGGGCCAGCGTCTTGGAGAACGAGTCGCACAGCATCACATGGCCCGTGGCGTCATAGGATTTGACGGAGCGCCGGTGCTCGTCCTGCTCGGCCAGGTCGCTGTAAATGGCATCCTCGATCACGGCCAGGCCATGCTGCGCAGCGAGTTGCGCCAAGCGGCGGCGCTCACCTTGCGGCATGCAGGCGCCCAGCGGGTTGCTGAGCGTGGGCACGACCAGCAGGGCTTTGACGGGCTGCGTCTCCAGCGCCAACTGCAAGGCATCAAGCGAAATGCCGTACCGTGGGTGCGTGGGGATTTCCAATGCCTTGAGGTGCAGGCCCTGCAGCACCTCCAGAAACGAAAAATGCGTGGGCGACTCCAGCGCCACCACGTCCCCCGGCTGCGTCACCGCACGCAGGCACAGGCTGATGCTGTCCATGCAGCCGCCAGTAATGAGGATGCGCTCGGGGTTCAGGCTGCATCCCAACCCCACGGCATAGCGCGCGATGGCCCGGCGGGCATCTTCATGCCCGTTCGATGAAGGATAGGTGCACAGCAGTTGCCGGTGCCGCTGGGCCGAACGGGTCACGGCGCGGCGCACGCGGTCCACGTCCAGCAAGTCCGGCCCCGGCGTGCCACTGCTGAACGAAATCACGTCGGCGGGATGCGGCGTGCCCAGAATGCGCTGGCCCAGCCAGTCCACCGATACGTCGCGCGGGCGGCGCAGGCCCCGCGAAACGCTGGGTTCGGGCAGCGCCACTGGCCGCGCGGCGACGAAATAGCCCGAGCGGGGCCGCGCCGTGATCAGGCGCGCATCTTCCAGCCAGTGGTAGGCCTGCACCACCGTGCTTTGCGCCACGCCGCGCTGGCGGGCCAGTTCGCGTACCGAGGGCATGCGCGAGCCGCGCCCCAGGGAGCCATTGCGAATGAGTTCGGCCATCTGCGTGGCGATCTGCAGATACAGCGGCGGTGAATCGTCAAGAGCCATATGGCATTCTGTATCGGTTCACGCCAGAGCCATCGGTACAGATACCCTTCAGATCAAGCAACACAGATGGCCCGCGCCGGGCATCTGTGTTGCACCACATCGCCGCGCGCTGTGGCTGTTGCAGGGGCGGCGTCGCACGCACAGTGGGCGGCATGAAAACCCTGCTCCATCTCTCTCCTACCGCTCCCATGCTCCAGATCACCCTGGAGCCCGGCGCACCGGTGACGCCGCTGCGCTGCCGTACCGGGCAGCGCGCCTCGCTCGAAGTGCTGGAAGGCCGGCTGTGGCTGACGCAGCAGGGGTGCAGCGACGACCTGTTTCTGGAGGCCGGCCAGCGCCTCACCCTGCAAGGCCCTCCCGTGTTGTATGCCGGGGCCGACGGCGCTGCGCCCCTGCGCCTGCGCTGGATGCAGGAGGCAGGCAGCCTTCGTGCACGACCCGCCCGCCTCAGCGCGGCTTGAGTCGCAATTCAGCCGCCTGCGCGTGCGCCTGCAGGCCCTCGCCATAGGCCAGAGTGGCGGCAATCGGGCCCAGAATTTGCGCTCCCGCCTCGCTCACTTCAATCAGGCTGCTGCGCTTCTGGAAGTCGTACACGCCCAGCGGCGATGAAAAGCGGGCCGTGCCGCTGGTGGGCAGTACGTGGTTGGGGCCGGCGCAGTAGTCGCCCAGGCTCTCCGAGGTGTAGGCGCCCAAAAAGATGGCGCCAGCGTGCTTGAGCAACGGCTCCCAGCGGTGCGGTTCGCGGCTCGATATTTCGAGGTGCTCGGGCGCGATGCGGTTGGAAATTTCGCAGGCCTCTTCCATGCTGCGCGTATGGATCAGCGCGCCCCGGCCGGCAAGGCTCTTGGCGATGATCGCGGCGCGCGGCATGGTGGGCAGCAGCCGGTTCATTTCACGCTGCACGGCGTCGATGTAGGCCGCATCCGGGCTCAGCAGGATCGCCTGCGCCAGCTCGTCGTGCTCGGCCTGTGAAAAAAGGTCCATGGCTACCCAGTCGGGCGGTGTGCTGCCGTCGGCCAGCACCAGGATTTCGCTGGGGCCGGCGATCATGTCGATGCCCACTTGGCCGAACACGCGCTTCTTGGCGCTGGCCACGTAGGCGTTGCCGGGGCCGGTGATCTTGTCCACCTTGGGGACGGTTTGCGTCCCGTAGGCCAGCGCCGCCACGGCCTGGGCGCCGCCCAGGGTGAAGGCGCGGGTAACGCCGGCCACGTAGGCGGCGGCCAGCACCAGCGGGTTCTTCTCGCCGCCCGGCGTGGGCACGACCATGATGATCTCGCCCACGCCAGCGACATGCGCGGGGATGGCGTTCATCAGCACACTGCTCGGGTAGGCGGCCTTGCCGCCGGGCACGTAAATGCCCACGCGGTCGAGCGGCGTGACCTTCTGGCCCAGCAGGCTGCCGTCGGCATCGTGGTAGCTCCAGCTCTCGCCGCAGGCCTTTTTCTGCGCTTCGTGGTAGCTGCGCACGCGGGCGGCCGCCGCCTGCAGGGCTTCGCGCTGCGGCGGGGGAAGCGCATCGAACGCGGCTTTGAGCTCGGCCTGCGTGAGCTCCAGCGCCGCCACGCTGCTGGCATTCAGGCCATCGAAGCGCGCGGTGTAGTCCAGCAGCGCCGCGTCGCCGCGCGCGCGCACGTCGGCCAGGATGTCGGCGACGCGCTGCTCGATCGCGGCGTCCTGGTCGGCAGACCAGTGCAGACGCGCTGCGAAATCCGCTTCAAAAGTGGCGCTAGCGCTTGATAGGCGTGCGGGTATAGCTACTAAATTCATAGTAAATCAGCGTCTCATGGAATGTCGCAGCATCCGCGACAGTTGCAGTGGCACACAACAAGCCAGCGGCCACCGTGCAAGGGCCGCCCCGCAGCACCGGTGGCGTCACCCTGCCCGCATCGCGCAGCGATGCGAGAGCGGGGAGAAGGCGCGAAGCGACGCAGTGGGGTGTTCATTTCACTTCGGGCCGATAGCGCCCGCAAACGCGTCAATGATGCGGCGCAGCGGCGCCTGCTTGAGCTTGAGTGCCGACTGGTTCACCACCAGGTGCGAGCTGATGTCCATGATGCGCTCCACCTCGACCAGGTGGTTGGCCTTGAGCGTGTTGCCGGTGGAGACCAGATCGACGATGGCGTCGGCCAGGCCGGTAAGCGGGGCGAGCTCCATGCTGCCGTAGAGCTTGATCAAATCGACATGCACGCCCTTGCTGGCGAAAAAATCGCGCGCAATGGCGGGGTACTTGGTCGCCACCTTCAGGCGCCCGCCGGGCTGGACGGCGCGGGCATAGTCAAAGCCGTCGCGCACCGCCACGCTGACGCGGCAGCGCGCAATGCGCAAATCGAGCGGCAGGTACAAACCAGCGCTGCCCGAACCGCCCCACTCGGCGCTGTGCTCGATCAGCGTGTCCTTGCCGCAGACGCCGATGTCGGCACCGCCAAACTGCACGTAGGTGGGCACGTCGGTGGCGCGCACGATGACCACGCGCACGTCCGGCTGGTTGGTCGGCAAAATCAGCTTGCGCGACTTTTCCGGGTCTTCCAGCACCTGAATACCGGCGGCGGCCAGCAGCGGTATCACTTCTTCGAAGATGCGGCCTTTGGAGAGGGCGAGGGTGATCACACTAAATCCTTTCAACGTCGGCGCCCAGGCCGCGCAGCTTGGCTTCCATGCAGTCGTAGCCGCGGTCGAGGTGGTAGATGCGGTCCACCACGGTCTCGCCCTCAGCCACCAGGCCGGCAATGACCAAGCTGGCGGAGGCGCGCAAGTCGGTCGCCATCACCGTCGCGCCCGACAGGCGTGTGCTGCTGCCGGCCAAGCCTTCGACCACGGCCACGCGGCCATCGACCTGAATGCGCGCGCCCAGACGTGCCAGCTCGTCGACGTGCATGTAGCGGTTTTCGAAAATCGTCTCGGTCACCGTGGCCGTGCCCCGTGCAACGCAATTGAGCACCATGAACTGCGCCTGCATGTCGGTGGGGAAACCGGGGTATTCGGTGGTGCGAAAGCCCTGTGCGCGCAGTTGCGCCGCGCCGGGACTGGAGACGCGAATGCCGCCGCGCTCCGCCAGCACCTGCACGCCGGCCTCGCGCAGCTTGTCGATCACGGCGTCCAGATGGTCCGCGCGGGCATGGCGCAGGAAAACGTCGCCGCCAGCAGCGGCCACGGCACAGAGAAAAGTGCCGGCTTCGATACGATCGGCCACCACAGCATGTGTGCAGCCATGCAGTGCCGGCACGCCGACGATGCGGATACGGCTGCTGCCGTGGCCCTCGATCTGCGCGCCCATGGCAATCAGCATTTCGGCCAGATCGGTGATCTCGGGCTCCTGGGCAGCGTTTTCCAGCACCGTCTCGCCCTCGGCCAGCGTGGCCGCCATGAGGAAGTTTTCGGTGCCGGTGACGGTCACCATATCGGTGGTGATGCGCGCACCCTTGAGCCGCGTGCGCCCCGCCGGCAACTTGGCAAGGATGTAGCCGTGCTCGACAACGATGTCGGCCCCCATGGCCTGCAACCCCTTGATGTGCTGGTCCACCGGGCGCGAGCCGATGGCGCAGCCGCCGGGCAGCGATACCGTGGCTTCGCCAAAGCGCGCCAGCAGGGGCCCCAGCGCCAGCACCGAGGCGCGCATGGTCTTGACCAGTTCGTACGGTGCTTCAGGCGAGTTCAGGCCGCTGGCGTCCATGCGCATGCCGCCTTGCTCGGTACGCTCGATGGCCACGCCCATGTTGGCGATCAGCCGCTGCATGGTCGCCACGTCCTGCAAGTGCGGCACATTGCCGAGCAGCACCGGCTCGGCCGTCAGCAGCGCGGCGCACAGCTCGGGCAGTGCGGCGTTTTTGGCGCCGGAGATGGCAACCTCGCCCTGCAGGCTGCGGCCACCGCGAATCAGGAGCTTGTCCATGCCTGTCTTGCGTTAGGAATTTAGAAGAAATATGGCTCTAGCGCTTATGCATCAAGCGCTTAAAGCTATTATTTGGTGAGCAATCTGGTTTCTATTTGGCTTACGCCTGTGCCTGCGCCCACTCTGCCGGGGTGAAGGTCTTCATCGAGAGCGCATGCACTTCGTCGCTCAGCATCTTGCCGCCCAGCGTGCCGTACACGCGCTGGTGGCGCTGAATGGCGCGCAGGCCCTCGAAGGCCGGCGAGACGATGGTCGCATACCAATGCCGGCCGTCGCCTTCGAGCGTGATGTATTCGCACGGCAGGCCGGCGCTGATGAGGTCTTTGATTTGGTCGGCAGTCATTTGGTTTATTCCAGGAGGTTGATAAGCGTGCGCCGGGCCATGAAACTGACGCAGCCCAGGCCAGCGGCCGCCGTGCAAGGGCCGCCCCGCCGCACGGGCGGCGTCCCCCTTGAGGGGGAAGGCGCGCCGCGACTCAGGGGGTGCTTCTTCATGACCTTATCTTGTACCCGATGCGCAGCAGGTGCAGGGCCAGCAGGCTCACGCACAGGCAGGCACTTCCGACAATGGCCAGGCTCAGCCAGGGCGAGGCGTCGCTCTGGCCAAAAAAGCCGTGGCGGAAACCGTCGATCATGTAGAAAAATGGGTTGAACAGACTCACCGCCCTCCAGAACGGCGGCAGCGAGCCTACCGAATAGAACACGCCCGAGAGAAAGGTCATCGGCACGATGATGAAGTTCTGGAACGACGCCATCTGGTCGAACTTGTCGGCCCACAGGCCGGCAACGATGCCCAGTGAAGCGAGCAGCGTGGCGCCCAGCACGGCAAACACCACAATCCACAGGGGTGCGGCGAACTGCGGCACGGCAAAGTACAACGAAACCACCAATACGCCCAGTCCAACAGCCAGCCCACGCACCACCGAAGAGCCCA
Organism: Simplicispira sp. GW247-4R2A; assembly: GCF_059424465.1. Classification (NCBI taxonomy): domain Bacteria; kingdom Pseudomonadati; phylum Pseudomonadota; class Betaproteobacteria; order Burkholderiales; family Comamonadaceae; genus Simplicispira; species Simplicispira sp. GW247-4R2A. The sequence goes on along the minus strand of NZ_JBWKZM010000003.1, from coordinate 186,354 downwards.
CATAGGCCACAAACCAGGCGAAGGGGGACAGCGGCGTCAACAGCTGAAACACCAGGCTGCCCATGATCTTGCTCTGCACCAAGCTAGAAGAACTGTTGGCAAATGCATTCTGCAGCACGCTCATCATCACCAAGCCGGGCACCAGAAACGCGGTGTAGCCGATGCGGTCGTACACCTTCACATGGTCTTCGAGCACATGCCCGAAGATCAGCAGGTACAGCATGGAAGTGAGCACCGGCGCGGCCACGGTCTGGAAACCCACTTTCCAGAAACGCAAAATTTCCTTGTAGAACAGCGTGTGCCAGCCAGTCACTGCAAAACCTCCGTAGCACGCACCAGGGCGTGCGCTTGCCTGGCTGCGCTCATGCTGCTGCCTCGGCGGGCCTGGGAAAACTGGGCACCTTGGCCTCCCAGTCCGCCGGCGCGTTGCCGGCCATGACCTTGAGGAACACATCCTCCAGATCGGCGCGGCGAATCTCGATGTCCTGCACCTCCACGCCCGCCTGGCGCAACTGCGCCAGAAAGTGTTCGACCTCCTGGACATCCTGCGCAACCATTTGCACCACGCGCCCAGTGACGCGCGCAAGCGGCGCCAGCGCCGCCGGCAAGGGCGCGTCGGTTTTGAACACCAGCACGTTGCCCGAGGCCGATTTGAGCAAGTTCGAGGTGCGGTCCAGGGCCACCACATGGCCGCGTTGCAGCATGGCAATGCGGTTGCACAGGGCTTCGGCTTCTTCCAGATAGTGCGTGGTCAGCAGCACGGTGTGGCCCTGCTTGTTCAGTTTGGCGATGAACTGCCACAGTGTTTGGCGCAGCTCGACGTCGACGCCGGCAGTGGGCTCGTCCAGCACGATGATGGGCGGTTTGTGGACCAGCGCCTGGGCCACCAGCACACGCCGCTTCATGCCACCGGAGAGCTGGCGCATGTTGGCCTGCGCCTTGTCGGCCAGGCCCAGGCTGTGCAGCAATTCATCGATCCAGGCGTCGTTGTGCTCCACGCCGAAGTAGCCCGACTGAAAGCGCAGTGCTTCCCGCACGCTGAAAAATGGGTCGAACACCAGTTCTTGCGGCACCACGCCGAGTTTGCGGCGCGCGTTGGCGTAGTCGCTTTGCACATCAGCGCCCTGCACCAGCACGCGCCCGGAAGTCGCGCGCGCCAGGCCCGCGAGAATGCTGATAAGGGTGGTTTTCCCCGCGCCGTTGGGGCCAAGAAGGCCGAAAAACTCGCCTTCCTCAATGTCCAGTGACACCGCATCCAGCGCCCGGAAGGGGCCTTGAGGGGTCGAATAGGTCTTGGTGACGGACTGAAAGGAGACTGCTGCCATGGAAGCCGGCTATTTTAGCCGGCCGGTGCGGCGTGGCCGTCTGCGTCGGTCAGCAAGGTGTCCACGCCGTACAAAGCGGCCAGGCCCCTGAGGGCAGACGGCAGCCCGGCGACCGCAAACGCCCGGCCGCTGGCAAGCGCAGCACGGCGGCATTCAAGCAGCACGGCGAGGGCAGACGAATCAAACACCTGCATGCCCTGCGCCTGGATGCGCACCGGGACACCCGACGCCAGCGTGGAAATGGCGGCGAGCAAGCGCAAGAGCGCGCCACTGGCCTGGCGCAGCGTCAGCTCGCTTGGCAGGGAAAGGGCATCGGCCAAGGCGTTCAACCTTTTGCCGCGTTGCTCTTGTTGCGCGCGTCCAGCGTTTCAATCAGGCCATCAATGCCGTGGGCGTTGATTTCCTGGGCAAACTGGCTGCGGTAGGTCTCCACCAGCCATACGCCGAGCACGTTGAGGTTGTAGATTTTCCAGCCGGCGCCCTCACCAGGCGTTTTTTCCAGCCGGTAATCCAACTGCACCGGGTCGCCCCGGCCGCGCACTTCGGTGCGCACCAGTACATCCGTATCGTCCGGCGCTGCGCGCAGCGGCTTGACGACCACGGTCTGGTCGCCCACCTGGGCCAGAGCGCCGGAGTAGGTCCGGATCAACAGCGTCTTGAACCCTTGCTCCAGCTGCTGTTGCTGCTGCGCTGTGGCGCGGCGCCAGGCCGGCCCGACGGCAGCGGCCGTCATGCGGCGAAAGTTCACGTTGGGCATCACGCTCTTGTCCACCAACGCAATGATGCGGTCCAGGTTGCCGTTTTTCAGCGCAGGGTCGGCACGCAGTTCGGCCAGTACCTCATTGGATATCCGGCCCACCAAGGCATCGGGCGCCTCCTGGGCCGCGAACGCGGGCCCGAACGCCAGCGCTGCCAACACGACAGCCGCAAGGCGGCCAATCAAACGTCTTTGCATGAATCACTCCTTCCAAACCGCTTCAGGCGGGTGCTATGGCACGGATTATCTCGGGTAAACCCTTAACGCGTCGGCCAACGGCCCGAATGCAGGCAAGCGGGGCAGGCTGCGTTCTGGCTGCGCCCTGACGCGCCAGATCTCAATCCGGCTCAGGGGGGAGCCGGCCGTCGTTGACGGGATGAGAGGCACTGGGCCGGCGGCGACCGTTTTCTTCACGGCGCACCTGCAGGTAGACGTCGCGGGTAAAGCTGTACTTGTCCAGCGCGGCATCGTCCAGCACGCTGCCCGCACGCAGCAGGTTGGCACGCGCGTCCACTGCGCGCAGCGCATACAGACTGTTGCGGGCGGAAACCGGATCCACGGTGGTGAGCAGGTTGCCGCTCATGTCCACGGGCAGCGCCACGGTGTCGCGAATCGTCGAGGGACCAAGAACGGGCAGCACGAAATACGGCCCGGTGGGCACCCCCCAGCGGCCCAGCGTGAGGCCGAAATCCTGCTTGTAGCGGTCAATACCCATCTCGCTGGCCACATCGAGTATGCCGGCCAGACCCATGGTGCTGTTGATGGCAAAACGGAAGAAGCTGGAGACAGCCGGCTCCAGGCGCAACTGCAGCGAGTTGTTGACGAACGACCAAGAGTCACCAATGTTGGCAAAGAAGTTGCTCACCCCGGTGCGCACCAGCATCGGCGTCAATTCCTGGTACGTGGTGGCCACGGGCTTGAGCACGGCGTTGTCGACGGCGTCGTTGAACTTCGTCATGCTGCGGTTGTAGGGCTCCAGCGGATCGTCCCGATTCACGTTGGGGCCGCTGGCACAGCCAGCCATCAGGCTGCCACACAATGCCAAAAGCAACGTCGGTGTAGACAAAGGGCGAAGAAAAGGGTGTTTCATTTTTTTGCTGTGCTGTCGGTGGCAGGCGCTCCGTCAGCGGCCTTGCTGTAGAGGAACTGGCTGATCAGGTTTTCGAGCACCACGGCGGATTGCGTCGCCACGATGCGATCGCCTGCGGCCAGCATTTTTTCATCGGCGCCGGCCTCAATGCCCAGGTACTGCTCGCCCAGCAGGCCGCTGGTGAGAATCTTGACCGAACTGTCCTTGGGAAAAGCATAGCGGTCCTGCAGCTCAAGCGTGACGCGTGCCTGGTAAATTTTGTCGTCAAACGTGATCGACGCCACACGCCCAACGACCACGCCGGCGCTGCGCACCGCTGCGTTGGGCTTGAGCCCGCCAATGTTGTCAAAACGGGCGGTCACCTGGTAGCCACTGCGAAAATTGAGCTGCAGCAGATTGGCCGATTGCAGCGCCAGAAACACCAGCGCCGCTGCCCCGAGCAGGACAAAAAGCCCAACCCAAACATCTGTTCGCGACTTTTGCATTGAAGATTCCTTGATTTGCGGGGCTTTTAGAGGCTGAACATCAGCGCCGTCAGCACAAAATCCATCGCCAGCACCGAGAGCGATGCCACCACCACGGTGCGCGTGGTAGCACGCGCCACGCCGTCCGGCGTCGGCTTTGCGGTGTAGCCCTGCAGGAGGGCGACAAAGGTGACGATGAAGCCAAACACCACGCTTTTCACGACCCCGTTGCCGACATCGCGGAAGACATCCACCCCGCCCTGCATCTGGCTCCAGAACGAGCCGTTGTCAATACCGATCATGCCCACGGCCACCCACCAGCCACCCACCACACCGATGGCGCTAAAAACGGCAGCGAGCACCGGCATGGCGACCACGCCAGCCCAGAAACGCGGCGCGAGAATGCGGCGCACCGGGTCCACCGCCATCATCTCCATCGCGCTGAGCTGCTCGCCCGCGCGCATCAGGCCGATCTCGGCTGTCAGCGAGGTGCCGGCACGGCCAGCAAACAGCAACGCGGTGATCACTGGCCCCAGCTCGCGCAGCAGGCTCAGCGCCACCAACTGACCCAGCGCCTCGGTGGAGCCGAACCCTTCCAGGGTGTAGTAGCCCTGCAGCGCCAGCACAAAGCCCACAAACAGGCCCGAGACGGCAATGATGCCGAGTGAAAAGTTGCCCAGAAAATGGATCTGGTCGCGCACCAGAGCCGGCCGCCGGGCCACCGCCGGCAGCAGCAGCACAAGGCGCACGAACAGGCGCGCAGCGCTGCCGATACGGCCCAGCAGGCCGCGCGTCGCAAAACCTACGTCTGCGGGCTTGAACCAGCTCATGCGCCCCTCCCGGCGCGCGCGCCAAAGTCTTCCTCGATCCCGGGGCCCGGGTAATGAAACGGCACCGGCCCCGTGGGCAGCGCGTGCACGAACTGGTGCACCAGAGGGTCGGTGCTGGCACGCACCTCGTCGGGCGAACCCTCTGCCGCCACGCGGCCTGGGCCGAGGATGACGATGTGGTCGGCCAAACGAAACGTAGCCTCCAGATCATGGGACACCAGGATAGTGGTCAGCCCCATGGCGTCGTTCAGATGGCGAATGAGCTCGGCCGCCGTGCCCAGCGAGATCGGGTCCAGCCCGGCAAAGGGCTCGTCGTACATCACCAGTTCGGGGTCCAGGGCAATGGAGCGCGCCAGCGCGACGCGACGCGCCATGCCGCCGGAGATCTGTGATGGCATGAGATCGCGCGCGCCGCGCAGGCCCACGGCATGCAGCTTCATCAGCACAATGTCGCGCACCAGCGCCTCGGACAGATCGGTGTGCTCGCGCAGCGGGAAGGCCACGTTGTCAAACACGGTGAGGTCGGTGAACAGCGCGCCGTACTGGAACAGCATGCCCATGCGCCGGCGCGCACGGTAGAGCGCAGCGGTGTCCATGGCCCCCACGTCCTCGCCATCAAACAGGACAGCGCCCTGGCCGGCACGCTGCTGGCCCCCTATGAGGCGCAGCACGGTCGTCTTGCCGCCCCCCGAGGCTCCCATGATGGCCGTGATCTTGCCGCGTGGAACGCACAGCGACACGCCGCTGAGCACCTCACGCTCCCCATAGCCGAAATGCACCCCGCGCAGCTCCACGAGCGCATTTTCAGTGGGAGTGGTCGGCATGGACATGGAAAAATGGGCAGGATGGAAGGCTGCGGCAAACCGCCCATCATAGGGGAATTACGGATATCCTTCCTGAGGCCTACTGCTGCGGGCTATACTTTTTGGTTCTGGTGCTGGGTGGATTCAAGAGGCATGCAAGAACGTGTTCACGAGCTCCCAGGGGGCCGCGCAGTGGTCTTTGCCCCGACGCCCCGCGCGCCACGCCGATCCGAGGGCGCAGGCTCCGCTTTCCCCCTCGTTTCCCTGCTGCCAGCGCGATGTGCACGGCGCGAGCGTTCGTCGGCGCGCCGGTTTTTGCCATCCGCAAGAATAAGGACCTCCGCCCCATGCAATCTGTACCCACTGCCGCGGATACGCTGCGCCCGCTCGGTCGCCAGGCGAGTGGCCTGCATCTGATTGGCGACCTCTATGGCTGCCTGTGTGACAGCCAACTGATGCGCGACGCCCAGCACCTTGAACAATTTTGCAAGGAGCGCGTGGCCGCCGCCGGTCTGACCGCAGTGGGCGCCTTGTTCCACAGTTTTGGCGAGGGTGGCGGCGTCACCGGCGTGGTGGTGCTGGCCGAATCGCACCTCTCGATCCACACCTGGCCCGAGGCAGGCTACGTGACGCTGGACGTATACGTCTGCAACTATTCGGCCAACAACCGGCCCAAGGCGCAGCAGTTGTTTGACGACATCCAAGCCGCGTTCAACCCGGCCGACCCGCACCTGCACCGTGTCGAGCGGGCGTGAACATGAGGCATCCCCCTGAGTCGCCTTCCCCCTTCTTTCGAATCGCTTGGCGCTTCGGGAAGGGGGACAACGCCAGCGCGGCGGGGCGGCCCTTGCGCGGCGTTCACTGGTTTTTGGGCGCGCTCGTTTCAACGGTTTTGCCTTTTTAGACAGCAATGACCCAACCGCGATACCTAGCCGAGCGGCTGACGCCCGACTTCGGTTTCTATTTGCGCGAAGGTGAATTGCTCGCCCGCGTGCAGTCGCAGTGGCAGCACATCGAGGTCTTCGACAACGCGCTGTTTGGCCGCGTGATGCGCATCGACGGCTGCTTCATGACCTCGGAGCGCGACGAATTCTTCTACCACGAGCCCATGGTGCACCTGCCTGCCATCGCCCACGGCGGGCCGCGCAGCGCGCTGGTCGTGGGCGGCGGTGACGGCGGCGCTGTGGAAGAGCTGCTCAAGCACCCGGGCATGCAGCGTGTCGTCCTGGCCGAACTCGACGCCGAGGTGATCGCCATGGCGCGGGCCTGGCTGGGCAGCATCCACCACGGCGCGCTGGACGATCCACGGGTCGACATTCGTCTGGGCGATGCACGCGTGTTGATCGAGGCAGGCGGCGAGCGGTTCGACCAGATCGTGCTCGATCTGACGGACCCTTTTGGCCCGGCGCTGGACCTTTATACCGTGGAGTTCTACCAGGCCTGCCGCAAGCGGCTTGCGCCCGGCGGCGTGCTGTCGCTGCACCTTGGCTCACCCATCCACCTGCCTGGCTCGATGGCGCGCATCGCCGCATCGCTGCGTGCGGCATTCCCCATCGTGCGCCCCTATCTGCAGTACGTGCCGCTGTACGGCACGCTGTGGTGCATGGCCATGGCGTCCGAGAGCACCGCCCCCGCGCTGCTGGATGCGGCAGCAGTCGATGCACGCATCGCCGAGCGTGGGCTGGCGGATTTGCAGCTCTACAACGGCGCCGTGCACCAGGCCCTGCTGGCCCAGCCCAACTTCGTGCGCCATTTGCTGGCGCGCCCAGCGCAGCCCATCCACCGCGGCGGCAGCCTGCCCGAAGCCATGGACCCAGAGGATCTGCCAAGGGTTGCCGTGCTTCCTGCCTAAGAGTCTGTTCAAAGCGCCGGAGCACAAGCAAAATATGGCTCCAGCGCTTATCCAATAAGCGCCTGCAGCTACAATAACAAGAGCATTTGACTACAGCATGTGCTGCAGAAATGCCCGCGTGCGTGCGTGCTGCGGGTGAGCAAAAAAGTCAGCTGCGCGCTGCGCCTCGATCAGCTCGCCCTGGTCCATGAAGACCACGCGGTGGGCCACCTCGCGCGCAAACCCCATTTCGTGCGTGACCACCAGCATGGTCATGCGTTCTTCAGCGAGCTGGCGCATGGTGCGCAGCACCTCACCGGTCAGCTCCGGGTCAAGCGCCGAGGTCGGCTCATCGAACAGCATGATGTCGGGCTCCATCGCCAGCGCGCGGGCAATGGCCACGCGCTGCTTTTGCCCGCCCGAGAGCCGCGCAGGGTAGCTGCCTGCCTTGTCCTTGAGCCCGACCTTCGCCAAGAGCGCCTCAGCCCGCGTACGCGCCACATCGCTCGCCAGACCCAGCACATCGACTGGTGCCAGCGTGATGTTCTCCAGCACCGTGAGGTGCGGAAACAGGTTGAAGTGCTGGAACACCATGCCGGTCTTGCGGCCGATGCGGCGCAGATCGCGTTCGGCCGCATAACTGCAGCGGCCGTCCGCGTCGGTGCTGACCAGGGTTTCGCCTTCGATGGCGATGCTGCCACTGTCGATGGTTTCGAGGTGGTTCAGGCAGCGCAGCAGCGTGCTCTTGCCCGAGCCCGAGGGGCCGATGATGGCCACCACCTCGCCGCGCGCGATCTCCAGCGACACGCCACGCAGCACCGGCACGCTGCCAAAGCGCTTGTGCAGGCCGCGTGCCTCGATCATGACCTCAGGCGTCTTGCCGTGCATAGCGATTTTCCAGGCGCGCAAAGCCCCAGGTGAGCAGCAGCGTCATGGCCAGATAGAACGCGGCAGCCACAATGAAGGGCGTGGTGGTGAAGTCGCGCTGCACGATGCCGCGCGCGGCCCGCAGCAGGTCGTTGAGCGCCAGCACGTAGATGAGCGAGGTGTCCTTGACCAGCGTGATGGTCTCGTTGCTCATGGGCGGCAGGATGCGCCGCACCATTTGCGGCAGCACGATGCGGCGCATGGTCTGGCGGTAGTTCAGGCCCAGCACGCGCGCCGCTTCGTACTGGCCGCGGTCCACCGCCTCGATGCCGGCGCGAAAGATCTCGGCGAAGTAGGCGGCGTAGTTCAGCGCAAAGGCCAGCACCGCCGCCGGAAAATCGGGCAGGCGAACGCCCACCACCGGCACGAAAGGCAGCGCAAAGTAGATGAACAGCATCTGCAGCATCAGCGGCGTGCCGCGCATCAGCCACAGATAGCCACTGACCGCCGTGCGCAGCAGCGCCCAGCGCGAGAGCCGTGCCAGCGCCAGCACCAGGCCCAGCGGCAAAGCCAGCGCCAGTGTGATGAAAAAGAGCTTGAGCGTGACCTGCGCGCCCTGCCACAGCGGCGCCAGCATCGAGAGCAGGTAATCCATGCAGTCCTTCGCAGCACGCGCCGAGGCGCGCGTGGGGCAAGCGGGGGGTTATTTGGTGATGTCCTTGCCGAACCACTGGGTGGCGATTCGGGCCGCCGTGCCGTCCTGCTTCATGCCGGCAAGAGACTGGTTGAGCTTGGCGAGCAGGTCGGTGTCGCCCTGGCGCACGCCGACACCGTATTCCTCGGTGCCGAAGTTTTCATCGAGCACCGCGTAGTCCTGCGGTTTCTTGGCGACGTAGTAGCGGCCCACCACCTCGTCCACCACTACGGCGTCAAGCCGACCGGTGCTCAAATCCATCAGCGCGGTGACGTTGTCGCCAAAGGTCTTGAATTCCTTGAACGACTTGAAGACCGCGTCGTCCTTCTTCACGGCATCGACCGCGCTGCTGCCGTCCTGCGCGCCCACCACCTTGCCAGCCAGATCGGCCTTGGTCTTGATGGGCGAGGCCGCGGCCACCACCACGATCTGGTGGTTCTCCATGTAGGGCGCCGTGAAGGCAATGTTCTTCTTGCGCTCTTCGGTAATGGTCAGGCCGTTCCAGAGCACATCGACACGCTTGGCCGAAAGCTCGGCCTCCTTGGCGCTCCAGTCGATAGGCTTGAACGCCACTTCCACGCCCATGCGCTTGGCCGCCTCGCGTGCCATGTCGATGTCAAACCCCACCAGTTCGTTCTTCTCGTCGCGAAACCCCATGGGTGGGAAGTTGTCGTCCAAACCGACGACGATTTTGCTCACCACTGCCGGCGTTGGCGCAGCGGCCGTGGCGCTTGGCGCAGCCTCTTGCTTGCCGCAGGCGACCAGCAAGGCACTGAGAGAGAGGGCGATCAGGGCGGAACGTTTGTTCATGTCAGGGGAATCTGCTTGGAAAAACCCAAGATTGTCCCAGACAGGACGGCCCGCAACTCCAAAAACGGTTGGCTGCCTATGGGGGTTTGGTGGGATTTACTATCCAAACCATAGCTGCTAGCGCTTACTCCATAAGCGCTAGAGGCCATTTTCACCATATTTCTCATGCTACCGGGGCAGGTCGCTCGATCCCATCAGGAACTGGTCCACCGAGCGAGCGGCCTGCCGGCCTTCGCGCCGCGCGCGTCCACACCTTCCCGCCTTGGGCGGTTCGAGAAGGCCGAACCCGGAACGTCTTAGCGGGGCAGTTCGCTCGATCCCATCAGGAACTGGTCCACGGAGCGAGCGGCCTGCCGGCCTTCCCGAATCGCCCACACCACCAGGCTTTGCCCGCGGCGAATATCGCCCGCCGCAAACACACCCGGCACGTTGGTAGCGTAGCCTCCCTCCTCGGTGCTGGCGCGGATGTTGCCGCGGCCGTCTTTCTCGATGCCAAAGGCGTCGAGCACCGCGGCGACCGGGTTGACGAAGCCCATGGCGAGCAAAACCAGGTCGGCGGTATAGTGTTTTTCCGTGCCTTCCACCTCGGTCAGCTTGCCGTCCTTGAATTCCACCTGCACGGTGGTCAGGCCCTTGACCTTGCCTTTCTCGCCAGTGAACGCCTTGGTGGAGATGGCGAACTCGCGCGTGCAGCCTTCAGCGTGGCTGGAACTGGTGCGCAGCTTGATCGGCCAGTAAGGCCAGGTCAGCGGCCGGTTCTCGACCTCGGGCGGCATGGGCATGACTTCGAACTGCGTGACGCTGGCCGCGCCGTGGCGGTTGCTGGTGCCCACGCAGTCGCTGCCGGTATCGCCGCCACCGATGACGATGACGTGCTTGCCATCGGCGCGGATCTGGCCCTTGAGCTTGTCGCCAGCGTTGACTTTGTTCTGCTGCGGCAGGAATTCCATCGCGAAGTGGATGCCGGCGAGGTCGCGCCCTGGCACTGGCAGGTCGCGCGACTGCTCGGCGCCACCGGTCAGCAGCACGGCGTCAAAGTCCTGGCGCAGTTGCTCGGGCGTGATGGTTTCCTTGGCCCAGTTGTTCACCTTGGAGTCCTTGCCAAGGCCCTCCTGCGCACTGCCGACAAAAACGCCGGTGCGAAACACCACGCCCTCGGCCTCCATCTGCGCCACGCGCTTGTCGATGTGCACTTTGTCGAGCTTGAAATCCGGAATGCCGTAGCGCAGCAGGCCGCCGATGCGGTCGTTCTTTTCGAACAGCGTCACGTCATGGCCCACACGCGCAAGCTGCTGCGCTGCGGCCATGCCCGCTGGCCCTGCACCCACCACGGCAATGCGCTTGCCGGTCTTGTGCTCTGGCACTTTGGGTACGACCCAGCCATGCTCCCAGGCGCGGTCGATGATGGCGTGCTCGATGCTCTTGATGCCTACCGCATTGTCGTTAATGTTGAGCACGCAGGCCGCCTCGCACGGGGCGGGGCAAATGCGGCCGGTGAACTCGGGGAAGTTGTTGGTCGAGTCGAGCACCGTGAACGCGCTCTTCCAGTCGCTCTGGTAGACCAGATCGTTGAAATCCGGAATGACATTGTTGACCGGGCAGCCGCTGACGCAAAACGGCGTGCCGCAGTCCATGCAGCGCGCACCTTGCACCTTGGCCTGCGCATCGGTGATACCGATGACAAATTCCTTGTAGTTCTTGACGCGCTCGGCCGGGGGCGGGTAGCCCTCTTCGATGCGGTCGTACTCCATGAAACCAGTGATCTTTCCCATGTTCTTGTCCTCGTGAGGGTTCAATGGCTTACTTGGCAACCACGGCGGTCGGCTCGTGCTCTGCCACGGACGGTGTGGCAGGGTCTTCCAGCACCTGGCGTTCGTACATTTCCGAGAGCGCGCGCTTGTATTCGGTGGGGAACACCTTGACGAATTTGCTGCGCGACGCCGCCCAGTTGTCCAGCAGCTCGCGGGCGCGCTTGCTGCCGGTGTAGCGGTTGTGCTCTTCGAGCAGGCGCTTGAGCTGCTCTTCATCGCTCTGGCCCTGGTGCCAGGTGGAGCGCGCATGGCTGGCTTGCTGCTCGTCGTGCGGCAGGATGCGCTCCAGCGTCACCATGGCCATGTTGCAACGCGTGTCGAATTGGCCGTCCTCGTCGTACACATAGGCCACACCGCCGCTCATGCCAGCGGCAAAATTGCGACCAGTCTTGCCCAGCACCACCACGGTGCCGCCTGTCATGTACTCGCAGCCATGGTCGCCCGTGCCTTCCACCACGGCCGTGGCGCCCGAGAGGCGTACCGCAAAGCGCTCGCCCGCGACACCGGCGAAGTAAGCCGAGCCGCTGGTGGCGCCATACATCACGGTATTGCCGACGATGGTGTTGCGCGCCGCCTCGCCGCGGAAATCGAGGCTGGGGCGCACCACGATACGACCGCCCGAGAGGCCCTTGCCGGTGTAGTCGTTGGCGTCGCCAATCAGGTACAGCGTGATGCCACGGCACAGGAATGCGCCAAACGATTGGCCGCCCGTGCCTTCGAGCTGGATGTGAATGCTGTCGTCGGGCAAGCCTTCGGGGTGCACGCGCGTGACCGCGCCCGAGAGCATGGCGCCCACCGAGCGGTTGACGTTGCGCGCCACCTCGATGAAACGCACGCGTTCGCCCTTTTCAATGGCGGGGCGGCTGCGTTCGATGAGCCTGCGGTCCAGGGTGTGCTCGATGTTGTGGTCTTGCGCCTCGACATGGAAACGCGGCACGTCGGCCGGCACCTGGGGCTGTGCGAACAGGCGTGAAAAATCGAGCCCGCTGGCCTTCCAGTGCTCCAGGCCTTTGCGCATGTCGAGCAGGTCGCTGCGGCCCACCAGATCGTCGAACTTGCGGATACCCAGCTGCGCCATGATTTGCCGCAGTTCCTCGGCGACGAAGAAAAAGTAGTTCACCACGTGCTCGGGCTTGCCCGAGAACTTCTTGCGCAGCACCGGGTCCTGCGTGGCCACGCCCACCGGACAGGTGTTGAGGTGGCACTTGCGCATCATCACGCAGCCCTCGACGACGAGCGGGGCGGTGGCGAAGCCGAACTCGTCGGCGCCCAGCAGCGCCCCGATGGCGACATCGCGGCCGGTCTTCATCTGGCCATCGGCCTGCACGCGAATGCGACCGCGCAGGCGGTTGAGCACCAGGGTTTGCTGGGTTTCTGCAAGACCAATCTCCCAGGGGCCACCCGCATGCTTGATGGACGACCAGGGCGACGCGCCCGTGCCGCCGTCGTGCCCGGCAATCACCACGTGGTCGCTCTTGCACTTGGCGACGCCCGCGGCCACTGTGCCCACACCCACTTCGGAGACCAGCTTGACGCTGATGCTGGCATGCGGCGCGACGTTCTTCAGGTCGTGAATGAGCTGCGCCAAGTCTTCGATAGAGTAGATGTCGTGGTGCGGTGGGGGCGAGATCAGCCCCACGCCCGGTACGCTGTGGCGCAGCTTGCCGATGTAATTGCTGACCTTACCGCCGGGCAGTTGGCCGCCCTCCCCCGGCTTGGCACCCTGCGCCATCTTGATCTGAATCTGGTCGGCGCTGGAGAGGTATTCCGCCGTGACGCCAAAGCGCCCTGAGGCCACTTGCTTGATACGGCTCCTGAGCGAATCGCCGTCCCTCAGGGGCAAATCGACTTCGACGTTCTCGTCACCGATCACGCTTTTCAGGCTGTCGCCCTGCTTGATCGGAATGCCCTTGAGTTCCTGCCGGTAGCGCGCGGAGTCTTCACCGCCCTCGCCGGTGTTGCTCTTGCCGCCCAGGCGGTTCATGGCCACCGCCAGCGTGGCATGTGCCTCGGTGGAAATGGAGCCAAGCGACATGGCGCCGCTGGCAAAGCGCTTCACGATCTCCTTGGCGGGCTCGACCTCGTCCACCGGGATCGCCTTGGCCGGATCGAACTTGAACTCGAACAGGCCGCGCAGCGTCATATGGCGCTTGCTCTGGTCGTTGATGATCTGGGCGTATTCCTTGTAGGTGTTCCAGTTGTTGGAGCGCGTGCTGTGCTGGAGCTTGGCGACGGCGTCCGGCGTCCACATATGCTCTTCGCCGCGGGTGCGCCAGGCGTATTCGCCGCCAGCGTCAAGCATGTTCTCCAGCACCGGGTTGTCGCCGAACGCAGCTTCGTGCATGCGGATGGCTTCCTCGGCGATCTCGAACACGCTGATGCCTTCAACGCGGCTGGCGGTGCCGGTGAAATATTTGGCCACCGTGGCGCTCGAAATGCCAATGGCTTCGAACAGTTGGGCGCCGCAATAGCTCATGTAGGTCGAGACACCCATCTTCGACATGATCTTCGACAGGCCCTTGCCAATGGCCTTGACGTAGTTGTAGATGGCCTTGTCGGCGGACAAATCACCGCTCAAGTCCTTGTGCATGTCGGCCAGGGTTTCCATGGCCAGCCAGGGGTGCACGGCCTCGGCGCCGTAACCCGCGAGCACGGCAAAGTGGTGCACTTCGCGCGCTGTCCCGGTCTCGACCACCAGGCCAGTCGTGGTGCGCAGGCCCTCGTGCACCAGGTGCTGGTGGATGGCCGAGAGCGCCAGCAGCGAGGGGATCGCCACCTGTTCGGCGTTCATCGCCCGATCGCTGATGATGAGGATGTTGGCGCCGCTCTTGATCGCATCCACCGCCTGCGCGCACAGCGAGGCCAGCTTGGCCTCCACACCCGCACGGCCCCAGGCCAGCGGGTAGGTGACATCGATCACGCTGCTGCGAAACTTGCCCTGCGTGTGCCGTGCAATGTCGCGCAACTTGGCCATATCGGCCCCATTGAGTATGGGCTGGCTCACTTCGAGCCGCATCGGTGGGTTGACCTGGTTGATGTCCAGCAGGTTCGGCTTGGGGCCGATGAAGCTGTTGAGTGACATCACGATGGCCTCGCGGATCGGGTCGATCGGCGGGTTGGTCACCTGGGCGAACAACTGCTTGAAGTAGTTGTACAGCGGCTTGTTGCGGCCCGAGAGCACGGCCAAAGGGCTGTCGTTGCCCATGGAGCCGATGGCTTCCTCCCCATTTCGCGACATGGGCGCCAGCAGGAACTTGATGTCTTCCTTGGTGTAGCCAAAGGCCTGCTGGCGATCGAGCAGCGATACCTGCTGCGCGCCATCTGTGCCCTCGCTCGTCGAAAGTGGCGGAACCGACGCCTCGCCGTTCCCAATGCTGTCGAGCTTGATGCGCAGGTTCTCGATCCACTGTTGATACGGCTTGGTGTTGACGATGTTGGCCTTGAGCTCGTCGTCGTCGATCATGCGACCCTGCTCCAGGTCGATCAGCAGCATCTTGCCGGGCTGCAAACGCCACTTGCGCACGATGCGGTTTTCCGGCACCGGCAGCACGCCGGACTCGGACGCCAGGATCACCAGATCGTCGTCGGTAACGCAGTAGCGCGAGGGCCGCAGGCCGTTGCGGTCCAGCGTGGCGCCAATCTGGCGGCCATCGGTAAATACGATGGAAGCGGGACCGTCCCAGGGCTCGAGCATCGCAGCGTGGTATTCATAGAACGCGCGCCGGCGCGGGTCCATGGTGGTGTGCTGCTCCCAGGGTTCGGGGATCATCATCATCACGGCCTGGCTGATCGGGTAGCCCGCCATGGTCAGCAGTTCCAGGCAATTGTCGAACGTTGCGGTGTCGGACTGGTCGGCGAAGCTGATGGGGTAGAGCTTTTGCAGGTCGGCCGCCAGCACGGGCGAGGCCATCACGCCCTCGCGCGCCTTCATCCAGTTGTAGTTGCCCTTGACGGTGTTGATTTCGCCGTTGTGGGCGACGTAACGGTACGGGTGGGCCAACGGCCACTCAGGGAAGGTGTTGGTCGAAAAGCGCTGGTGCACGAGACCAATGGCTGAGACGCAGCGTGCATCCTGCAAATCGAGGTAATAAGTGCCCACCTGGGCAGCCAGCAGCAGACCCTTGTAGATGACCGTGCGGCTGCTCATGCTCGGCACGTAATACTCTTTGCTGTGCTTGAGCCCCAGCGCCTGAATGGCAGCGCTGGCGGTCTTGCGGATGACGTAGAGCTTGCGCTCCAGGGCATCCTGCACGATGACGTCATTGCCACGGCCAATGAACACCTGCCGAAGAATGGGCTCCTTGGCGCGCACCGTGGGCGACATGGGCATATCGCGGTTCACCGGCACATCGCGCCAGCCCAGCAACACCTG
Organism: Simplicispira sp. GW247-4R2A; assembly: GCF_059424465.1. Taxonomy (NCBI): domain Bacteria; kingdom Pseudomonadati; phylum Pseudomonadota; class Betaproteobacteria; order Burkholderiales; family Comamonadaceae; genus Simplicispira; species Simplicispira sp. GW247-4R2A. The sequence continues at coordinate 170,700 of NZ_JBWKZM010000003.1, read as the reverse complement.
GCCCTCGGCCTTGATGGCGCGCTCCATCTCCTGCTCGCAGGCCAGGCGCGAAGCATGCTCCTTGGGCAAGAAGATCATGCCCACGCCGTATTCACCTGCCGGAGGCAGGGTGACGCCGACAGAACCGTCTGGGGCAGCCCCAGCCCGCGCCATTTCCTCACGGTACAGCGCATCAGGGATCTGGATCAGGATGCCCGCGCCATCGCCCATGAGCTTGTCGGCACCGACAGCGCCACGGTGGTCGATGTTCTCCAGAATCTTGAGCGACTGGGTGACGATATCGTGGCGCTTGGCCCCTTTGATATGGGCCACAAAGCCCAGGCCGCAGGCGTCGTGCTCGTTCGAAGACGAGTACAGACCATGTTGTTTCAGATGCTCGATTTCGGCGGCCGTGGTCATGGCGCATTCCTCATTGTTTTCGCAGGGACGCCAAGATTAGTGCATTGCAGCAACTTTGTGCAAGTTAAATAATTGGGGTCAGATTCCAATTATTTTTAAAAACCAGGTTCTTGAATTAATTTAGGGACATATCAAAATTGATAGCATTTATCTCATTTGCATCCTAAGGGAAATGGGGTTTTATTTACTTATTTTTCCGCTCAAGCCGTGGCCGACCGGCAGCCGACTTGATAGCCCGGCGATCGGTATGCGCGTGCAAACCAGCAACAAATTCAGGCCCGCCAAGCGCCCATCCGCGAAGCGTGGCCTCCGTCAGCGCTTCGCGTTGCTTGCGGTCGATCCCCACTTGCAAGAGCTCACGGTACGCGGCCTCTCGTGCGAAAGGTGTATTGCCCATGGCCCACTGCAAGGCATGCGGCGTCACCAAGCGGTCGGTGTGCAGACCAAGATGGCTCGCACAACTCGACCAGGCCCATTCCGCTGGGCTGCGCACCAACCCCGCCCGCTCCGGATTCAGGTCGATATAGACCATGCACGCCAGCAGATAGCGTTCGGTCTCGATCAGGGTTGAGCGGTACCGCCCTTCCCACAAGGTGCCGGTGCGTGTGTGGCGTTGGTTGAACCACCGCACGTAACTGCGCCCCACCGCCTGCATCATCTGCGGCAAGCCGTCGACAGTCACAGGTGTTGCCAACAGGTGCAAATGGTTAGGCATGAGCACGTAACCGTGCACGGCGACCTGGAACTTCTCCGCATATTCGGCCAGGGTGTCCAGCATGCGCTCGTAATCACGCTGGTCGTGAAAGATGGCCTGCCGGTTGTTGCCCCGCTGGATCACGTGGTGGGCATAGTGCGGAACCGTGAGACGTGGCAACCGGGCCATGGCGATCCTCCAAAGGCAGAAAAGGGGTCTGACCCCAATTATGCTGTGAGCCCGAAACGGGGGCCCAGACTGGATTCCAGTCCGAATTGCTGGAGGATGGCGCGCAGGCGCTCCGTGGCGCTGTGCTTTTTCTGGCCGGTGTAGCGCGCGATGATGAGTTCGTTCTTCATGCTGTGCTCCCAACCCACGAGCTCGGTGACAGTCACCTGGTAGCCACTGGCTTCCAGATGCAGGCAACGCAGCACGTTGGTGATCTGGCTGCCCAGCTCGCGGGTGTGCAAGGGGTGGCGCCACAACTCGGCCAATGGGGTGCGGGAGAGTTGCAACGCCTTGCCGGCACGCAGGCAGGCAGCGACCTCCGCCTGACAGCAGGGCACCAGCACCATGGCACGGGCATGCTTTTGCAGCCCAAAGGCAATGGCGTCATCCGTCGCGGTGTCACAGGCGTGCAATGCGGTCACAAGGTCGATACGCTCAGGCAGCTCTGCAGCGTCTTGCGATTGCGCAACCGACAGGTTCAGGAAGGACATGCGCTCGAACCCAAGCCGTTTGGCCAGCGCACGCGATTTTTCCACCAGCTCGGCGCGCGTTTCGATGCCGTAGATGTGCCCACGCCCCAGCGCCTTGAAATACAGGTCGTAGAGGATGAAGCCGAGATAGGACTTGCCCGCGCCATGGTCGGCCAGCAACGGTGCGTGACCATCGGCCGCCATCTCTTCCAGCAAAGGCTCGATGAACTGGAACAGATGGCTGACCTGCTTGAGTTTGCGGCGCGAATCCTGATTGAGCCGGCCATCGCGGGTCAGGATGTGCAGTTCCTTCAGCAACTCCACTGACTGCCCAGGCCGCAGCTCGGGCAGATCGGCCACGGCGCCTTTGTCCTGGCCAGCTGCGCGCTCGCGCGGCTTCATGCGTCTTCACCGGTTGCCAGCGCCACTTCGCCGGGTAAACCACCTTGAGGCAGCGCCCGCGCACCCACATCCAGGGCCGTCCAGCCAGCTGCGCCCAGCGCCTCAAGCCGTTCTACGTTGCGGCCGAAAATAGCCTCGGCATCGGGGAAAGCCTCGACGGCGCGGTTCAGGCTTTCTTCACGCAAAAGATGCAAGGTGGGCCATGGGGCGCGGTTGGTGCAATTCGAGACGTCGTCATCGCCCGTTCCGGCAAACCGGAACTGCGGGTGAAAACTGGCGATCTGCAGAACGCCCGCAAGCTCCAGCGATTCGAGCAGTGCATCGCTCTCGTCAAGAAAATCGTTGAAATCGAGAAAATTACCGAGACACGCTCGGAGCATGATCAAGGTGGTATCGCGTTCTGCAGCGGGCAGTGCAGCAAGCGCAAGCAACTCAGTTTCCAAGCACCTCAGCACCTCGGCGATACCCGTAGCGCTGCACACCACGTAGTGAATCTGCCCCTTGCCATACACGCTCTTGGCAAACGGACACAGATTGAGACCGATGACGGCGCGCTCCAGCCAGCGCCCCGTGTCCTGCACCACTTGCGCCTCTACCGCCATGCCTGAAAACGCGGCGCCGACAGGCGGGGAAAGAGTGCTATTCATGGCAGGAGCCCGGTGGGAAGACAGCCGCCGATTTTATCGGCCGAAGTGATTGCAGCAGCCCGGGCTGTGCAAACGTTCACGGGTTCTTGCGCTCAAGACGTTCCAGCGATGTCAAATCAAGCTGGTCTGCCATGCTGCGCAGAACGGCAATGTCCATATGGTCGGCCGATACGCTCACCAACACACCATTCTTGAGCGCCACCTTGCGCTCCGCCGAGCTGCCGTCTTTGGCATAGCTCTCGTGCAGGGTACGCCCACCTTCCTGCCATGTCTTCTCGGCGTGCGTCTGGTCTTCCTTTTCGCCTTGCACCATGCCAATGGCCGCAGCCGCCATTGCACCAAGCCCACCCAGGTCCATGATTTCCACGCGCACCGCGCGCGCACCGCTACCGTACTTGGCACTCGCCTGGCTGGTGGGCAGGCCGAGGGCCGCGCCGTCCTGCACCTCGAACGCAGTGCGTGCCAAGCCGCCAAGCTGCTCGGGCAGCGCCGCCTTGAGCGTTTGGGCTTCCAGTGCCTGGCCACCGCCCAGCATGCCGGCCGCCGCGGCGGTAGCCTCGCGCGTGGCAGCGGCCATGGCCGTCGGGTCGTTCTGGCTGCGCGCCCGCTCCATGCTGCGCGCCGCCTGCTCCATTTTTTTCTGCGCTGCCGCAATGCCGGCACTGTCAATGGTGACTTCGCCACCCGGTGTGCGCACCGAGACCGTCGCGGCGTCTCCGCCCGCCCAGTGGCTGGCACCGCGCGGCATGAACAGCGCATTGGCGGCGCCTACGACCAGGCCCAGCACAATGGCAGCGACGATGACTACCGCCGTATAGGCGGCCGACTTCTCCTGGGCACTTTTCATCAGGATCGGCAGGCCGGTGTAGAGCAGGTAAATGGAGTACAGCCCTGCCAGCAGGCCCAGCATTGACAGCATGGGAAGCAGCGCAAACACCCCTCCCAACATGGCGGCAGTGCTGGCATACACCGCCACTTTCAGCGCCTGAATGCGGCTGCTCGCGCCGCCAAAGCGTGGCGCGAGCAGGTCGATGATCAGCGCCAGCACGTACACACCCACCAGGCTCAGCACGTACGACACCACCATGTTGACCAGGCCCCAGAGGAAAGGGACGCGCATCGACACGCCAAACATTCCCATGCCGATGAGAGACATGCCGATAAACCCGCAGACCGCTGGAATGGCGGCCAGCAGCATGAGGTAGCCGGTGTAGAGGCTTGCGGTATCGGCTGGTTCGGTGTCAATCACCTGCCATGTCGGCCGGGGGGCAAGCAGGATGGATTTGGCGCGCTCGACGATGTTCATGGTGTCCTCCCAGTCATAGCGGCCCGCCAACGGCGGACCAGCGACAGGGCGAACCATAAACGCGGACATCCTGCGGGGCAAGTCCCGGCTGCCTTTGTGCGGCCAAAGCGTGGAATATGTCCGCTTCGGGCTCTGCCACCTACGCTCTGATCGGCCTTCTGGCTCTCGGCGATTCATCCAGCGCTCAAGGAGGTCCTGTCCCACTTCTCGCACGCCGCAAGGAGTGGTTCGAGGTGTTCTCAGTCGCGCTCGAACGCCACCTGACCGCCCACCAGCGTCCACCGCACCATGCCTGGAAGCTCGTAGCCACCAAAGGGCGTGTACTTTCCCTGGCTGCGCAGGGTCGCTGGCGCAACGGTCCAGCGCGCGGTCTCATCGACGATGCACAGGTCCCCCACGCCGCCCTCCACCAGTTGGCCCACGCTTGCGGCCAGGGTGCCCAAGGCGCTGCCGAGCACACGCGCCGGCTCGCTGGTGACCACGGCCAACGCACGGGCGAGGGGCACGTTCCCGTCTTGCGACCACTTGAGGGCAAGACTCAGCAGGAGCTCCAGGCCCGTTGCGCCCGACTCGGCCTCCGCAAAAGGCAGCGTCTTGGCATCTTCATCGACAGGGTTGTGGTCCGACACCAGCGCATCCACCGTGCCATCGCGCAATGCCTCGGCCAGGGCGTCGCGGTCGCGCTGCTGGCGCAGCGGGGGCGAGAGCCGGGCGCGGCTGTCAAAGAAGCCAATATCGTTCTCGGTCAGGTGCAGGCTGTTGATGCTGATGTCGCAACTGACGGCCAGGCCTTCCGCCTTGGCCCGGCGCACCAAGGCGATGCCTGCCGCACTGCTGATGCGGCACAGGTGCACACGCGCCTCGGTGCCGCGCATCAATTCGAAAATGGAGTGCAGCGCAATGGTTTCGGCGGCCACCGGGATGCCAACAAGCCCCAGTCGGGTGGCCAGAGCGCCACTGGCAGCCACGCCTTTTCCGAGGCTCGCATCCTGCGGCCGCAGCCACACGGCGTAGCCAAAGGTCGCCGCATATTGCAGCGCGCGCTGCAAAACCTGGTTGCTCGCCAAACCGACATCCGCCTGGCCAAAGCCGACACAGCCTGAGTCGGTCAGCGCAGCCATCTCGGTCAGCACCTCGCCGGCAAGGCCGCGCGTGAGAGCCCCCAAAGGAAAAAGGCGCGACTGGTGCAATTTCTCGGCCCGAAACTTGAGCATTTCGACCAAGCCGGGCTCGTCGAGCACAGGGTCGGTATCGGGCGGACAGACGAGGCTGGTCACGCCCCCAGCCACGGCTGCGGCGATCTCAGATTCGAGCATGCCCTCATGCTCGTAACCAGGCTCACGCAGCCGGGCGGCAAGGTCCACCAAGCCGGGAATGACCAGACACCCGGTGGCGTCGATCACGCGCGCCGGGGCAAAGCCAGACGGAACGCGCCCCACACCGACGATCCGTCCCGCAGCCAGCGCTACGTCACCCTTCTGATCAAAGCCACTGGCAGGGTCGATCACGCGGCCGTTCTGGATGAGAATCTTCATGATTTGAAGCAAAATTGGCCTCTAACGCTTATCCCATAAGCGCTAGCAGCTATAAAAATAAGAGTCCGCACCACCTTAGGCCGTGTTTCCGGCCACGATGGACATCACCGCCATGCGCACTGCGATGCCAAAGCTCACCTGCTTCAGGATCACGCTCTGCGGGCCGTCGACCACCGCCGAATGGATTTCCACGCCCCGGTTGATGGGCCCGGGATGCATCACGATGGCATCCGGTTTGGCCAGCCGCAGGCGCTCGGGTGTGAGACCAAAGCTCTTGAAATACTCTTGACTCGACGGTAGCAAGGCGCCACTCATGCGCTCGTTTTGCAGGCGCAGGGTAATGACCACGTCGGCGTCCTTCAGACCCTCTTCCAGCGTATGGCACACGCGCACGCCCATGGGCGCCATGTCGGTCGGCACCAGCGTTCGCGGGCCGACCACACGCACCTCCGGGCATCCCAGCGTGGTGAGGCCGTGGATATCCGAGCGCGCCACGCGTGAATGCAGCACGTCACCGACGATGGCGACGGTGAGGTTGGTGAAGTCTTTCTTGTAGTGCCGGATCGTCAGCATATCCAGCAGCCCCTGCGTGGGGTGCGAATGCCGCCCGTCGCCGGCATTCACCACATGCACATGGGGCGCCACGTGTTGCGCGATCAGGTACGGCGCGCCCGATTCACTGTGCCGCACCACGAACAGATCGGCCGCCATGGCCGAGAGGTTGGCGATGGTGTCGAGCAAGGATTCCCCCTTGCTGGCTGACGAGCGCGCGATGTCCAGATTGAACACATCGGCCGACAGGCGCTTGGCGGCGATCTCGAAGGTGGTGCGGGTGCGCGTGCTGTTCTCGAAAAACAGGTTGAAGACGCTCTTGCCGCGCAGCAGCGGCACCTTCTTGACCTCGCGGTCGTTGACCGAGACGAAGCTGGCCGCCGTATCGAGGATGTGCGTGACGATGTCGCGCGGCAGGCCCTCGACCGAGAGCAGGTGCACCAGCTCGCCGTTCTGGTTGAGTTGCGGGTTGCGCGGATTCAGCACGGCGCCACCTCCCGCAGTTCGAAGTCAAACGCACCATCCGGGCTGCGCGCGAGCGCCAGCGCCTGGGTGGCGGGCAGGGAAATGCGCGCCGCGGCATAGTCGGCCTGCACCGGCAGCTCGCGCCCGCCGCGGTCTACCAGCACCGCCAGACGAACCCGCGCCGGCCGGCCATAGTCGTACAGTTCGTTGAGCACGGCGCGCACGGTGCGGCCGGTGTAAAGCACATCGTCGAGCAGCAAGATGTCGGCCCCGTTGACCTCAAAAGGCAAGGTCGTCTGGGCGCTGGCGGCAAGACCGCGCTGGGCAAAATCGTCGCGGTGCATGCTCGACGAGAGCACACCCGCTTCGCCTGCAAGGCCAAGGTCCCGCTGCAGGCGCTCCGCCAGCCAGGCTCCGCCAGAGGCAATCCCGGCAAGCAGCGTGTCCTGGCGGCGCAGGTTGCGCACGCCCGCTAGCAGTTCGCGGTACAGCGCTTCGGCATCAAGCGAGAGCGCACGGGCTCCGGCTGTGCCGGACGGATGGGATGTCATGGAAGATTCCTCAAAAACTGCTCCAGGATGATGCAAGCCGACGCGGCATCAGCGTCCCGGGCGCCCTGGGACAACGCCTCGGTCGTGCTGTAGCGCTCATCCACCTCGAATACCGGCAAACCAAAGCGCCCATGCAACTGGCGGGCAAAGCGCCGGGCACGGTGCGTGTTCTCATGGCTGGCGCCATCGGGATGAAACGGCACCCCAACCACCAGCGCATCGGGCTGCCACTCGCGGATGCGCTCGGCAACCGCGACAAAACGCGCCTCGCCTTCGGCGCGCACCGTGGGCTGCGGACTGGCGCTGCGCAGCATGCGGGTGCCGACCGCTACGCCGGTGCGCTTGAGCCCGAAATCGAACGCGAGAAAGCTTTGCAGGTGCGGCGCAACAACAGGCGCCGGCGCGAGCGGATCGCCGTGGGTCATGCGTGACCGGCTCCGGGAGAGAGCTGCCAGGCTTGCAGCCCCAGCAGCCCCAGCGCGCTGTCGTAGCGCGCCTCCACCGGGGTGTCAAAGATGACGGCGGCATTTGCCCCCACCGTCAGCCAGCTGTTTTCGGCCATTTCCGATTCCAGTTGCCCTTCACCCCAAGACGAGTAGCCAAGCGTCACCAGCACCCGGCGAGGGCCTGCCCCGGTCGCCAGGGCTTCGAGCACGTCCTTGGACGTCGTCATCTCCAGGCCCCCAGGAATCACCATGGTGGAGGCGTACGCTGGCTCGTCGTCGCTTTCGAGCTGCACGCGCTCGTGCAGCACAAAACCGCGTTCCGTTTGCACCGGTCCCCCGAGAAAAACGGGCGAGCCGGTCAGATCGCTTCGCCCCAGCGAAAGATCCACCTTCTCAAACAGCCCCTCAAGGCTGATATCCGTGGGCTTGTTGATGATCAGTCCCAGCGCGCCACGCTCGCTGTGCTCGCACACATAGACCACACTGCGTGAAAACGACGCGTCCTCCATGCCGGGCATGGCAATCAGGAAGTGGTTCGTCAAGTTCATGGGCGCAGAATTGGCGGGCATAGACCAATTTTACGGTGAACATGCCCCAACTCTTTCCCTGTGGCCTGGTATGGTTCCGCCGCGATCTGCGCGTGCACGACCACCCTGCCCTGTTTCACGCACTGCGTGAATGCGCCCAAGTGCACTGCGCTTTCGTGTTCGACAAGGAGATCCTCGCGCCGCTGCCACGCGCTGACCGGCGCGTGCGGTTCATCCGGGAAAGCCTGGTGGAGCTCGACGCCTCCCTGCGCGCCCTGGCGCACGACAGTGCCTGCGGCCTGATCGTGCTGCACGCCGCTGCCAGTGCGGCCGTCCCGGAACTGGCCGAACGGCTGGGCGTGCAGGCGGTGTACGCGGCCCACGACGACGAACCTGCCGCCCTGTTGCGAGACGCACAGGTGCGCACGGCGCTTGCAGCGCAGGGGCGCGAATTGCGGCTGGTGAAGGACCATACGATTTTCGCGCGTTCAGAACTGCTGACGCAGGCAGGAACGCCCTACACGGTCTTTACGCCCTACAAGAAGGCCTGGCTGCGCAAGGTCGACCCATTTTTTCTGAGCGCCTACCCGGTGCGCATTCCTCCGGGTGCTCTCGCACCCCGTGGCGAATTCGGTGCGCGCGGTATCCCTGCGCTGTCGGCGCTGGGTTTCGCTCCGAGTGAGGCCGTGCGGCTCCCCGTGCCGGCAGGCAGCTCGGGAGGGCGTTCTCTTTGGACGGATTTCTCTGCACGCATGGACGCCTACGACCAAGCGCGCGATTACCCGGCAATCAAAGGCCCGAGCTACCTGGGCGTTCATCTGCGTTTTGGGACGTTGTCCGTTCGCGAAGTCGCCCGTGAAGCCTATGCGCGCATGCAGGCGGGTAGCAGCGGAGCGGCGGCGTGGCTCTCAGAGCTCGTCTGGCGGGATTTTTACCAACAATTGGTGGCACATTTCCCTCACGTGGTCGAGCGCAGCTTCAAACCGGCGTACGACGCGATTGCATGGGAGACTGGCGAGCAAGCAGATGCCCTGTGGGCCGCTTGGCAAACAGGCCGTACCGGCTACCCGCTCGTCGACGCCGCCATGGCGCAAATCAACCAGACTGGCTACATGCACAACCGATTGCGCATGGTGGTGGCAAGCTTTCTGGCCAAAGATCTGGGACTGGACTGGCGGCGTGGGGAGGCCTACTTTGCACAGCAACTGAACGATTTCGAGCTGGCCTCCAACAACGGCGGCTGGCAGTGGGCAAGCTCCAGCGGCTGCGACGCACAGCCCTGGTTTCGCATCTTCAATCCCGTCACCCAAAGCCAAAAATTCGACCCGAAAGGCCGCTTCATACGCCGCTACCTACCGGAACTGGCACGTCTAAACGACACGGATGTGCATGCACCCTGGCTGGCGCGGCCGGAGGCTCTGCGCGCAGCGGGCGTCGTGCTGGGCGCCGACTATCCTCTGCCGGTAGTCGACCATGCCCATGCGCGCGATCGCACATTGGCGCGCTATTCGGTCGTCAAGGAAGCCCGGCTCTCCGGCAATCCTTGATCCCTGAAATTCACATCGGAGGGGGAGGCGGCGCCGCTTGCGCTCCGGGCGGTGCGGGTGGGTCGAAATCCGCCACACGCATCCCGGCCATTTCCAGTGGTGCCCCTGCGGCAAGGCGCACTCGCAGCGTGAGGTCGGTGCGGTTGTCGGCATAGGCCAACATATCCTCCTGGGTGATCGCGCCGCGCTCGTAGAGGGCAAAAAGCGATTGGTCAAAGGTGCACATGCCGACCTGGCTGCTTCGCTCAAGCGCAGTACGAATCTCGTGCACCTGGCCCTTCTGTAGCAGATCGGCGATGAAATTCGTCAACAGCAGTACCTCTACGGCAGGCACCTGGCGCGACTGCTTTCCAGGAATGAGCCGCTGCGCGACAACGGCCTTCAAATTCAGCGAGAGGTCCTGCAGTATCTGCGCATGCGCCGTATCCGGAAAGAAGTTGAGGATGCGCTGAATGGACTGACTGGCATTGTTGGCGTGCAGGGTGGACACGCACAGATGGCCCGATTCGGCGTAATGCAGCGCATGCTGCATGGTTTCGCGATCACGGATCTCGCCGATCATGATGGCGCTCGGCGCCTCGCGCATGGCATGGCGCAGCGCTTCGTCGTACGACAAGGTATCGAGCCCGACCTCGCGCTGCGTGACCAGCGAGCGCCGATGTGTGTGTACGTACTCGATCGGATCTTCAATGGTCAGGATATGCCCAGGAATCCGAGCATTGCGATGGTCCAGAAGGGACGCGAGGGTTGTGGTCTTGCCCGCGCCCGCCGCGCCGACCGCAAGCACCAGACCGCGCTTGAGAAACGCCAGCTGATGCACCACGGGCGGTAGGCCCAAGGCTTCAAGAGACGGAATGTGCGAGGAGACATGGCGCACCACCATGCCGGTCTGCCCGCGCTGCAGGTGCACGTTGATGCGAAAACGGCCAGCATTTGGCACATGGAGCGCCAGATCGCATTCCTTGCGGAGTTCAAACGCCTCGGCCTGTGCAGGACTCATGACCGACATCGCGAAAGCACGAATATCCAGCGCGGCCAAAGGCTGCTGCGTGAGCGCCAGGTAGTCGCCATGGCGCCGGATCGTAGGCACAGCGCCAGCGATCAAAAAGAGGTCAGAAGCCTCTTCCCGCACCATGGCAGACAGCAGATCCTGCAGCGCCTCGGAAGCCGTGCCTGCCCCATTGCTCACAGTGCAAGCTACCGCAGCCATCAAACACTTGCCGCTTCTACCGCATCCACATGGGCGTAATGCTTCACCAGGCTGAGCAGTTCCTCGTCGGAGTAGGGCTTGCCAAGATAGTGGTTCACTCCCAACTCGATCGCGTGGTCGCGGTGCTTCTGGGCGATACGCGAAGTGATCATGATGATGGGCAGATCGTGCAACGCCGCATCAGCGCGGATGTTGCGTGCAAGATCGAATCCATCCATGCGCGGCATTTCAATGTCCGAAAGCACAACCGCAGGCCGCTCATCCTGAAGGCGTTCAAGTGCCTGGAGACCGTCGGCCGCAAGTGCCACGCGGTAGCCTTCGCGCAGCAGCAAACGCTGCGTGACGCGGCGCACAGTGATCGAATCATCCACCACGAGGACCAGAGGTACCTGTCCCGGCATTGGGATTGCCGCTGGGGCCGCTGCCGCCGCCGCCGGGATGTCACCGTGAGGCGGCTGTTCCGTTTCAGCCAATACCTCTTGCGAATCGCGCAATTGGCTGCCGTACACCGTCGCCAGCGCCACTGGGTTGTAGATAAGCACCACGGCGCCAGAGGCGAGCACCGACATACCCGCCAAACCAGGCAGGCGCGAGAGTTGGGGCCCCAGGTTCTTCACCACCACTTCCTGGTTGCCCAGAACGTCATCGACATGCATGGCAATGCGCTGCGAGGCGCTGCGGAAGATCACGACGGACCTGGTCTTGCCCACCCCTTCCTGGCTGCGGCGCGACGCTTGGAGCAACGCACCAGCCCAGTAGAACGCTACGCTCTCACCGCCCACATCAAGCTGACCGGTCCGGTAAGCTGCCTCTATCTCCGTCAAGGGAACCCGGCGAACCAACTCGACCACGTTGGCCGGTACTCCAAAAGCGAGCTCACCCGCCCGGAGCATCACCACCTGCGTCACAGCCGTCGTCAGTGGCAGCACCATGCGGAACGCAGTGCCAGCACCAGCGACCGTTTTTGTTTCAATGCGGCCGCCCAGGGCCTGGACTTCGGAGCGCACGACGTCCATGCCAATCCCCCGGCCAGCGAGCTCTGTGACTTCGCTGGCCGTGGAAAACCCGGGCATGAAAATCAGGTCGGCAGCGTCGCTGTCGCTGACATCTCCAGGCGACGCAATCAAACCCTGCGTCACGGCGCGGCTGCGAATGCGCTCCAGATTCAGGCCGGCACCATCGTCGCGGAACTCTACCGATACGTCGTTGCCCTCGTGCCGCAAATCGACCGTTACGGTGCCCATGGCGGGCTTTCCGATGGCAACGCGATCGTCTGGCTGCTCGATGCCGTGTGCCACGCAATTGCGCAGCAAATGCTCGAATGCAGGGGTCATGCGGTCCAGCACACCGCGGTCCATTTCAATGGAACCCCCAGTGATGTCGAGCTTGATTTGCTTGCCAGTCTCTTTGGATGCCTGGCGAACGACGGCATACAAACGCTCGGAAATGCCCTCGAATTCCACCATGCGCGTGCGCAGCAGGTCGCGTTGCAACTCGCGTGCCTGCCGGCCTTGCGCAATCAAATCGTCTTCTGTCCCTTCCACCACGCGCTGCAGGTTCCGCTGCACCGTGGCAACGTCATTGACCGATTCGGCCATCATGCGCGTCAGCTCTTGCACCCGTGTGAAACGGTCGAATTCAAGCGGATCGAAGCCTGCTGCGGTGTCCTTGGACAATGCCAGCCGCGACTGCATTTGGGATTCTGACTGCACCTCAATGTCGCGCAGTTGCTGGCGCAAGCGGTCGAGGTTAATCGACAACTCGCCCATGGAGCCTTTCATATGCCCCAAGCGGGATTCAAGGCGTGCACGGGTGATCATCACCTCACCGGCCTGATTGACCAAGCGGTCAAGCAACTGGGCACGCACCCGGACCGATTGTTGGGTGGCTGCGCGCGCCGCCGCGCCCTTGCTCGCCACCAACGGCCGTGTCAAAACGGACGGCAAAGGCGCTGCTTGCTCGCCGTCCGCAGACATGTGCGCATCAAGCGTCGCGCCGTTCTGCTGGACGTCTTCTGCGAATCCCTCAGGCAAGGCCCCATCGTAGGTGCGCAATACCTTGAAGTTTGCTTGAAGCGCGTCGAAGTTGGCCAACAGCGGCTCTATCTCTTCGGCCTGCAAGGTTTCCAGGTCAAGCTGTTCAATGGCCGATTCCAGCCGATGCGACATCTCGCCAAGTCGCATGGCTCCTGCAAGGCGCGAACTCCCTTTAAGGGTGTGCAAGGCGCGAAGCACCTCGCTGCGTGCCCCCAGGTTCTCCGGGCGCGCGGCCCACTGTCGCAGCGCACCACCCAATTGGGGCAACAACTCTGCGGCCTCCTCTTCGAAGATCGGGAACAGATCGGGATCGATGACGTCGAGCGCGTCAATATCGTCGTCCAGATCTGACCCCAGTGCGACAGCCCTTGCTATCGCGTCGTCCACCTGCTGGTCGTGATCACGCGCGGCTACAACTACGGACAGGGCGGGAGCCACCACACCCGAAGGCACCGGCTCGAACGTCGTCGGCTCGGACACCACCTCCGGCTGCGAAGCCTCTACTTCGATTGGCTGCGCAGAATCGGTAGGACGGGTCTCAAACTCGGCCGTCGCAGGAGCGACGAATTCTTCCAGAGACGGCGATAGCGTGGTGCAGACTTCAGTTTCGAGAATGCTGCGCAATGCCCGGTGAATTTCTTCATCGGCTGGCTTGAGAAAGCCGGCTGCAAACTGGTGAAGCAAGCGACGCACTTCATCCGCTGCGCGCAAAAAGATCGCCGCCTGGTCCGCTTCGCCCACCGGTTGCAGTTGCACATGCTCGAGCGCATGCTCAAGAAGTCGGGCAGTTTGTGAGAGCGCATCGAACCCCACAGTGGCAGAACTGCCAGCCAGAGAGTGCGCCAGCGCAATCGCTGTATCCGGCAAACGCTCGTGCAACTCCAGCGACCACTCCTGCAGGCAGGTCGTCAAGCGGCGAGACCATTCGTCCGCTTCATTCAGATAGACGTTGTACAGCGGAATGCCGATGCGCAAGTGTCCGATGGATTTGGTGCTTTCGTCTACCGCGTCGCTGGATGCGAGCGGCGATATTTCCAATGCACCATGCTCCTGGCCGTGCTCCTGCTCGGTGCGCGCGCCAGCTTCCATCGAAGCATCACCGACATGGGCCTGTTCCGCAGCACCCTGTTCGTCGCTTGCCAACACCGTTTCATCCAGTGCGGACGGCAATGCCAGTTCTCCAGAGGTGCCGACATGCCCAGAGGCACCCAATGCAGCCTCAAACTCGGAAAAATCAATTTCACTGCCTTGCCCGATCTCGGCAGCTTCTGCCGGAACCACGGCAGACATCTCCACCATACCAAGCTCAGTAGCTTCACGCTCTCCAAGATCTGCTGAATCCGGAACGGCCTCCGCTAACCCGTCCACCGCTTCAGCGACAAAGCCCTCACCCTCAAGGGCAACCTCTTCAGGCGCTACGTCGGGCTCGCCATCAGTCGTGCTGGCAACGGCTGCCACCTGAAGATCTGGCGCAACTTCGGTTTCGGGACCCGTGCGGACCTCGCCACTCTCGGGCGGAAGGACCAAAGGCAACACCTTGCCCTCCAGACGCATGGCTTCTGCCACAGTGCGGAAAGCAGACTCATTCCATGCCGAATCGTCACCTGCTGCGATATCCAGGGCCCATCGACTGAAGCCTTGCAATGCTTGCCGGGACATGTCGAGCAGGGGGCGCTCCATGGGTTTTTGTTCGGCAAGCCATGCATTAAGCAACTGCTCCATCGACCATGCGGGAACTGCCTTTGAGCGTGTGGAATGCCCGTCGCAGGGTGGTTTGCTCGCTCAGATCGCCTGGATCTTCATCCAAGGTGGATATGGCACCCAAACCATTGCCCACCACTTCGCGAACTTCTTCGAGAAAAATGTCCAGCAATTCGTCTTCTAATTCCGGCCCCCGCAGATGCATCTGCGGCGCGCTACTGTCTTCTGTCGGCTGGGTCTGCGGGTCGGAGACCACCTCAACTGGCTCCTGCGTGGCACCAGCTTCCTCAGGCAATGCTTCCAACACCTGCGGGACGGCAATAGGCTCGGTCGTTGCGAACCCTGCGGCAGCTGTTTGCTCATGGGGCACATGCGCGGGTATGCGAGGAACCACATCCGGAAGCGGCACGGCCGCACGCTCCTCGATAGTTGCCGCCAGTTCTTCCGCATCGACCGCCACGTCTGACGAACGGGTGCGGGCGCGTCCCGCAATCAATCGCAGCTCGCCCAGCGCTTCGTCGTAGACGAACAGCTTGCGCGCCATGGCACGCTGGTAGCTCAGCATGTCGATCATGAAGCCCAGTGCACCCAGGCTATTGCCCAACTTTTCAAAAAGCGACTTGCGTTCGTCGGGATCTTCAACGCCTCCAGCGAGTAGGCGCCCCACGGTATCGCGCATCCGAAGGACTGCGAGCGACGCTTGATCCAGCCCCAGCACCGATAGCACGCCACGCATTTGCGACAACCGGTCTGGAACCGGGACAAGCGGCGCGGTATCTTCCGGATCGCGGAAAAACTGATCCATGGACCGCTCGGCCTCACCCAGCGTGGCACGCAACTCATCGACGACGCTGCCCATGGTCTGGTGGTCGCTGACGCGGCGGTACAACTCCTCCATCCAAGGCTCAAGGGGGTCTGGCTCCTTGCCTGCCGAGACGCCGTCGAGGCGCTCGGCCAGACGCACGGCACGCCCGGCCATCTGCTCATCCGACACATCGGAGTCTTCCAGCGCGGCCTGCAGGTACAACACCGAAGTAGCCACCTCCATGGCCAAGGATGCCGAAGGCGGCTCAGCAGAGCGTACGGTCAGATCAAGCGCCCGGGTCAATGCCTGGGCAAGACTTTCACTGTTGCGATTGAGTTTGCGGAGCGAATCACAAACAAGACTGAATTGGTCGGCTGCGGGTTTGAGCTTGTTGCGATCACCGCCTGCCAGAGCTGACCATGTTTCCGCCGCAGCGGAGATACGCTTGCGTGCCTGCGCCAATACTGCGGGATCGAATCGCCCGAAACGCCGCGCCTCATAGTCGACAGGCTGGAAACGCTGCAAACCAAATGATTTCTGCACAGCATCGAGCAACGGCAGCGACTCGTCTGCATTGGGCCGCGCCTGGGCACAGAAAAACAGCAGATCCTGCACCAGGCGGTCTGCGATCACACTCTCACCGCGCGCCAAGGAAGCGTACTGCATGAGAACGCGGGATGCCACCCGCTTGACATACACATCCGTAGCGAACATGCCACGCGCAAAAGCATCAAAGAAAGCGGCGCAGATTTTCCAAAAAGCCCGCCCTTGCCGATCTGAGTGTGCAGCAGCCAAGCCCAAAGAGAGATCACACAAGTCACGCGCCGCGTCAAAATCGCCATCCTTGACGATACGCAGCACGGCCTGATCCAGTCGACTCCTCGCCGCTGGACCATAAGCGAGGGGTGACTGCCTGATCTCAAATTCGGGCTCCCGAAACCGGCGCTCTGCGGGCCACAAATCGGCCGGATGCACACGTTCGGCACCGGTCAAAGCCTGAACATCCCGGTACTGCGGAAAGAGGGCCACCGGAGAAACCGCCTTGCCCGCAAGCACGATCTCCAGGTATTCGCACAGCGCAAAACTTGCGCGCTCTATCGCGCCTGCTGCACCGTCTGTGCACAGTTCAGGCCGCTGAACAAAGCGCTGTACCGCGCCTTCCATGGCTCGCAGCACGAGCGCAGGCGATGCCATTCCCACCATTTCCAGCGCGCCGGTGGCCTGGTGCAGTTGCTGCCGTGCCACGCGCAGCGTAGCGGTATCCAGCGAGGCAATATCCGATTCCCGGGCAACGTCGGCATCGTAGACAAAGCGGCGCAAGGCCTTGATCGCTCCATCAAGTGACTTGCGCAGTTCGTCCAGCACCCAGGCCAGCGGCCCCAGATCCAGCTCCCCCGCCCCCCCTTCGGCAACAGGGGCATTGGCGACTTCATTTGGCGACATGGATTCGTTCCCGGCGGCGCGCGGCCTGTTCAATGGTCAGACGGAGTCAGGCAATCTTGAAACGCGCGACGGACTGGCGCAACTCTTCGGCCATGGTCGAGAGTTCGCGCACCTGCTGTGCGGTCGTTCGCGTGCCTTCGCCCGTCTGCTCCGTCACCGCAAAAATATGCTGAATGTTGTCGGCGACTTCGTTGGCCAAGCTGGCCTCGCGAGAGGTAGAGGATGAGATCTGTTCGATCAGCTCGGCGAGGCGCCGCGAGACCCGGTCAATTTCCGAAAGAGCGGTACCTGCGCTATCAGACAGGCGCGCCCCTTCCACCACACCTTGCGTAGAACGCTCCATAGCGGCGACGGCGTCTTGCGTATCGGTTTGAATCGCCTTCACGAGCGCGGAAATCTGGCGCGTTGCATCACCGGAGCGCTCAGCCAGGCGCTGCACCTCTTCGGCCACCACCGAGAAGCCGCGACCGGCTTCTCCGGCGGATGCAGCCTGGATGGCGGCGTTCAAGGCCAGCACGTTCGTTTGCTCGGTAATGTCGGAAATCAGTTCGGTGATTTCACCAATCTCCTGCGACGATTCACCCAGCCGCTTGATGCGCTTGGACGTGTCCTGAATCTGGTCACGAATGGAGTTCATGCCGCCGATGGCGTTTTGCACCGCCTGCAGGCCTGAATCGGCTGCTTGCAGCGATTGGCGCGCCACCGTGGCGGATTCCTGCGCCTGGGTGGACACTTCGTTGATGCGCGAGGCCATGTCGAGCACCGATCGGCCCGTTTCACGAATTTCGCGCAGTTGCTCGGTCGAGGCGGCAAGCAGTTCGGTCGAGGTGTTGTCCACCAGGGCGGTGGTTTGCGCCACCCGCGTGGCGGTGTTCTGCACGCTGCCGACGATCTGGCGCAACTCTTCCACGGTGTAGTTCACCGAGTCGGCAATAGCACCCGTGATGTCTTCGGTCACCGTGGCTTCCTGTGTCAAATCGCCTTCAGCAACCGATTGCAACTCGTTCATCAGCCGCAAAATGGCGGCCTGGTTGGCGTCGTTAACGCGCTTGGCCTCCTGCTCCTGACGCTGTGCGTCGCGGTGCTGGGCTTCTGCAACGCGTTGGCGGCTTCGGCTGTCGAGCAGCTGCACGCGCGAAATACCGATACCGCAGAAAATCACGAAGAGCGCCGCGAGCACCAGCGCGATGAGCTGACCGACGCCAATGCCCGTCTGCGAAGTCAGGCGGTTTTGCAAGCCTTCGAGCTGACGGCGCAGAGGCTCGCTGTCACCAATAATGGCGGTTTGCGCTTCACGCGCAGACACCAGCCCCTGCAGGTTTCCCAGAATAGCGCTGGCTTGCGTCCGTGTTTCTTCGTACAGCTTGATGAGCGAGGTGAGCTGGTCGCGGGTTTGGGGATCGCGCGTGGCGCTCAACCGCAATTCAGGGCTGCCGTCGAGCAGTCCTTGTGCAATTTCCTTGAAGGAATTCAAGTCCTTGCCGAGCAGGAACACGGCCTCAGGGCTGACGCCTTCAGTGGTCTGAAACTCATTGGCCGACTTGCCGATGCGTTGCGTCAGCATCACCAATTGGCCAGCTGCGGAAATTTCTGCCGCAGGGGCATTCTGCTGCAGCTTGAGCGAAGACACGGTTTCCGCAATTTCAAGCAAGTCGGACGACTGGCGGTTGATGGTGCGAAGCGCATCACCCACCTGCGTCAGAATCTTCTGCTGGCCCATCACGACGGCAGCATTGCGCTCGGCGCGCTCCATCAAAGGCTGAATGGTTTTCAGATCGGACTGGTAATTTGCACCCAGTGCCTGAACACCCAGCTCAGCATCGCCGGCTTGCAGGGCGCGCACGTTGCGCGCCAGCACGCCAGAGCTTTCCACCACATCGGGGAAAGCCTGAGGGCTCCCCACCAAGGCCTGGGAAACCGACTTGGCGAGCCGCTGCGACTGCATCAAGGATTGCCCTGTGGCAGCGAGTTGCTGCGCAGACCGGTCGGACTGGCGCAACACCCAGCCGGCAATCAATGCCAGCACCACCACACCAAGGGCCAGCAAAATCAGCAAGCGCCTTTGGTGCGCCGCTGCAGTGGCCTCCCCCAGTAAAGGCAGTGAAATATGGTCGGCTGCCGGCACAAGCGGCAGAACCTCTGGACTACCGGGGTCTCCCTGCACGCTGTTGAGCCCATCTCCCAGGTAAGGCTCGCGCAGGGCAGATCCCTCACCGCCCTGTTCATCGGAAAGCGCGTAGCCTTCGGCCTGCGCCGGCTTGCGATTGAAGAGTTTTCCAAAATTTTGAACGACAGACATGGAGCGACCTTACAGAGAAACTCAAGCACCGATACTCAAAAATGCCGGGTGCTGTGACAGCACCTGCAAATTGAGCTCCTGCCAGCGGGTGCCGCCGGCCTCGACATATGTAGTACCAAAAAAATCTGGCGCATCACCAGCAGGAGGTTCGGATCGTACAAACGCCTCCGTCCCACGCAAGCCAGCCAGTCGATCGACCAGCAGTGCCGCATTGACTTCCAGCGCCGCATTGAAAGCCAGCAGACTGGATTCAGCCAGTGCCTGCTCACTGCGCACGCTGAGGTGACCCATCAACCGGGCCAAGTCAACCACCCCTGTAAGGCCGCCGCGCAAGTTCGCCACACCCAAAAACCAGTCGCGGGTATAGGGGACGGGCTGAACCGATGTCCAGGGGAAAATCTCTCCCGACTGAACCAAGGGCAGCAAATAGCGCTCCCCGGCGGACTCCACGGCCAGCCAGGAAGACACAGACACGGCTTCACTGCGCGCCGCCTGGAGCCTGCTGGCCAGACGTATCTGCAGTTCCCTGAGGGCTTCACGATTTGCCATGGAGCTTGCGGGCGCTTAGTTGAGAGCGTCGATCTTGGCTTGCAACTCGGCGGGATCTACAGGCTTGGTGATGTAGCCACGTGCCCCCTGGCGCATTCCCCAGACACGATCGGTTTCCTGATTCTTGCTGGTGCACATAATGATCGGAACATCTGCATACTGCGGGTCACGACTAATGGCACGTGTCAGCTGAAATCCATTCTGGCCGGGCATTACCACGTCCATCAAAATCAGGTCTGGCTTTTCTTCCGCAAGACGCCGGAATGCCTCCTCGGCATTTTCTGCAGTCCGCACCTGCATTCCTTTTTTTTGCAATAGGTCCGTGAGGAACATCAATTCAGTCTTCGAATCATCGACGACCAGTACTTTCTGGATAGCCATTACATCGCTCCTTGGGAAACACTTGCAAATTGCTGCACTGCTTGCAGTAACTGATCTTTTGTGAAGGGTTTTGTCAGATAATCCTGACACCCCACCATTCTTCCACGAGCCTTATCAAAAACGCCATCTTTTGAAGATAGCATGACAACCGGCGTGTGTGTAAATTGGGGGTTTCTCTTAATGATTGCGACTGTTTGATAGCCATCAAGCTTAGGCATCAATATATCGCAAAAAATAACCTGCGGATGGTAGTCGTTAACTTTTGCCAATGCATCAAAACCATCGTCCGCAAGAAGGACTTCATGCCCTCCCTGCTTCAAGAATATTTCTGCACTGCGGCGAATGGTATTGCTGTCATCCACCACGAGCACTTTGAAAGAGGCGCCGCTTTTAGTCAATTGTCACTGCTCCGATGGAAATTAATAAACGCAAGAGAAATCTCTTGCGTTTTAGATCTGCACCATCTCGAAATCCTGTTTGCCCGCTCCGCATTCCGGACACAGCCAACTTTCAGGTACTTGCTCCCACGGTGTTCCCGCAGGTATCCCATCTTCGGGACAACCCTTGGTTTCCTCGTAAATCCAGCCACAAATAAGGCACATCCAAGTTTTAGGTGCGGCCACAGCTTAAGGTGCCTTCACATAGAATGCAACGATTGTATCCAGGCGCGCCGCACGGCTGCCGTTTTTGCGCCACCCCCTGGCGCGGTATAGGGTTCATGACGACCACGCCTTCTTCACCAGAAACAGCCGCAGGAATAACCACACCGTCGGACTTGCCGGCTTGCGTGATGTCAATCAACGCCAGCGATCCCTGCGGCGCAGCGGGCCTTACAGCGGATATTACGACCATTGCGTCCGTCGGAGGCCACCCGCTGGCAATAGTGACCGGTGCCTATGTCCGCGACACGGGCCAGTGCTTCGACCACTACGCCCTGGACGATGAGGCGGTTGTGGAGCAGGCACGAGCGGTGCTCGAAGACCTCCCGGTTCAAGTGATCAAGATTGGCTTTGTAGGAACGCCGGAAAACATCAGCGCACTGGCGGAACTCACGTCCGACTACCCTGACCTTCCGGTAGTGGCCTACATGCCCAATCTGTCCTGGTGGCAGGACGACCGCATTGATCAGTACCTGGATGCCTTTCGCGAACTGTTGTTGCCCCAGACAACAGTGTTGGTAGGAAACCACAATACCTTGTGGCGCTGGCTGCTTCCCGACTGGGACAGGGACGCCAGTCCAGGGCCAAGGGATATCGCCGCCGCCGCTGCCGAGCTGGGCGTACCCTACACCCTGGTGACAGGAATCGCACTGCCGGAACAGTTTGTCGAGAATGTGCTGGCAACACCCGAGACCGTGTTGTGCAGTGGCCGCGTCGAGTTGTTCGATGCGACGTTTACCGGTGCGGGCGACACGCTCTCGGCGGCTCTGGCAGCACTGCTGGCAACGGGCTGCGACCTCTCCGAGGCGTTCACAGAAGCACTCGGCTACCTGGACGGCTGCCTGGAAGCGGGTTTTCGCCCCGGCATGGGGCATGTCCTGCCTGACCGCATGTTCTGGGCGGAACCCGACGACAACGAGGATACAGCCCCTGAAATCGAAGACACACCGAGCGCGCAAGAGTTCGGCCTACCCCCACATGACACACAACACTGACCGCAACTTTTCCCTGTTCGAGCGCGCCCGCGCCGTCATCCCTGGCGGCGTCAACTCGCCCGTGCGCGCCTTCAAGGCCGTGGGCGGCACGCCACGCTTCATCGGGCGCGCCCAAGGCGCTTACATGTGGGATGCCAACGGCACGCGCTACATCGACTACATCGGTTCCTGGGGGCCGATGATCCTCGGCCACGGCCACCCAGCGGTTCTGGAAGCCGTGCACAAGGCGGCGGTTGACGGCCTTTCGTTCGGCGCGCCCACCGAGCGCGAAGTCGAGCTGGCCGAAGCCATTCTGGAACTCATGCCGTCCATGGACATGGTGCGGCTGGTGAGCTCCGGCACAGAAGCCGGCATGAGCGCGATCCGCCTGGCGCGCGGCGCCACCGGCCGCAGCAAGATCCTGAAGTTCGAGGGCTGCTACCACGGCCACGCCGACGCCCTGCTGGTCAAGGCCGGCTCAGGGCTGGCGACGTTCGGCAACGCCACCAGCGCCGGCGTACCGCCCGAGGTGGTGCAGCACACCCTGGTGCTTGAATACAACAACGTGGCGCAGTTGGAGGAAGCCTTCGCCCTGCATGGGCGCGACCTGGCCTGTTTGATGATGGAACCCATTGCCGGCAACATGAACTTTGTGCGCGCCAGCACCGAGTTCACCCGGCGTTGCCGCGAGCTGTGCACCGAATACGGCGCGCTGCTGGTGTACGACGAAGTCATGACGGGCTTTCGCGTGGCGCTGGGCGGGGCACAGAGCGTGTATGCGCGACAGATTCCCGGCTTCGCGCCCGACATCACGGTGATGGGCAAGGTCATTGGCGGGGGCATGCCCCTGGCCGCTTTTGGCGGACGGCGCGAGGTCATGGAGCAACTCGCCCCGCTCGGCGCGGTGTACCAGGCGGGCACGCTCTCGGGCAACCCGGTGGCGACAGCCTGTGGCCTGGCGACGCTGCACGAAATTCGCAAGCCCGGGTTCTACGAGGCCCTGGCCAGCAGCACGCGCGCCCTGGTCAGCGGCCTCGAAGCAGCGGCGGCCGACGAAGGCGTGCCGTTCTGCGCCGACAGCGAAGGCGGCATGTTCGGCTTCTTCCTGCTGCCCGAGCTGCCGCAGAACTATGCCGAGGTCATGCGCACCGACGGCCAGCGGTTCAACAGGCTGTTCCATGGGCTGCTCGAACGCGGCGTGTACCTGGCGCCTGCGCTGTACGAAGCCGGCTTCGTCAGCGCAGCCCACACACAGGACGACATTGCCGCCACGGTGGCTGCTGCGCGAGAAGTCTTCAAAACGCTATAATTTATATAGCTTCTTACGCTTTACCCATAAGCGCTAGAAGGCAAAAACATCATAAATCTCCCGCTACCTGCTCCTGTTCCATGTCCGCGCTCAAGTTTTTGTTTGCCTCGCTGATCCTCGCCGTCAATACCTTGGTGCTGGTCCTGGCCATGGTTCCGGTGGCGCTCGTCAAGCTGCTGTTCCCCACCGAAGCCGTACGCAGCGGCTGCGACCGCGCCTTGATGGGTATCGCGGCGCTGTGGATGGACATCAATGCGTTCTGGCTGGGCGCCGTGAACCGAGGCCGGTGGAGCGTGGAGGGGGCGGACGGGCTCGATCCGCGTGGCTGGTACCTGGTCACCAGCAACCACCAAAGCTGGGTGGACATCGTGGTGCTGCAACGCGTGTTCAACCGCCGCATTCCCATGCTGAAGTTCTTCACCAAGAAAGAGCTCCTCTACGTCCCCGTGATCGGCTTTGCCTGGTGGGCCCTTGATTTCCCCTTCATGCAACGCAAGGGCGGAGCCAGCGCGCGTGCCGACCTGGAAGCCGGGCGCAAAGCCTGCGCCAAGTTCCGCCTGGTGCCGACCTCGGTCATGAGTTTCGTGGAAGGCACCCGCTTTACCGCCGCCAAGCACGCCCAGCAGAAGTCGCCCTATCGCCACCTGCTCAAACCCAAGGTGGGTGGCATTGGCATGGCCCTTGAGGGCCTGGGCGACGCGTTCACGGGGTTTCTGGACGTGACCCTCGTGTACCCGCAAGGCCTGCCGACCTTCACCGACGCCATGGCCGGGCGCCTGGGCGACGTGGTGGTGCGCGTGCATCTGCGCGATGTTCCCGCTCAGGTGCTGCCGGCACCCGGCGAACCAGCACCACGGGCCGCCGTACAAGCCTGGGTCAATGAGCTGTGGCAGGCGAAGGATGAAGAAATTACGCGCCTTCTCGCAGAGCGGCAGCCTCGCTGATTGACCACGTAGACCAGCCAGACAAAAAAAAAAGCGGCCCGAGCCGCTTTTTTTTGGTGCAACGCCGGGTCAATGGCGGAAGTGCCGCACGCCGGAAAACACCATGGCCACGCCGCGCTCGTTGGCGGCATCAATGACTTCCTGATCGCGCATGCTGCCGCCGGGCTGAACGATGCAGCTCGCGCCGGCATCCACCACCACGTCCAGGCCATCGCGGAAGGGGAAGAAGGCGTCGCTCGCCACCACGGTGCCCTGCAGGCTGAGGCCCGCATGCTGGGCCTTGATGCTGGCGATGCGGGCCGAGTCGAGCCGGCTCATCTGGCCAGCACCGACGCCCATGGTCATGCCGTTTTTGCAGAACACGATGGCGTTGCTCTTGACGTACTTGGCCACCTTCCAGGCAAACAGCAGGTCTTCCATTTCCTCCAATGTGGGCTGTTTCTTGGTCACCACCTTGAGGTCGGTCAACGAGAGCTCATGGTTGTCGGCCGTCTGCAGCAGCAGGCCCGAGCCGATGCGCTTGGCGTCCATGGCGTTGCGGCCACGCTGCCAGTTGGTGGTGCCGCCGTGTTTCGGCAGCGCTACCTTGAGAAGCCGCACATTCACTTTGGGTTTGAAGATTTCCAGCGCTTGCGCCGTGAAGTCCGGGGCCATCAGCACTTCGACGAATTGCTTGCTGATCTGCGCCGCCGCGGCACCGTCCACCACGCGGTTGAAAGCAATGATGCCGCCAAAGGCGCTGGTGGGATCGGTCTGGAAGGCCTTGGTGTACGTGCCCAGCGCGTCCAGTCCCACGGCCACACCGCAGGGGTTGGCGTGCTTGACGATCACGCAGGCAGCAGCGTCGAAGCTCTTGACGCATTCCCAGGCGGCATCGGCGTCGGCAATGTTGTTGTAGGACAGCTCTTTGCCCTGCAGCTGCACGCCCGTCACCAGCGAGCCGGGTGCGGGGTGCAGGTCGCGGTACAGCGCTGCCTGCTGGTGGCTGTTTTCGCCGTAGCGCAAATCTTGCACCTTGGTGAAGATGCCATTGCTCTGACCAGGAAACAGGGTGCGGCTGGGCACATAGGCGTCTGCAAGCTTTTCCGGTTCGAACGTGACGGAAGACAAATAGTCGCTGATAGCGCCGTCGTACTGGGCGACGCGGTTGAATGCCGCCACCGACAGCGCAAAGCGCAGTTGGTCGGAGAGTTTTCCACTCGCCTTCAATTCCTCTAGCACCTCGGGGTACTGCGAGGCATCGGTCAGCACCCCCACATCCTTCCAGTTCTTGGCGCCACTGCGCACCATGGCGGGGCCACCGATGTCGATGTTTTCAATGGCATCCGCCAGCGTGCAGCCGGCCTTGGCCACGGTGGCCTCGAACGGATAGAGGTTGACCACCAGCAGGTCGATGGTGTCGATGCCATGCTCCTTCAGTGCTGCCATGTGCGCTGGCAATTCGCGGCGCGCCAGCAGGCCGCCGTGCACCTTGGGATGCAGCGTCTTCACGCGGCCATCGAGCATTTCCGGGAACTGGGTGACCTCAGCCACCTCGGTCACCGGCAGGCCGGCCGAAGCCAGCAGTTGTGCAGTGCCGCCGGTGGACAGCAGCTTGACGCCCAGCGCGTGCAGGGCTTTGGCAAAGTCGACAATGCCGGTCTTGTCCGAGACAGAAAGAAGTGCGTTCATGGCGTGGGCCGCAGAGTTTTGAATAAAAAACGGCTGTAGCGCTTATCTGGCAAGCGTCTACAGCTATATAAATAATAGTATTTAGAGCAGCTTGTGTTCGAGCAGCTTCTTGCGCAAGGTATTGCGGTTCAGGCCCAGCCACTCGGCGGCGCGCGACTGGTTGTTCTCGGCCTGGCTCATCACCACTTCGAGCAGCGGCTTTTCCACCGCACGCACCAGCATGTCGTACATGCCGTCGGGCGTTTCGCCATCCAGATCGCGAAAATAGCTCTGCAGGCTCTCGCGCACGCATTCGTCAATATGTTGCCGGCTCATGCCAACCATCCCTCTGTTGTTATTGCATTGTCCTGCGCCACAACGGGCGCTGGCAATCGGTCCATGGTAGCGCCCAACGCGTGCAGGTACTGCGCCACAGCGGCCCGCTGCCCTGCGCAGTCGTCTATGGCATTCATGCGCTGGCGGAAGGCTTCGCCGCCCGGCAGCGAGCGCAGGTACCAGGCAATGTGCTTGCGCGCACTGCGCACGCCCGTCTCTGCGCCGTACAGACTGTAATGCTCGTCCAGGTGGGCAAGCAGCAGGCGCTCAAGTTCGGCGACCAGCGGCGGCGCCAAGTGCTCGCCAGTAGCCAAGAAATGGTGGATCTCGCGGAATATCCAGGGCCGCCCTTGCGCCGCGCGGCCAATCATCAAAGCGTCAGCCCCCGTGGCGGCGAGCACGCTTTGCGCCTTCTCGGGCGAGTCGATGTCGCCGTTGGCCACCACCGGCACACCCACCGCCGCTTTCACAGCCGCCACGGTGGCGTACTCGGCGGCGCCACTGTAGCCCTGCTCACGCGTGCGCCCGTGGACGGTGAGCATGGCAATGCCCACTGCCTCGAACTGGCGCGCAAGAGATACCGCGTTCTTGTGCTGCGCACACCAGCCGGTGCGCATCTTGAGGGTGACAGGCACGCCGCTTGGTGCACAGGCCTGCACAACGGCCCGCGCAATCGACACCGCCAGCGCCTCGTCCTGCATCAGGGCCGAGCCGGCCCATTTGTTGCACACCTTCTTGGCCGGGCACCCCATGTTGATATCGATGATCTGCGCGCCGCGCTCGATGTTGTGCACGGCCGCCTCGGCCATCATGGCAGCGTCGGTACCCGCAATCTGTACGGCAATAGGCCCCGGCTCTCCGCGATGGTCGGCGCGGCGCGACGTCTTCAGACTGTTCCACAAATCGGGCCGCGAGGTCACCATTTCGCTGACCGCATAACCGGCGCCCAGCGTCTTGCACAGCCGGCGAAAAGGCCGGTCGGTGACGCCTGCCATAGGCGCGACAAAAAGACGATTGGGCAACAGGAAAGACCCGATATGCATGGGGTGCGCGGCAGGCTCGAACAAGGAGGCGGGATTGTAGCTGCTTAAATTTTCAGCATGCTGACACACCGCCGCGTGGGCCGAACTGCAGTTCAGACCTCCTTGGCGGATCAGTGCGTAGCCAGATCCATCGACTGCGGTCCCAGTCGTCTGTCCCGTACTTCGTGGGGGGCCGACAGTTCCACCCGATGGCGCAGCAGCGCCTGGTCCAGCCAGGCGCGGTTGAATTGCACATCGGGCGAAGCGCCCGCGCCAGCGCCAATTTCGACTGGCTCACCATCCGCCAGAGGGCCTCGCAGCACTGCGCTGGCGCGCCCGGAGTCCCGTACCACCAGTTCCACGCCTTGTGGGCGCATGTCAACGCACTGCACGCGCAACGCCAAGCCTTGGACGCGCAGTTCTTGCTCCGCAGCCCGCCAGTTGGCATCTCCTGGCCCACTGTGACAGTACCCTTCAGCGATCCGCAACGCGATGTCTTGTGAAGCGTCTGCTCGCGTTGCTGCCTGTGGGCTTATACAGCTGACGCAGCACAGGGCCGCCAGCAGGCACGCGATTGGGGGTCGAGCGAAGGGGTGGCTACGCGCCATGGGCACCTCCTGAAACGGGCCACTTTGCATAAGCACCAGCGTAGAAACCCCAACCCAGACCGCACCTACGCAGGCACCGCAAATGGCCGTAGGACAGCGCCTCGCAACACGCACTATGCCGGTGACGGCCCCTACACTCTGTCCGGTATGGAAATGTGGACCCATCTGCTTGAATGGCTCGCTCTGCCCCAGTTCGGGCTCAGCACTGTGTTCGTCATCGCTTTTGTCTCCGCTACCTTGCTGCCGCTCGGGTCCGAGCCAGCAGTTTTGGGCTTGGTCAAGCTCAATCCGGACCTGTTCTGGCCCGCCGTGCTGGTCGCAACCGTTGGCAATACCTTGGGCGGCGCACTGAACTGGTGGCTGGGGCTGGGCGCCCACAAGGTCGTGGACAGGGCCAAGGGCAGCCGCACCGATGTGCATGCACTGGCCTGGCTGGAGCGCTTTGGTGCGCGTGCCTGTCTGCTGAGTTGGTTGCCTGTGGTTGGCGACCCGCTGTGCGCCGTGGCGGGCTGGTTGAAACTGCCTTTTTGGCCCTGCGTCTTCTACATGGCCATCGGCAAATTTTTTCGCTACCTCATCATCACCAGCGCACTGCTGACGATTATCCCGGCCGGGCTCTGAGCCGGTTTGCAATAGAATTTTTTGGTAGCTGCATTCGCTTATGCAGCATACGGAAACGCCAGAAATATGTCAGAAAATCAGTGCCCGCCGGAGCGGCGTTCTTCAATGAATCCGGCTTCCTCCACGAGCGAAAAATCGTCGTCTATTTCGCCGTCTTGCCCGAGACCATCACGGGCTTCATCGTCAGCATCCGGCTTTTGCGCCGCGCGCCTGTCCACCGGCTCTTCCACCACCACCTGATTGCGCCCACCTTCCTTGGCCAAGTAGGTCGCTGTGTCGGCACGCGAGAAAAACTCAAGCACCGATTCTCCTTGCACATACTGCGTCACGCCGATGGAAACCGACACACGGCAGCGCATGTTCGCCCCCCAAGGGTGGGTCTCGACTTGCGAGCGCACACGCTCGCAAGTATTGAGCGCGGGCAACAAGGAAGTGCCAGGGAAAATCAGCAAGAACTCCTCGCCCCCATAACGACCGAAGATATCCTCGTCGCGCACGCTCTGCTGCGCCACGCGCGAAAAGGTGCGCAACACCTCGTCTCCACCCAAATGGCCCATTTCGTCGTTGATGCGCTTGAAATGGTCGAGATCAATAATGGCAATGCACAGCGGCTGCCCGGTTTCATCGGCCAGTTGCTTTTGCTCCTCAAGCGCCGCAACGATGTAACGGCGGTTGTAGCAACAGAGCAAGGGGTCAAGCTGGGCGTCGGCTTCAATGGTTCGAATCTTGCGGCTGGCCTTGTTGAGCACCAAGTGCAGCAGCGGCACCTTGCCCGTCAGGTAAACAAACCCGGGAAGCGCGGCGGCCAAAGCCAGGAAATGCATGAACTCCAATTTGAGCAAGGCGGGGTTGCCCTGCTCAAATGCATGCATGGCCATCACCAAGGCGTACCCAACCACCACGCTCAGCGCCAGCAAAAAGGCAACGTTGCGCGAAATACGGTACATCCCGTAGGCCAGGGTCACAAAAGTGAACGGCACCAGCAGCATTTGCATGGCAGGGTCGAGGTACACCAGCCACAGCATGCTGGCAAGCGCGCACACCACGATGGGCAGTTTCAGGCGCTTTTCACGAAACTTGAGGTTCCACTGCTTGCGAAAGAGCAGCAAAAAAACCAAGGGCACTGCCACCACCAGCCCAGAGAGGGCCTGCAGGGTGCTCGCCTGCACGTAGCCCATTGCCCAAAAGACCACAGCGACCCCAACAAAGGCCCCCAGCAACAGCAAAACCACCAGCCATTTCTGGGCCGTGGAACGTGTACGGCGCAGGCGGCTGAAATCCGACTGGCGACGCCCAAAATTCCCCACACTGGCCGAAGAATCACCAAACCCTGACCCCATGTCCTCAGACATGGGGAATCCCTCGCTATGGGCAAAACCCACGCTTCCCCGGGCCGAAAACAACGACAAGAAAGGGAACATCCCCATGGGTTCACACCAAGTAGAGGGCGAAGCAAAAATCGGGACTGACAGGACTGAAGTGAGCGTTGCGCAAAACAAACGCTAGAGAAGAAGATAACAGATTTTCACAAAAAAACTACGGTTTGTTACGCCGAACTTTTGACCAAACCCGCCAGGAGGGTCAGACGTTAAAAAGAAAATTCAGCACATCACCATCCTTGACGATGTACTCCTTGCCTTCTGCCCGCATCTTGCCGGCATCTTTAGCGCCTTGCTCCCCTTTGAACTTGATGAAATCGTCAAATGCGATGGTTTGCGCACGAATGAAGCCTCGCTCGAAATCGCCATGAATCACACCGGCAGCTTGCGGCGCAGTGTCTCCGACGTGAATCGTCCAGGCACGCACTTCCTTGACGCCCGCCGTGAAGTAGGTTTGCAGTCCGAGCAACTTGAAAGCTCCCCGGATCAGCCGCGCCAGGCCCGGCTCGGACTGGCCCATTTCCGCCAAGAACATATCGCGGTCTTCATCGCTCATTTCCGCCATTTCAGCTTCGATCTTGGCGCAAATGGCAACCACCGGTGCCTTCTGGCCAGCGGCATATTCCTTCAGTCGATCGAGGTAAGGGTTGTTTTCAAACCCGTCCTCGCTCACATTGCCAACGAACATCGCCGGCTTGGCGGTGATGAGACAAAACGGCTTGAGCAGCGGTTGCTCTTCCTTGGAGATCTCCACGGACCGGGCTGGTTTGCCCTGGTTAAGCGCTTCCTGAATACGGGTCAACAAGCTCACCAGTTTGGCGGCCTCTTTGTCGTTGCCCGACTTGGCAGCCTTGCTGTAGCGGTTCAGCGCCTTGTCCACGGTGGCAAGGTCGGCCAAGCACAATTCGGTCTGAATCACTTCAATGTCAGAAATTGGATCCACCCGCCCTGCCACATGGATCACGTTCTCGTCGTCAAAACAGCGCACGACATTGACAATCGCGTCGGTTTCACGAATATGGGCGAGAAATTGATTCCCCAGGCCTTCCCCCTGGCTGGCCCCGGCCACGAGCCCGGCGATATCGACGAACTCCACAATGGCCGGAACAATGCGCTCGGGCTGGATGATCTCAGCCAGTTGCTGCAGGCGCGGATCGGGCACCTCCACCACGCCCACATTGGGTTCGATGGTGCAAAAGGGGTAGTTCTCAGCCGCGATGCCGGCTTTGGTCAGGGCGTTGAAAAGGGTGGACTTGCCGACGTTGGGCAGGCCCACGATGCCGCATTGGAGGCTCATGGAAAATCCTTGTAAGGCGCCGTAGGCCGATAAAAACCGGCGCGACGCGAGAGAGGGCGCGGCGCTGCAGCTCCGAAGACGCAATTTCAAAGGGCAGGCGCGGGCAAGCCCGGCATTCTAGCCAGCGGGCAGTTCCTAGGCCACCCTTCTACAATCCTGGCATGGCCAAGCACTACGACCTCTGTATCCGCGGCGCTGGCATTGTCGGCCGCACACTCGCCTTGCTGCTGGCCCGCGAGCGCTTGAACGTCGCCTTGGTGGGCGCACCGCAGGCGGCAGGCAGCGAGCGCCGCGACATTCGCGCCTATGCGCTCAATGCCACGTCCCGCGCGCTGCTCGAATCGCTGCGTTGCTGGCCCGAAGCCGAGCACGCCACTGCAGTGTTGCACATGCAGGTGCAAGGCGATGCCGGCGGGGAAGTAAGCTTCGACGCCGCCGATCAGCATGTGCCGGCACTGGCATGGATCGTCGATGTGCCTGCGCTCGAAGCGCGTCTGGCCGAGGCCGCACGTTACCAGCCCCATATTGACCTTGTTCCTGAACCAGTGGCGGTACCTTTGACAGTCGTCTGCGAAGGTCGGGCCAGCCATACACGCTCCGAGCTGGGCGTGCATTTCGACGTCTCCCCCTACCCCCAGACCGCACTTGCCGCGCGCGTCCACTGCGCGATGCCGCACATGCAGACCGCACGCCAATGGTTTTCGGCCGATGGCATTCTGGCCTTTCTGCCGCTTGGCGGCGCCGACGGCAAGGAGGTCGCCGTGGTCTGGTCGGTCACGCCCGAACGTGCCCAGGGCCTGATGGAACAGAGCGACGCCACTTTTGCCAGTGCACTGGCGCAAGCCAGTGGCGGCGCGCTCGGTGTCTTGCAAGTGCAGGGTCCACGGTGCATCTGGCCACTGCAACTGGCACGTGCAGAACGTTGGTGCGGCCCGTTGGGCAGTGCCGGCAGCGCCAGCGCCTCCTGGGTGCTGGCGGGCGACGCCGCTCACACGGTTCACCCATTGTCTGGACAAGGCCTGAACCTCGGCCTGGGCGACGTGCAGGCGCTTGCGCGTCTGCTCCATGCGCGCAGCAGTTGGCGCAGCGTGGCCGATCTGCGTGTGCTGCGCCAATACGAACGCGAGCGCAAGGCGGCGCTGCTGCCCATGCGCCTCACCACCGACCTGCTGGCCCAGCTATTTGCCCACCCTCAGCCGGCCTTGCAGGCCCTGCGCAATTGGGGCATGCAGGGCTTTGATCACAGCGGCCCGCTCAAAAGTTGGGCCGCGAACCAGGCCATGCACCCAGACCTTTTTACTTCCTCTGCAGCCGCTACAGGACATCCCATCCCATGAAGAAACTCACCTGGCTTCTGGCCTGCACCGCGCTCGCCACAGCGTTCAGCGCAAGCGCGCAGGAAAGCGCCATCCGCAAGACCCTCGCCGAGCGCATTCCGCAACTGGACAAGCTTGACGAAGTGCGCGCCACGCCCATGCCGGGCTTGTACGAAGTACGCATGGGCACCGATGTTTTCTACACGGATGCCAAGGGCAATTTCCTGATTCAGGGCGAGTTGATCGATACCAAGGCACGCCGCAACCTTACCGAGGACCGCATCGCCAAGCTCTCGGCGGTGGACTTCTCCGCCCTCCCGCTGGCCGACGCCTTCACGGTGGTGCACGGCAACGGAGCGCGCAAGCTAGCGGTGTTTGAAGACCCCAATTGCGGCTACTGCAAGCGCTTTGAGCGCGACCTGCAGAAGGTGCAGAACGTCACCATCTACACCTTTCTCTATCCCATCCTGAGCCCCGATTCAGCGGAAAAGTCGCGCAATATCTGGTGCGCTAAAGACCCCGCCGCGGCATGGCAGGACCACATGCTGCGTGAGCACACGCCGGCTGCGGCGAGTTGCGACACTGGCGCGCTGCAACGCAATCTGGCATTTGGCAAGAAACACAAAATCACAGGTACACCTACCCTGATCTTCTCGGACGGCAGCCGCGTGCCAGGTGCGGTCAATGATGCGGAAGTCGAAAAACGCCTGGCACAGGCGGAACAAGCGGGCAAATGAGGCAGCACGGCGACCAGGCAACGCGGGACCAAGCCCTGCCCCCGTCACCAGTGCGCAGCACGGGTGCACCAGCCGTGCAGTTTCGGGTCGTATTGCACGATCCGCATGCCCACCTCTACTGCATCACCATGCGGGTCGAAAATCCGCAGGCCCAGCAAACGCTGCAGTTGCCAACGTGGATTCCGGGCAGTTATCTGGTGCGCGAGTTTGCCAAACACCTGCAAAACCTGCGTGCTGGGCAAAACGACCAGCCCGTGGCGCTGACGCAGTTGGACAAGGCGACCTGGCGCGCCGACTGCCAAGCGAATGCAGCACTTGAAGTCCAGTACGAGGTCTATGCCGCCGACCAGTCGGTGCGCAGCAGCTGGCTGGATGCGTCGCGTGGATTCTTTAACGGCACCAGTCTGTTTTTGCGTGCCCTTGGCCACGCGCATTTGGCGCATGGACTGACCATTGAAGCCCCGTCCTATGCCTTGGACTGGCAGGTGGCCACGGCTTTGCCAGCAGAACACATCGACGGTGCCGGCTTTGGGTCCTACCTGGCGCCTGACTACGACACCCTCGTGGACTGTCCTGTGGAATTAGGGAACGTCTGGAGGGGCCACTTCACCGTTGGCAGCACCCCACACCGATTCGTGGTCAGCAGCGCTGCGCCTTCCTTTGACGGCCAGCGGCTGCTTGCCGACGCTGAAAAAATCTGTACCACCTGCATGGCGTTCTGGCATGGCACGGAGCCGCCGCCGATCGAGCACTATCTCTTTCTTCTCAATGCGGTGGACGACGGCTACGGGGGCCTGGAGCATCGCAATAGCACGGCCCTGATTGCCGGCCGGCGTGACCTTCCGCGGCGCAGCGATGGCGCTGGCGGTGCCTGGAAGCCGGGCGAAGGCTACACCACGCTGCTCGGGCTCATCAGCCATGAGTATTTCCACACCTGGAACGTGAAACGCCTGCGTCCAGCAGAGTTCGAGCGCTACGACTATGCGCAGGAGAACTACACACAGCTGCTGTGGTTCTTCGAAGGCTTTACCAGCTACTACGACGACCTCCTGCTGGTGCGCGCGGGGGTTCTGGAGCATGCGGCCTATCTCAAGCGTCTCACCAAGACCATCAACCAGGT
Source organism: Simplicispira sp. GW247-4R2A (assembly GCF_059424465.1). Taxonomy (NCBI): domain Bacteria; kingdom Pseudomonadati; phylum Pseudomonadota; class Betaproteobacteria; order Burkholderiales; family Comamonadaceae; genus Simplicispira; species Simplicispira sp. GW247-4R2A. The sequence goes on along the minus strand of NZ_JBWKZM010000003.1, from coordinate 136,535 downwards.
ACTGCAGACGCCGGGGCGCCTGATCCAGAGCCTGGCGCAGGCCAGCTTCGACGCCTGGGTCAAGTACTACCGCCAGGACGAAAACACCCCCAACGCCACCGTCAGCTACTACACCAAGGGCGCCTTGGTCGCCTTGTGTCTGGATCTGACCCTGCGCCGGGAAGGCCACAGCACGCTTGACGCGGTCATGCGCGCACTGTGGACACGCTGCAAGGCGGGACCGATGCGGGAAGCCGATCTTCTCACCGCACTGGAAGACCTGGGGGGGCGCAGCTACGCGGCTGAAATCGCTGCCTGGGCGCATTCCACCGAGGAACTGCCGCTCGCCGAACTGCTGGCCGCGCATGGCGTTCGCCTGCAAGCCGATACCCCGCAGTGGGCGCAGCGCCTGGGCATGCGCATCGCCACAGGCGAAGAGCTGCGCATCAAATCGGTCCTGCGCGGCGGGCTGGCCGAGCGCGCCGGCATGGCAGCGGGCGATGAGTGGCTGGGCATTGAAACCGCCGCCGGCGCCTGGCGCCTGCAGCGACTCGAAGACCTGGCCCTCTATGCGCCGCAAGGCACGCGTGAGGTGGTCGCCCTGGTAGCGCGCGACCGGCGCCTGCTGCGCCTGCCTCTACAGATCACGCAGGACGGCACCGCCCCGGCAGATACCGTCTTGCTGCAACTAAGCGATGCGGCATTGGCGGCGCATTGGCTCTCAGGCGACTGACGGCGCGCAGCCTTCTATATAGTTTGCATTTGGCAATTACCTGGAGAACACCGTGTCCTACGCAATGATCGAAGTGCGCACCGAAGCCGAGAAAGTCGGCATCATCACGCTCAACCGCCCCAAGCAACTCAACGCGCTGAACGATCAACTCATGAACGAGCTCGGCGCCGCCTTGCAGGCCTTCGACGCCGACGAGCGCATCGGCTGCATCATCGTCACGGGCAGTGAAAAAGCCTTTGCCGCTGGTGCAGACATCAGCGCCATGGCCAAGTACAGCTTTGCCGATGTGTACAAAGGTGACTTCATCAGCCGCAACTGGGAAACCATCCGCTCCATCCGCAAACCCGTCATCGCTGCGGTGAGCGGCTTTGCGCTGGGCGGCGGCTGCGAGCTCGCCATGATGTGCGACTTCATCATCGCTGCCGACAACGCCAAATTCGGCCAGCCAGAAATCAAGCTTGGCGTGATCCCTGGCGCTGGCGGCACACAGCGCCTGCCGCGCGCAGTCGGCAAGGCCAAGGCCATGGACATGGCCCTCACCGGCCGCATGATGGATGCCGAGGAGGCCGAGCGCGCCGGACTGGTCAGCCGCGTGGTGCCGCTGGACAAACTGCAGGACGAAGCCTTGGGCGCTGCGCTGACCATCAGCGACTTCTCGCGCGTTGCCGTGATGGCGGCCAAGGAATCGGTCAACCGGGCATTCGAGAGCGGTTTGTCGGACGGCGTGATGTTCGAGCGCCGCCTGTTCCACGCCCTGTTTGCAACCGAGGACCAGAAGGAGGGCATGGATGCCTTCCTGAACAAGCGCAAGGCCGTTTTCACGCACCGCTGATTTCGCACGGATCCGGCGCCTACCCGCTGAAATCTGTTCTATAATTTTGGTCGCGGTGATATAGCTCAGTTGGTTAGAGCGCAGCATTCATAATGCTGATGTCGGTGGTTCAAGTCCACCTATCACCACCACCTTTTCACCCCTTGCAGGCTGCCTGCAAGGGGTTTTTGCTTTCCAAGGTCGTCCGCGGCGCGCAGGCGGCGGCCTAGAATTGCCTTTTCAGCCGCTGGATAGAACCATGACCCGCTGCCCACCCTTGCTCTCCCGCCGCGCCCTTCGCGCCACGCTCCTGGCGCTGTGCGCTCTTGTGCCCTTTGCGGCGCCGCCCGCTCTCGCACAGACCAATGGCGAACTCGGCGGTGTACGCACCTTCCCCGAGCAGGCCCGGCGCGGCACCCTGGCCATTCTCTCGACGGTGGACGCGCAAATCGACGGCAACCCGGTGCGCATGGCCCCCGGCATGCGCTTATTCAGCCCGCAGAACTCGCTCGTCATGCTGCATTCCGTCATCGGCAAGCAGTACACGGTGAACTACCGGATGGAGACCAGCACCGGCATGCTGCATACCGCCTGGATTCTGACCGCAGCCGAGATCGCCCTGCCGCGCGCCGGCGGCGGCGTGCAGCGCAACTTCCGCTTCGAGAGCGACACCACCCCGCGTTGAAACCTTGGCCGCTTCGGGCAGGCGGCAGCGCCGGCGCGCACCTGCTTGGGCACAGCCCTGCGAGACATTTCCATGAGCAAAAAAGTCTTTATCAAAACCTTTGGCTGCCAGATGAACGAGTACGACTCGGCCAAGATGCTGGACGTCATGCACGCCGCGGAAGGCTACGAGCCCACGCAGGACGTCGAAGAAGCCGACTTGATTCTGTTCAACACCTGTTCGGTGCGTGAAAAGGCGCAGGAGAAGGTGTTTTCCGACCTCGGCCGGGTGCGCCACCTCAAGGAGCGCGGTGTGCAGATTGGCGTGGGTGGCTGCGTCGCCAGCCAGGAAGGCGCCGAGATCATCAAGCGCGCGCCCTATGTCGACATCGTTTTCGGGCCACAAACCTTGCACCGCCTGCCGCAGCTCCTGGAGCAGCGCCGCGTGCAGGCCCGCCCGCAGGTGGACATCAGCTTCCCGGAAATTGAAAAATTCGACCACCTGCCGCCCGCGCGGGTGGAGGGCGCATCGGCCTTCGTCTCCATCATGGAAGGCTGCAGCAAGTACTGCAGCTACTGCGTGGTGCCGTACACGCGCGGCGAAGAAGTCAGTCGCCCGTTCGACGACGTGCTGGTGGAAGTCGCCGGCCTGGCCGACCAGGGGGTGAAGGAAATCACCCTGCTGGGCCAGAACGTCAATGCCTACCGAGGGCCCATGGGGGACACGGCCGAGATTGCCGATTTCGCCCTGCTGCTGGAATACGTGGCCGACATTCCCGGCATCGAGCGCCTGCGCTTCACCACCAGCCACCCCAATGAATTCACCCCGCAGCTGATCGAGGCCTACGCGCGCATTCCAAAATTGGCCAACCACCTGCACCTGCCCGTGCAGCACGGCTCAGACCGCATCCTGATGGCCATGAAGCGCGGCTACACCGCTATGGAATACAAGAGCACGGTGAAGAAGCTGCGCGCCATCCGGCCCGATCTGGCGATGAGCAGCGACTTTATCGTCGGCTTCCCCGGCGAGACCGAAGACGATTTCGCCAAGATGATGAAGCTGATCGACGACATCGGCTTCGACAACTCCTTCAGCTTCGTCTTCAGCCCGCGCCCGGGCACGCCCGCAGCCAACCTGCACGATGAAACGCCGGGCGACGTGAAGCTGCGCCGCCTGCACCAGTTGCAGGCCGTCATCAACGCCAACATCAAAACGATTAGCGAGCAACGCGTCGGAACGGTGCAGCGCATTCTGGTGGAAGGCGCCTCCAAGCGGGACGCCGGCGAACTCATGGGCCGCACCGAGTGCAACCGCGTGGTGAACTTCGCCGGCCAGCCAAGGCTGGTGGGGCAGATGGTGGATGTGGCCATTACCGAAGCCAAGGCCTACACCTTGCGCGGCGAAGTGCTGGTCCGCGAGGCGGCATAAAGCGCCGGAAGCGCCCCTGAAGCGGCAGCAGCCCAAGTGCAGGGATGCTTCTATATTTATAGCTGCTAGCGCTTACCCAATAGGCGCTAGAGGCCTAAAACACCTAAAATTTAAAAGGGCATCTTGGGCATGCCGCCGCCGCCCATGCCTTTCATGCCGCCCATCTTCTTCATCATCTTCATCAGGCCGCCGCCCTTCATCTTCTTCATCATGCCCTGCATCTGCTCGAACTCCTTGAGCAGGCGGTTGACTTCCTGAACCTGCACGCCGGCGCCGTTGGCAATGCGCTTCTTGCGGGTGGCCTTGATGAGTTCGGGCCTGCGGCGCTCCTTGGGCGTCATGCTCTGGATGATGCCCTCCTTGCGTTTGATGTCTTTCTCGGCCCGGTCCATGTCCACCGCGCCGGCCTTGGCGCTCAGCTGTGCGGGCAGTTTGTCCATCAGGCTCGACAAGCCGCCCATCTGCTTCATCTGCTGCAACTGGCCGAGGAAGTCGTTGAGGTCAAAACCATCGCCGCTTTTCACCTTGGCGGCGAGCTTCTGCGCGGCTTCCATGTCCACACCGGCCGACACCTGCTCGACCAGGGCGACGATGTCGCCCATACCCAGGATGCGGCCGGCGTGGCGCTCGGCATCAAACACCTCCAGACCGTCGAGCTTTTCCGACACGCCAGCGAACTTGATGGGCGCACCCGTGATCTGGCGCACCGACAGCGCCGCACCGCCGCGCGAATCACCGTCGAGCTTGGTGAGGATGATGCCGGTGAGCGGCAGCGCCTCCTTGAAGGCCTTGGCCGTGTTGATGGCGTCCTGGCCCTGCATGGCGTCCACCACAAACAGGGTTTCCACCGGTTTGATGGCCGCATGCAGGTCCTTGATTTCCTGCATCAGCAACTCGTCAATCGCCAGGCGGCCTGCGGTGTCGACCAACAACACATCGAAGTAGTGCTTTTTGGCGTAATCAAGCGCAGCGAGGGCGATATCCAGTGGCTTCTGGTCAGGCGTACTCGGAAACCACTCGGCGCCGGCCTGGGCCGTAACAGTCTTGAGCTGTTCGATGGCGGCTGGGCGGTACACGTCGCCGGAGACCGTCAGCACCTTCTTCTTGCGCTTGTCGATCAGGTGCTTGGCTAGTTTTGCCGTTGTCGTGGTCTTGCCCGCGCCCTGCAAGCCCGCCATCAGGATGACGGCCGGCGGCTGTGCATTGAGATTGATGTCGGCCACGCCTTCGCCCATGGTGGCGACCAGTTCGCGGTGGACGATACCCACCAGCGCTTGCCCGGGCTTGAGCGAGCCCATCACTTCCTGGCCCAGAGCCTTGTCCTTCACACGGGCGATGAAGTCGCGCACCACGGGCAGGGCCACGTCGGCCTCCAGCAGCGCCATGCGCACTTCGCGCAGCATGTCCTGCACGTTCGATTCCGTGATGCGCGCCTGGCCACGCATCTCTTTGACCAGGCGCGTGAGTTTGTCGGTGAGGGCGGAGGCCATAAAAAAATTCCGGGTGAGCGCGCTTGGGCGGGCGGTGTGGGCCGCAGGCTGGTGCCCGGGCGAAAGGTAAACTGCCGGGATGATTTTAACCAGCGCCTCTCCCGTCGCCTTGCTGCTGGGGGCTACCGCTGCAATTGCCTATGCCATACCGGCGGCGTTTGCCTCGCGCCTGCCCGAACCGGCCGCGAAAGCGGCGCTTTGGTTGGCTTGGGCACTGCATGGCGCCCTGCTTGGGCTGGGCATGCTGCAGCCCTCGCCTCGCTTTGGTTTTGCTCCCGCGCTGTCCGTCACCGCCTGGCTGGTGCTGACGGTGTACGCCGTAGAGCGGCAACTATTCCCCCAGTTGCGTGCACGCTGGGCTTTGGCAGCGCTGGGGGCGCTGGCCGTGCTGTTGGCTCTGGCATTTCCAGGCCAGCCGCTGCACGTCAGCGCCTCGGGCTGGCTGCCACTGCATCTGGCGCTCGGCATCGCGGCCTACGGGCTGTTCGCTGCTGCGGTGGTCCATGCAGCACTGATGACCCGTGCCGAAAAGCGGCTTCGCCTGGCCGAAGACCCCCACAGCGGCCTGCCTTTGCTGACGCTTGAACGCCTCACGTTCCGCTTCGTCACAGCCGGGTTCGTGCTGCTGAGCGCCACCCTGGTCGCTGGCGTTCTGTTCAGCGAGGCCCTCTACGGGCGCGCATGGCGCTGGGACCACAAGGCGGTGTTTTCGCTGCTGTCCTGGTTCACTTTTGCCGCCTTGCTGCTCGGGCGCAGGCGCTTTGGCTGGCGCGGGCGCAGTGCGGTCCGGGTGTTGTATGCGGGCGCAGTGCTGCTGCTGCTCGCCTACGTCGGTTCGCGCTTTGTACTGGAAGTCGTGTTCGGGCGCGTAGTATGAAATTTCTCGTTCTGCTGCTGGTGCTCGGCGTGGCCTACATGGTGTGGCGCGGCAAGCGCGTCGAGTCCAGAAAAGCACCCCGGCAATCGGCGCAACTTCCTGCTCCCCAAGAGATGCTGGCCTGTGCGCGCTGTGGCGTCCATGTGCCCCGCAGCGACGCCTGGCTCAGCGACGGGCGAAGCTACTGCTGTGCCGAGCACCAAAAGCAAGATGGCCACTGAGGGGTTCTTTGCCACCTCGCTGGCGCGGCAGCGGCTATTGCGCGGACAGGACCCCGCCTTTTTGCGTCTGTGGCAAGGCTTTCTGACTGGCCGCGTCGTCGTAGCCCTGGCGCTGCTGCTGCTGCAGCTCATGGGCCAGATGCTGAACCAGGCCGCAGAACCGTGGATCATCGGCGTCTGCGTGCTGTACTTGGCTGGCACCCTGGCCCTGCGCCTGTTCGCAGGCAGGGCGGCGCCCTCTCCGCAGGCTGGCGTGCAATGGCTGCCTTCGATCGGTGTGGATTTGGCTGTGGTGTCAGCGCTGCAACTCCTGCACACCGGCAGCATGAGCTTCACCCCGCTCTTTGGACTGCCCATCCTCATGGCCTCGGTGCTGGGCACGCTCACCCTCGCGCTGGGGACCACCGCAGCCGTCACGATCTTGCTGCTCGCCTGGGCCTGGTGGGGAGGTGACCACAACGGCGCAGAAATGGCGCAGCGCTCGCTACAAGCGGCGTTGACGGGCACGGGCTACTTTATCGTGGCCTTCCTGGTGCAGCAGCTCGCGCTGCGTCTGGTGCGCGAGCAGCACATTGCCCAAACCAGCCGAGCCACGGCCATGGTGCAGCAGCAGGTCAGCGCGCTTGTGATTCAGAACCTCAGCGAGGGCGTGCTGGTGCTGGGCGAGGACTTTGTGGTGCGCAATGCCAATCCGGCGGGAGTGCGGCTGCTCGGCGCCGAATCCACGCTGAGCGCGCCGTTCTCGCTGCTTGCGCGCCCGCCCTGGCAAGCCCTTGCCGCCCTGGCGCGGCGCAGTTTTCGCCAGAATGCCCCCAAAGTCGCCGAAGTCAATCTGATCAGCGAAGACCAGAGCCCTATTGGATTGCACGTGCGCACATGGCTGACAGCGCCCGACTCCGCGGCCCCGGACGCTTCCGAGCAGCGCCTGTGCGTCATGTTCCTGCACGATTTGCGCGAGCTCGAAGCACGCCTGCGGACCGAAAAGCTCGCCGCCATGGGCCGCATGTCGGCCGCCGTGGCGCACGAAATCCGCAACCCGCTGGCGGCGATCGTGCAGGCAAACGCCCTGCTGGACGAAGACCTGCACGACCCGACACACAAGCGTCTGGCGCAGATGATCGGCCAGAACGCCGACCGTCTGGCCCACATCGCCGAGGAAATTCTCGATATTGCCCGCGTGCAGCACCAGATCGACCACGCCGCTGCGGCCACGGTTGCGCTCGACGACAACGTGGCGCACATCTGGCGCGAGTGGCAGGCGCACGCCGCGCCGACACGCCAGGGAACGCTGGCACTGGGCGCGCCTGGCATGCACGTCGAATTCGATGCCGAACACCTGCGCCGCGTGCTGGTGAACCTGCTCGACAATGCCTTGCGCTACCGCTCCGGCGACAGCGAGTCGCTGCAATTGCAGACGCGCATGGATTCCCCGGGCCAGGCCAGCGTACAAGTGTGGAGCGATGGCGCGCCCTTGGACCAGTCGGTCGAGCGCCATCTGTTCGAGCCCTTCTTCTCCTCCGAGAGCCGCTCCAGCGGCCTGGGTCTCTACATCTGCCGCGGCCTGTGCGAGCGCCATGGCGCCAGCATCGGCTACCAGCGCGCGCACCGGCAGACACAGACCGGCGATCGCAGCGGGAATGCGTTTACCGTAAGGTTCCGTGGCACTGGCCTGGTGGCCTCGCCCGACGCCTCCCTGTTTGACACCATCGTGGTCTGACCCTCTGACTATGCATTCCCAGCCCGCCTCCATCCTCGTGGTCGATGACGAACCCGACCTGCGAACGCTCTACGAGCTGACGCTGCTGCGGGAGGGCTACCGTGTCGAAACAGCCGCCGATATTGCAGAGGCACGCCAGCTACTGGCGCAAAACCGGTACGAAGTGGTCATCACCGACATGCGCCTGCCCGACGGATTTGGCATGGAATTGCTGCACGATCTGCGCAAACAGCAACGCCCGGAGCGCTGTTTGGTCATGACAGCGTACGGCTCGGCTGAAAACGCCGTCGAAGCACTGCGCGCCGGTGCATTTGATTACCTCACCAAACCGGTGGATCTCAAGCAGTTTCGCGCCGTGGTGGCCTCGGCGATCCAGGGTACGGACAGCGTCTTGGCGCCCAAAACCGCGCAAACACGTACGGCGCCGGGCGGCCCCAACGGTCTCAGCGGCCCGACCTCCCTTGATCGCCTGGTAGGCCAATCCCAGACCATGCAGAACGTCAAGCAACGCATTGCCAAAGTGGCACGTGGCATGGCGCCTGTCCTGGTACGCGGTGAATCTGGCACGGGAAAAGAACTGGTTGCCAGAGCCTTGCACGAAAGCAGCCAACGGGCTGGTGGCCCGCTGATCGCCGTCAACTGCGGCGCCATTCCGGAAGCTTTGCTGGAAGCCGAATTTTTCGGTGCGCGCAAAGGCTCCTACACCGGCGCTACGCAGGATCGACAGGGGTACTTCCAGGCCGCGCAAGGCGGTACGCTCTTTCTCGACGAGATCGGTGACTTGCCGCTGGCCATGCAGTCCAAGCTGCTGCGCGCCATCCAGGAACGCAGTGTGCGGTCGCTGGGCGCAACGCAGGAGGAGCCGGTCGATGTGCGCATCGTCAGCGCCACCCACCGCGACCTCGCCGCCGACGTCCAGGCTGGGCGCTTTCGCCAGGATCTGTATTACCGGCTCAACGTCATCGAGGTGGTGATACCTCCGCTGCGCGAACGCCGCGAAGACCTGCCTGACCTGTGCCGCGCCCTGCTGGCGCGTATTGCCCACGAATCCGGCATCCCCGCGCCCAAACTTACCGATGCGACCGTTGCGGCCATCGCGGCCCACCCCCTCACCGGCAACGTGCGCGAACTGGAAAACCTGCTGCACCGCGCGGTAGCCCTGGGCGACGGCGATGAACTGCACGTGGACTGCGCAGTCTCGTCAGTCACCGAACCCCTACCGGCCGGCGCCACCCCCGGCGCGACGGAAATAGCACCTGCGGCAGCACGGGCGGATCAGGAACCGGTCCCCCGGGATCTGCAGGCCTGGCTGGATCAGCAGGAACGCTGCATTCTGGTGCGTGCGCTGCAAGAAAACCATTTCAACCGCACGGCGACGGCAGCTCGCCTGGGCATCAGTCTGCGCCAGATTCGCTACCGCATCGCGCGGCTCAATATCGCGGCACCTGGCGACCCGCAAGGCGACGATGAGCCCTGAGAACAGCGCCTTGTGGCAAGGTGGCTGGTACCAAGCTGCGCATGCGCTGGCATCACCACACTGCGATGCGCGTCCGGCGGGCGCCCAGGTGGATTTGCTGGTGGTGCATTCCATCAGCCTGCCGCCTGGGCAGTACGGCGGCGGCGATGTCGCGGCGCTCTTTCTCGGTACCCTCGACTGCACCGCCCATCCCTACTACGAACGCTTGCGCGGCCTGCGCGTTTCAGCGCATTTCTTTGTCCGCCGGGATGGCGAGTTGGTTCAGTTCGTGGACTGCGACCAGCGCGCATGGCATGCGGGGGCGTCCTGCTACCGGGGCCGCAGCCATTGCAACGACGACTCCATCGGCATTGAACTCGAAGGCCTGGAGGGCGAAGCCTTCGAGGCTGCGCAGTACGGCACGCTGGTGCAACTGAGCCACGCATTGGCGCAGCGCTACCCCATTGCCCACATCGCCGGGCATGAACATATCGCACCAGGGCGCAAGGCCGACCCAGGTGCGGCATTTGACTGGGTGCAATTTCAGAGCCGCCTGGGCCTGCCGAGCATTCAGTTTCCGCTGCGCTGAGCACGCCGCACGCGGGCCACATAGCCCGCGCCCAGGCCAACGCTCCAATCCAAACGCGGCCCGAGAGCCACAAACAGCTCGCAGACGGCTGCCAAGCTTGCTTCTTCCCCCGCGCTCCAAGCCACATGCGGGCTGGCACAAATGTCTGCATGGCATGCACCATTAAATTCTAAAAAACACTATAGGTAGCGTATTGCAAATACTTTTTGCACCACCTATAGTTATTCACCCACACCTACCGCCGCCCAGTCTTTTTCTTTTTTTGAATGGAACGCCATGCATTCCTCCCTCCAGCCCCCTGAATCTTTTCGCCGATCGGCAATTCCTGCGCAAGGTGCCAACCTATTGGCACCCACACCACCAGCGGATTACGCCCACCACCACCTGATTCGTCGCAACGGTGCCGTCGTACCGTTTGAGCCGCAAAAAATCGCGGTGGCATTGATGAAGGCATTTCTCGCCGTGCACGGCGCGCAAGGGGCTGCATCCGCCAGCATCCGCGAGACCGTGGATGGGCTCACCCAAACGGTGGTGCGTGCCCTGCTGCGCTCGCGTCCGAACGGCGGCACCTTTCACATTGAAGACGTGCAAGACCAGGTCGAGCTGGGGCTGATGCGCGGCGAACACCACGAAGTGGCACGCGCTTATGTGCTGTACCGGGAGCGTCGCGCGCAGGAGCGTTCGCACCAAGCAACTCCTGTGCACCATGCAGAGGCCGAAGTGCTGCATGTGCTCGACGATGGGGAGCGCACACCACTCGACTTGGCCAGGCTGCACGCACTGGTGGAGGCCAGTTGCGCTGGTCTAGGTGAGCATGTCGCAGCCGCCCCCATCGTCCAGGAGACGCTGCGCAACCTCTACGACGGCATTGCACTGGATGAAGTCTTCAAGGCCGTGATCCTGGCCGCGCGGACCCTGATTGAAAAGGACCCGGATTACAGCTATGTCACGGCCCGCTTGCTCATGCACACCATTGGCCGTGAAGTGTGGGGGCGCGACGTGGCCCCCGAAGCGTTGGACGCCGCCTACCGCGAGCACTTCCCCACCTTGCTGCGCCAAGGCGTGGAACAAGGCTTGCTGGACGAGCGCCTGCTGCAATTCGATCTGACACCACTGGCCAACGCATTGCGCCCCGAGCGCGACCGCCAGTTCGACTACCTGGGCCTGCAAACGCTGTACGACCGCTATTTTTTGCATGTGCACAAGCGCCGCATCGAAATGCCGCAGACCTTTTTCATGCGGGTCGCCATGGGGCTGGCTCTCAATGAAGTCGATCGCGAAGCCCGCGCCATCGAGTTCTACGAACTGCTGTCGGCCTTTGACTTCATGTCGAGCACGCCCACCTTGTTCAACAGTGGCACGCGCCGCTCGCAACTCTCGAGTTGCTACCTGACCACCGTGCCCGATGATCTCGATGGCATCTACGAATCGATCAAAGAAAACGCCTTGCTTTCCAAGTACGCCGGAGGGCTGGGCAACGACTGGACGCGGGTACGGGCCCTGGGTAGCCACATCAAGGGCACGAACGGAGAATCTCAGGGCGTCGTGCCGTTCCTCAAAGTCGTGAACGACACCGCGGTCGCAGTCAACCAGGGAGGCAAGCGCAAAGGAGCCGTGTGCGCCTACCTGGAAACCTGGCACCTGGATATTGAAGAATTCCTGGAACTGCGCAAAAACACCGGCGACGACCGGCGGCGCACGCACGACATGAACACCGCCAATTGGATTCCCGATCTGTTCATGCGCCGGGTCCTGGAAAAGGGACGCTGGACCCTGTTTTCGCCGTCTGACGTGCCCGATCTGCACGACTGCTTCGGCGCCGAGTTCGAGCGTGCATACCTGGCGTACGAGGAGCGTGCACAGCGTGGTGACATCACACCTTCACGCACCATCGAGGCGACCGATCTGTGGCGAAAAATGCTCACCATGCTGTTCGAGACCGGGCATCCCTGGATCACGTTCAAGGATGCCTGCAACCTGCGCTCACCCCAACAGCATGTCGGCGTCGTGCACTCGAGCAACCTGTGCACCGAGATCACACTCAACACCAGCGACTCCGAGACTGCCGTCTGCAATCTTGGGTCGATCAACCTGCTGAACCACCTGAGCCGCAGCGCCCAGGGTGCCTTGTCACTGGATCACGGCAAGCTGCAGCGAACGGTGGCGACCGCGATGCGCATGCTCGACAACGTCATCGACATCAATTTCTACGCGGTCAAGAAAGCGCGCGATTCGAATCTCCGGCACCGCCCGGTAGGCCTGGGCCTGATGGGTTTTCAGGACGCGCTGTATGCACTGCGCATTCCCTACGCGTCGGAAGAGGCGCTCGCATTTGCCGACCAGTCGGCAGAGGCTCTCTGCTATTACGCCTACGAGGCATCGAGCAACCTGGCCGTGGAGCGTGGTCGCTACAGCAGCTTCAAAGGCTCTTTGTGGGACCGCGGCATCCTGCCGCTCGATTCGCTCGAACTGCTTGCACAGGCGCGCGGCGGCCATGTCGAAGTCGATCGTTCATCACAACTCGATTGGGACACGCTGCGCGCCAAGATCAGGCGTGACGGCATGCGCAACGCCAATTGCGTGGCCATCGCGCCGACGGCAACCATCTCGAACATCGTCGGCGTGGACGCGTCTATCGAGCCATGCTTCGGCAATCTGTCGGTGAAATCGAACCTGTCGGGCGAGTTCACCATCATCAACCACGGGCTGGTGCGCGACCTCAAGCAGGCGGGTATCTGGGACGAAGTGATGCTGATGGATCTGAAGCACTTCAAGGGCTCACTACAGCCCATTGACAGGGTGCCCGCAGAGATCAAGGCGCTGTACGCGACCGCCTTCGAAATCGCACCCCGATGGCTGGTCGAGGCCGCCGCCAGGCGCCAGAAGTGGATCGACCAGGCACAGAGCCTGAACCTCTACATGGCGGGCGCCTCAGGCAAGACGCTGGACGAGACCTACAAGCTGGCCTGGGTGCGAGGACTCAAGACCACCTACTACCTGCGCACCCAGTCGGCCACGCATGTCGAAATGAGCACCGTGCCTTCACGCCACCACAACGCAGTCGAAAGCCAACTGCAGCAGCCAACGCATGCAGCCGCAGCCCTGCCAGTAAGCGATGTGCAGTTCTGCGCCATCGACAACCCCGACTGCGAAGCCTGCCAATAGAGACGTGCATCACGCACACGCTCGGCGGCTTGTGCAGTGAAGCAACAAAACCGCGTCGCGCCGCGCTTGCGCGCTTTTCATTTCGGAGCAGTGCTCTCATAATGCGAGCACTGGAAAAACCATGCTGACCTGGGACGAAGAAGTCACACCACTCTCGCCAATTTCTACTGATCGCGTCGTGCCCCAAGCAACGCTGGCGGCCCCGTCGCCGCTCGATGTTTCCAAACTTCAGCAGCCCCTGCCAAAACAAGCTGCAGTCGATACCTCAGCGCATCCTGCCCGTCGCGTGAGCGCAACCGACAAGCGCATCATCAATGGCAAGACGGACGTCAACCAGTTGGTGCCCTTCAAATACAAATGGGCGTGGGACAAATACCTCGCCAGTTGTGCCAACCACTGGATGCCGCAAGAAATCAACATGACGCGCGACATCGCGTTGTGGCGCGACCCCAATGGCCTTACCGAAGACGAGCGCCGCATCGTCAAACGCAACCTCGGGTTTTTTGTCACCGCCGATTCACTGGCGGCCAACAACATCGTGCTTGGGACCTACCGGCACATCACGGCCCCGGAATGCCGCCAGTTCCTGCTGCGCCAGGCGTTCGAAGAGGCCATTCACACGCACGCCTACCAATACATTGTGGAATCACTGGGGCTGGACGAGGGCGAGATTTTCAACGCCTACAACGAAGTCCCCTCGATTCGCGCCAAGGACGAATTCCTGATTCCGTTCATCGACGTGATCATGAATCCGTCGTTCAGCACCGGAACACCCGAGACCGACCAGGCGCTGCTCAAATCCCTGATTGTGTTCGCCTGCCTGATGGAGGGACTGTTCTTCTACGTCGGCTTCGCACAGATTCTTGCGCTGGGACGGCAGAACAAGATGACCGGTGCAGCCGAGCAGTACCAGTACATCCTGCGCGACGAGTCCATGCACTGCAACTTCGGCATCGACTTGGTCAACACCATCAAGCTTGAAAACCCGCATCTCTGGACCGCTGCCTTCAAGGAAGAAATCGCGGCGCTGTTCCACAAGGCGGTCGAACTCGAATACCGCTACGCCGAGGACACCATGCCGCGTGGCGTGCTTGGCATGAACGCTTCGATGTTCAAAGGGTACCTGCGGCACATCGGCAACCGCCGCGCCTCACAGATCGGTTTGGGTAAATTGTTCTCCCAGGAAGAAAACCCGTTTCCCTGGATGAGCGAAATGATCGATCTGAAGAAGGAGCGCAACTTCTTCGAAACCCGCGTCATTGAATACCAATCAGGGGGGGCACTCGCCTGGGACTAAGCCCGAGTTCGCCATCCTTCACTTCAATGAACACTTTACCTGCACTCCTCTGGCCCCAGGGCGCGATCGCGCAACCGTGGCTGCCGGAGCAGTGCACCCCCATTCAGGGTCTGGCGCGTCGCTTCGGACTCTTGAATCTCTCCGTGTCCCATGCAGGCGTGGAGTGCTCTTTGCTCATTGACCCTAGGAGAAGATGATGGCAACTGCGAAGAAGCCGGCCGCCAAGGCCGCAACCCCTGAGAAGAAGGCTGCGCCTGCCAAGACCGCAGCAGTAAAGAAGGCTGCTGCCCCGAAGGCTGTAGCGAAAAAGGCTGCGCCTGCCAAGAAGGCCGCAGCTCCTGCCAAGAAAGCCGCTCCGGCGAAGAAAGCTGCTGCACCGGCCAAGAAGGCTGCGCCCGCGAAGAAAGCCGCTCCCGCCAAGAAAGCTGCCACGCCCACGAAAAAGGCAGCTCCTGCCAAAAAAGCAGCACCCGCCAAGAAGGCTGTAGCGGCGAAGAAGGCTGCCCCAGCCAAGAAGGCCGTCGCAACGAAGAAGGCAGCGCCGGCAAAGAAGGCCGCTGCTCCAGCGAAGAAGGCTGTTCCTGCCAAGAAGGCCGCCCCGGTCAAGGCAGCTCCGGCCAAGAAGGCCGCACCGGTCAAGGCGGCGAGTGCCAAGAAGCCGGCCGCCAAGGCACCAGCAAAGCAGGCCGCATCGCCCGCTGCGAAGCCCGCAGCCAAGGGAAACGCCGAGCCGACACCAAAGACCCAGCTCAACCCCCAAGCTGCATGGCCCTTTCCCACAGGCTCTAAGCCCTGAGAAATCGTTTGATTTTTCCACCGGCGCTCTGCGCCGGTTTTTTTTACCCCGCTCAGGCGGGTGTGAAATCCAACTGGTAATTTTGCGGCCCGCGCGTAGCGATTTTTAGTGCGCCCATGCGGCTGCCAAGTGCCGCGCAGCGCACCAACGGCCAGCCTTGTTCCAAACCGAACAGCAAGGCCCCGCGCCAGGCATCTCCGCAACCCGTGGGGTCTACCACTTGCTGCGCTTTCACTGGTGGTACCAGCGTTTTCGTGCCAGCCACCCACACCTCGCAGCCGGCAGCGCCCAAAGTCACCACGAGCCCTTCGACACGCAAGGACAGTTCTGCGAAATCCAGGCCGGTACGTTCACACAGCATGCGCGCCTCATAATCGTTCACCGTCACCCAGGTGGCGAGATCCACGAAGTGCTTGAGCTCGTCGCCAGAGAACATCGGCAAGCCCTGGCCCGGGTCAAATACGAAGGGAACACCGGCAGCATGAAATTGGGCCGCATGCTCCAGCATGGCGTCGCGTCCGTCTGGGGCCACGATGCCCAGCGTGATGCCATGCGCTGGCGCGTTCTCAACACGGTTGCGATGCGCTTGCATCATCGCGCCGGGGTGAAACGCGGTGATCTGGTTGTTGTCCATGTCGGTCATGATCATGGCTTGCGCGGTGTAGGTGTCCTCCACCTGCCGAACAAAATCCGTGCCGATTCCCAGCTTTTCCAGCCGTTGCAAATACTCGCTGCCATCGCTTCCCAAAGTCGCCATGGGCAGCGCCTTGCCGCCAAGCAGATTCAGGCTATAGGCAATATTGCCAGCGCAGCCACCGAAATCCCGGCGCAGCGATGGCACCAGAAACGAGACGTTCAGTATGTGCAACTGCTCCGCCAGTATCTGGTCGGCAAACCGGCCTTCAAAAGTCATGATGGTGTCAAACGCCAAGGAACCGCAAATCAGGACTGCCATAAAAACTCAAGGTGCGAGGTCGAAACCTCAAGGATAAAAAGCCAGAACGCGGTAGCCCGCAACGCGCGCAGCGCCTTGGCCAAGGGTCATGGGCGCCATAGTGCTCCATTCCTGGCCTGGCCCAAGCGGGTTCGGGATCGCCAATTCAGCGGGCAGCAGGATGCGTCGCAGCACGGTTTGATCTTGTGCGTCGGTCAGCGTCAATTCAATGGCCGGCGCTTCCACAGGCAAGGCTGAGCGGTTTCGCAGTGTCAGCGAAAACTGGTACCGGTCACCCTGCGCACGGTTGAACGACGAGCCATCCACCAGCACTGCACCGATGTCGCGGTTCAGTCCCACGGAACATTCCAGATAGGCGCAAGCAGATTCGAGAAAACTGCGGCTCTGCGGCCAGGTTGCTGCCACGCGCGCGCGCTCGTGCAGCACCACCTGGCCAGCCAACCCTAGCAACAGCACGCTGGCCAACAAGGACAAGCCCGCGCGCACGCCCTTGCCAGACCAGAACGCCCGTCGGCGCGCGCTGCGCACGAAGGACAGGTCCTGATCCAGTTCGGTGGCCTCCTCCAGTGCATCGCTCTCCGCGATTTCGGCTTCACGCTGCACCGCAAGGGGCAGCTTCTGCGCCAAGGGAACAGCGGGCTGAAGCGGCAAGGCCTCCTCCATTGAAGCGGAAGAGCCCTCTTGCACCAAGGTCCAATCTGGCTCGCTTTCATCACTCGGAGCCTCATGGGGCCCAGCCAAAGCCGCTTCCTGCACCGCTGCAGCCATCACTTCAGGCGCCGGGTCTGTACCCGAATTCACCGCGCTGTCCAGCTCAGGCGTTTGCGCAAGTGTGGCAATGAAATGCGCCAAATCGGGTTCAGGTGTATCGCCACGGGGAGTATTCGCCTGAGCTTCAGCGTTTGGCTCCAGCTTCGGCATTTCGTCAAATAGCGCGGGCCAGTCGCTGTCGCCGGTGTCCACTTGCGCCGCTGGCAACTCATAGCCGCCCGGATGCAAAAATCCAAATCCTGATGCCGGCTGCGAGTCCGCATCCTCGGTGGCACGCGGCAACGGGCCATCCCCAGTGGCCCGCAATACGGCTTCGTCAGCGCCATCCTCCCCACGCCCGCCAAAAGGCGGCGGGAAAACGGACACAGGGGGTTGCGTTTGCCCGCGTGCGAACTGCTGCCCCGAGAGCTCCAGGGCATTGGGCGCAAGAAAATCAGGTTCGGGGGGGATCGGCGCCTTCAGAAACGAGGGCACATGGTCAGGGGCATCGGGCACCGCATCTTCCGCCAGCGAGTCCAGGGTGCCAGACCGTGTCTGCGCAAAACCGTCGTCGGCTTCGCCATCGTCCTCGTGCGAAATAGGTGGTGGGGGTGCAGAGCGCGCCGCAGCCGCGCTGCCCCAGGCTCGCGCAGTCGGTGCGGGGGGTGCCACGCGCGCCACGGGCCCGCGCAACTGGTCCAGCGGCATGTCGGGCAGCATCGCCTCGGGCGCTGCGGGCTGCAGCGACAGCGACGCATCGAATACCTGCTTGCAATTGCCACAGCGCACCCAGCCATCGGAAATGCGCAGTTGGTCCGCAACGACCTTGAAGCGTGTCTGGCAGGCGGGGCAGCGGGTGGTCTGGCTCATCGGCTGCCGATTGTAAAAAAGGCGCGTCGGATCCGCGTCAGCGTTGGGCCGTCATCAGCACCCACCCGTCTTCACTGTCGGCAACCGAAAGGGCCAGCCAGGGGGCATAGGCTTCTTGCAACTCGGCCACCTGGCGCTCAAGAATACCCGCCAGCACCAGATGCCCGCCTTGCGCCACATGCGCACAAAGCAACGGCGCCAGCACCCGCAGCGGTGTGGCCAGGATATTCGCCAGTACCGTGTCGTAGAGCCCCTGGGCCGCGTCTGGCAGTCCGCTGCGCAGCTGCACGCCATTGGCCTGCGCGTTGTACCGCGTGGATTCCACGGCAGCCGTGTCAATATCCACGGCGTCAATGTCAGTGGCACCAAACTTGGCCGCTCCGATCGCCAGAATCCCGGAGCCACAACCGTAGTCCAACACACGGCCAAGGGCTGGGGTATTTGCGTGCGCGGCGATCCAGCGCAGGCACATGCGCGTGGTGGGGTGCGTGCCGGTGCCGAATGCCAAGCCTGGGTCAAGGCGAATCACCTGCCGGGCCTGGGCCGGGGGTTCGTGCCATGTGGGAACAATCCAGAACTCGGGCGTCACCGCCACAGGGGTGAACTGCGATTGGGTCAGGCGCACCCAATCCTGCTCTGCCAGAGGCGCTTCGCCCAGCACCTGGCAGCCAGAGAAGAAATCCTGCGCTTGCAACAAGGCAAGCGCTTCCTGAGCCGCCTGCGCGCCGGAAAAGAGCGCAACGACACGGCTACGCTCCCAGGCATTGCGCGGTGCTGGCATGCCCGGCTCGCCAAACAAGGCTTGTTCGGCATCGGTATGGGCATCGGCATCTTCCACAGATACGGACAGCGCATCCAGGGCTTCCAGCGCATCGCTCAGCAATTCCACCTGCTCTTGCGGGCAGGCCAGGCTCAGTTCGTGCAAGCTCATGGGGTGTTTTGCAGGCTGGCGTCAGCGCTGGCGCTGCGACAGCCACTCTTCCAGGTAGTGAATATTGGTGCCACCGGTGACGAAGTTCGCGTCCACCATCAGCTCGCGGTGCAGCGGCACGTTGGTGTTGATCCCTTCGATCACCGTCTCCGACAGCGCCGTGCGCATGCGCGCCAGCGCCTGTTCGCGGGTGTCGCCGTGCACGATGAGCTTGCCGATCATCGAGTCGTAATTTGGCGGTACGTAGTAGTTGGTGTAGATGTGCGAATCCACCCGTACGCCCGGACCACCCGGTGCATGCCAGGTCGTGACGCGCCCCGGCGAAGGAATGAATTTGTACGGGTCTTCGGCGTTGATGCGGCACTCAATCGCATGGCCGCGAATTTGAATCTGGCGCTGCGTGAACGGCAACTTCTCGCCGGCCGCCACCATGATCTGCGTGCGCACGATATCCACACCGGTGATCCACTCGGTCACCGGGTGTTCGACCTGGACACGCGTATTCATCTCAATGAAGTAGAACTCGCCGTCTTCGTACAGAAACTCGAATGTTCCCGCCCCCCGGTAGCCGATCTTCTTGACAGCGGCCACACAGCGCTCGCCGATGCGTTCGATCAGCTTGCGCGGAATGCCAGGCGCGGGCGCCTCTTCGATCACCTTCTGGTGGCGCCGCTGCATGGAGCAGTCGCGCTCGCCCAGGTACACCGCATTGCGGTGTTTGTCGGCCAGAATCTGAATTTCGATGTGGCGCGGGTTCTGGAGGAATTTCTCCATGTACACCGCCGGATTGCCAAAGGCCGCCCCGGCCTCCGCCTTGGTCATCTGCACCGCATTGATCAGTGCCGCTTCGGTGTGCACCACCCGCATGCCGCGCCCACCACCGCCGCCCGCCGCCTTGATGATGACGGGGTAGCCCACGGTTTTGGCAATGCGGCGGATCTGCACCGGGTCCTCAGGCAGTTCACCTTCCGAGCCTGGAACACACGGCACACCTGCCTTGATCATGGCTTGCTTGGCCGACACCTTGTCGCCCATGGTGCGAATCGACTCAGGGCTGGGGCCGATGAACTGGAAACCGCTCTTTTCCACCCGCTCGGCAAAGTCCGCGTTCTCCGACAGGAAACCGTAGCCAGGGTGAATCGCTTCGGCGTCGGTCACTTCCGCTGCGGAAATGATAGCCGGCATGTTGAGGTAGCTCAGTGCAGAAGGCGCTGGACCGATGCACACCGCTTCTTCGGCGAGCTTGACGTACTTGGCGTCCCGGTCGGCCTCCGAATAGACGATGACGGCCTTGACGCCCAACTCGGAGCAGGCCCGTTGAATACGCAGGGCAATCTCTCCCCGGTTGGCAACCAGAATCTTCTTAAACATAGGCGCCCTTTCGGCGCAGGGCCATTGCGTGCATGCTCATAGACCGCTTACTCGATGATGAAAAGCGGCTGGCCATATTCCACGGCCTGTCCGTTTTCGCCAAGAATGCGCGTGACGGTGCCCGACTTGTCGGCTTCGATCTCGTTCAAGATCTTCATGGCCTCGATAATGCAGATGGTCTCGCCTTCCTTGACCACACTGCCCACCTCGACAAAGGATTTGGCGCCAGGGCTGGACGCCCGGTAGAAGGTCCCCACCATGGGCGACTTCACCACATGGCCGCTCGGTTCCGCCGGCGCAGGAAGCTCGGCGACAGCCGGCGCGGCAGGCGTCGGCGCCTGTGGGGCCATCGCTGGGGCCGGGACCATTTGCTGCAGCACCTGGCCGCCGCTTTTGACAATGCGCACCTTGCCTTCGGCCTCGGTGATTTCCAGTTCCGATACGTTGGATTCGGATACCAGATCAATCAGGGTTTTGAGTTTTCGCAGGTCCATGCAAGCTCCAGAGCAAATTCTTGACAGGGCGCGAATTTACTCCAATTTACGCGTACCTCAGGGTTCTTCGGGCAATTTCGTTCTTTTGCGCCATCGGCCAGAATCAAGAACGGCTGGTGACGGCGCCTTTGGCCACCCAGTCAACGAGCTCTTGCGGCTTGATTTGCCCTATTTTACGGTGCAGCACCCGGCCATCGGCAGCAAACACGACCGTGAAGGGCAAGCCGCCCGCAAGATTGCCAAGGGAGCGCGAAAGCTCAGTCCCGCCCAAACCTGCCATACCGATGGGAAAACTGACGGGCCGGCGCTCAAGGAACTTGCGCACGGCCGAAGGCTGGTCTACCGCCAGGCCCAGAATCTGCCACCCCTGCGCCTGGTGCTCTTGAAAGAACTGGTTCAGCAAAGGCAATTCCGCAATGCAGGGTGGGCACCAGGTCGCCCAGAAATTGAGCAGCAGCGGTTTGCCGCGAAACGCTTGCGCGGACAACGGTGCACCCTCCGGCGTTTCAAAAGACTGGGTAAAGAAGGCCGCATCGCTGGCCTGTGCGGCGGCCGTCTCGGCG
Source organism: Simplicispira sp. GW247-4R2A (assembly GCF_059424465.1). NCBI lineage: Bacteria > Pseudomonadati > Pseudomonadota > Betaproteobacteria > Burkholderiales > Comamonadaceae > Simplicispira > Simplicispira sp. GW247-4R2A. The sequence goes on along the minus strand of NZ_JBWKZM010000003.1, from coordinate 115,378 downwards.
TGCGGCTGCAAGCGCCACCAGGCCCAGCCCGCGCCGGCAAGCGCTGCGCCGCCAGCCACCCCCGCGTACAACAGGCGGCGGCGCAGCGCGTCAGGCGCGGCGGGTACGGCAGAAGAAGGTTCTGAATCGGTCACTCGGGGTGCTCCAGCAATAGTTTTCGCAAGGCCGCCGCATCGCCGCGTGGTGCGCGGCCGCCCTCGCCCGGGCGCAGCGCGCCGCGCAGGTCGTCGTGGTCGTAGATCAGCAAATGAACCCCGACCCGCTCGCCCAGTGCCTCGCTGAAGGCTGCGACGCTAAGCGCCTCCACCGGGCTCCCGTGCAGCCCCTGCACGGTGCTGGCGTCGTAGGCCACGCCCTGGTCTATCAGCGCAATTTCGGCAGATTTTGGGTCATCGCAAAACAACTGCAGGTAAATGTCAACATGGCGTGTGGCTGTGCCGCTCCATACCGCACCGCCCACGTAGGGGCGAAACGCCTGCAGGCGCTCCATCCACAACAATGCAAGTTCGCGCAAGGCGCGGAGTTCACCAGGCTGGGTATCGGCGCAAAACAGGGCGATGTGCTCCCGGATGGCCTCCTCAACCAGCGCCGTGTCGGGCAGGGGCGTGCGCGGTGCGGCGCCCAACTGCTGCGCCGCGCGCCGCTTGGCGCGGCCCAGCTCCACGCCGTCCTCCACCACCATGCGGGCGGCAGTGCGGGCAATTTCCACAGACAGTCCGGACGACGCGACATACATACCGCCATTGTCGCCCCGAGCGCGGCCAAGGTACGCCCCAGGGTTTTGTACCGCCCAAAATTTACTATTAAAACTATAGCTTATGGCGCTTACCACATAAGCGCTAGATGCCATTTTTCATACAATTTTCGTTTCTCTGCGCTCCCCCGCGCCTTCTAGAATTGCAGGCATGCATATTCACATTCTGGGCATTTGCGGCACCTTCATGGGCGGGCTCGCCGCGCTCGCACGCGCTGCCGGCCACCGCGTCACGGGCTGTGACGCAGGCGTCTACCCTCCCATGAGCGACCAGCTGCGGGCGCTGGGCATCGACCTGATCGAGGGCTTTGGTGCCGAGCAACTCGCGCTCGCCCCCGACGTCTTCGTGGTCGGCAACGTCGTCAGCCGCGCACGGCTTGCCGACGGAACGCCAAAGTTCCCGTTGATGGAGGCCATTCTCGACGCCGGCGCACGCTACACCAGCGGCCCGCAGTGGCTCAGCGAGCAGGTGCTGGCCGGGCGCCACGTGCTGGCCGTGGCTGGCACGCATGGCAAGACCACGACCACCTCCATGCTGGCGTGGATCTTGGAGTCCGCTGGCTTGGCGCCTGGCTTTCTGGTGGGCGGCGTGCCGCTCAATTTCGGCGTTTCAGCGCGCCTGGGCGCCGCCCAGCGGCCAGGCGCGCCGGGCGCCGCCCAGCGGCCAGGCGCGCCGGGCGCCGCGCCGCTTTTCGTCATCGAGGCCGACGAGTACGACACCGCCTTTTTCGACAAGCGCAGCAAATTCGTGCACTACCGGCCGCGCACCGCCGTGCTGAACAATCTGGAATTCGACCACGCCGACATCTTTGACGATCTTGCCGCCATCGAGCGCCAATTTCACCATTTGGTGCGCACGGTGCCCAGCTCTGGCTGCGTGGTCGTCAATGGGCTGGAAGAGAGTCTGGCGCGCGTGCTGCACGCCGGCTGCTGGAGCGAGGTGGCCAGCTTTGGCAGCGCGGTGAGCGACTGGAACGCGAATGGCGAACCCGGTGCCTTCGACGTGCTGCTGCACGGCAAGCGCGTGGCCAGCGTGCACTGGGCGCTGACGGGCGTGCACAACCAGCTCAACGCCTTGGCAGCCATCGCGGCTGCTGCCCATGTGGGCGTGGCGCCAGCGGCGGCGGCAGAGGCGCTGCAGACTTTTCAGAACGTACGCCGGCGCATGGAGGTGCGCGGGGTGGTGCGCGGCATCACGGTGTACGACGATTTCGCCCACCACCCCACCGCCATCCGCACCACGCTCGATGGCCTGCGGCGCAGCATAGGGCCGAAAGTGCGCATCCTCGCCGCGTTCGAGCCGCGCAGCAACACCATGAAGCTGGGCACGATGAAGACGCAGCTCCCCTGGGCACTGGAGAGCGCCGACCTGGCGTTTTGCCACACCGCCGGCCTCGATTGGGACGCGGCGGCCGCCCTGGCGCCGCTGGGCGTCGGGCCGGGTCGGCGCGCCCAGACAGCACCCGACATCGCCACGCTGCTCGCCCAAATCGTCCAAGAGGCGCAGCCCGGCGACCACATCGTGTGCATGAGCAACGGCGCTTTTGGCGGCGTGCACGCGCAGCTATTGCAGGCGCTGGCAGCCTAAAATGCTATTTATTTGATAACTGTTAACGCTTACTGGCTAAGCGCTATAGGCCTTTTTTGCTTGAACTTTTACGTAGCGGTCAGTAGCTGATCGCCATGGCCTGCAAATCGATGCGCACCACCGGTTTGGCCAGTGCGCCGTTGGTGGCGCGGGCAAAACTCTTGAGCCACGCGGCATCCGACAGCAGGCCATGCTCTGCCGCCCGCGCCACCGCCAGCACCTTGTCGGCCAGCAGCACCTTCCCACTGGCACGCAAGGGCTCGCATTCGAGGCGTATGAATTCGTCGTCCAGCCAGCGGCGGGCTTCGTCCTGCGGCATGGCATCGGCGCCTTCGAGGTCAACACGGAATTCCTGGTTGCGGTCTGCGCTGACCGACACTTCGCTGTGCATGGCGGGCCTTTCTTTTTGAAGATGGACAGGCCGGGCGCTTGCCCGGCCCCACACCGGCAAGCTTACACCGCCGCCTTGCGCCGGGCGGTGACTGCGGCCGAGAGTTCCCCCAGCGTGGCAAGCGACGCCTCCCAGCCCAGACACGCATCGGTAATGCTCTGGCCGTGGGTGAGTGTGGCGGGGTCGTCCTTGCCGGGGGTGAACTTTTGCGCGCCCGCCACCAGGTGGCTTTCGATCATCACGCCGAACACGCAATGCGAGCCGCCCGCCACCTGGGCCGCAATATCGCGCGCCACGTCCTGTTGGCGCTCGTACTGCTTGCTGCTGTTGGCATGGCTGCAATCGACCATGAGGGCCGGGGTGAGCTTGGCGGCGGCCAGGTCTTTGCAGGCGGCGGCCACACTGGCGGCGTCGTAGTTCGGCGTTTTTCCGCCGCGCAGGATGACGTGGCAATCCTTGTTGCCCTTGGTGTCGACAATCGCCACTTGGCCGTTCTTGTGCACCGACAGGAAGTGGTGCCCGCGCCCGGCGGACTGGATGGCGTCGGTGGCGATGCGGATGTTGCCGTCGGTGCCGTTCTTGAAGCCAATGGGGGCCGAGAGGCCCGAGGCCAGCTCCCGGTGCACCTGGCTCTCGGTCGTGCGCGCGCCGATGGCGCCCCAGCTGATCAGGTCGGCGATGTACTGGGGCGAGATCACGTCGAGAAACTCGCTGCCGGCGGGCACGCCCAGGCGGTTGATCTCGATGAGCAACTGGCGAGCAATGCGCAGGCCTTCGTCAATGCGGTAGCTCTCGTCCAGATAGGGGTCGTTGATCAGGCCTTTCCAGCCCACCGTGGTGCGCGGTTTCTCGAAATAGACCCGCATCACGATCTCCAGCGTGTCCTTGTACTGTTCGCGTGCTGCCTGCAGACGGTGGGCGTATTCCAGCGCCGCCGCCGGGTTGTGGATCGAGCACGGGCCGATGACCACCAGCAGGCGGTCGTCCTTGCCGATCATGATGTCGTGGATGTTGCGCCTGGTGCGGGTGATGAGGTTTTCCACCTTGGTGCCGCGAATCGGGAAGAAGCGGATCAAATGCTCTGGGGGTGGCAACACGGTGATTTCCTTGATGCGTTCGTCGTCGGTCTGGCTGGTTTTCTCGACGCTTCGGTACCAGGCATCGCTGGAAGGGTGTGCAGCTGCTGCGGTCATGGGCTTCTTTCCGGAAAGGTTGAAACAAAGGACTGAAAAACAAAAAACCGCCGGGCTTTGCAGCGTCGGCGGTTGGGTGGGAAGTGTTCAGGTGCTTGCGCGCTTGCCTCTCATCCGCCTAGGACAGAGAACCAGAACCAAAAGTAAAAAACAGCGCGCGAAAACATGGGCTGCAATGTAGCACAGCGGATAGGCGCCGTTCCTAACGCCTGCTCCCGCGCAGCCAGGCGAGCACGCGCTGCCAGCCCACGGGACGCGCAGGTGGCGCATCGGCCGGCTCGCTGTGGGCGCTTTCACTCTGCTCGTACATGTCGATCAGCATCAGGCCTTCGCCCAGCGTGCGCCAGGCGGTCAGTTCGATGCGATCGAAGGCCGCGCTCTCTTTGGGGGTGCGCTCCACCAATGCGGCATGCCAGGCGTCCGCTGCCCGGCGCAGGCCGCGCAGCGCACTCTGGTAGGCGCCCATCTCGTACAGCGCATGCCAGGCCGAACCCAGGCCGGTGACAAAGAACTGGTGCTCGCGCACGCATTTGGCGAGTTCAGCGGCCTGGCGGGTGATTTCGGCAGTGTCGGCAGCAGCCGCCTTGACGGGGGCGGTGCGCCGCACCCGGATGGCCTCGTCAATTCTTTGCGCCAGCGCCCCGATACTGTCGCGCAGCTGGCGTGAGTCCTCATCGGCCACCCCCGAGCGCAGGAAACGGCTGACGTCGCCAAAGGACTGGACGGTGAATTGCGACCGGGTGCGGGTGCTCGGCATGGCCCATTGTGCGCGAGTGCCCACGCAGAGAAAAGCAGGTACCGCCTACGCCGTACCGCCCACCGTGAGCCCATCGATCCGCAGCGTGGGCTGGCCCACGCCCACGGGGACGCTTTGGCCTTCCTTGCCGCAAGTGCCGACGCCGCTGTCGAGCCGCATGTCGTTGCCGATCATGGTGACGCGTTTGAGCGATTCAGGCCCGCTGCCAACGATGGTGGCGCCCTTGACCGGGTATTGAATCTTGCCGTTCTCCACCCAGAACGCTTCGCTCGCCGAGAACACGAACTTGCCCGAGGTGATGTCCACCTGCCCGCCGCCAAAGTTGGTGGCGTACAGGCCTTTCTTGATGCTGGCGACGATCTCCTGCGGGTCTTTGTCGCCGCCGAGCATGTAGGTGTTGGTCATGCGCGGCATGGGCACATGGGCGTAGCTCTCGCGCCGGCCGTTGCCGGTGGGCGCCACGCCCATCAGGCGCGCGTTGAGCGAATCCTGGATGTAGCCCTTGAGAATGCCGTCCTCGATCAGCACGTTGCGCCCGCTGGTGTTGCCTTCGTCGTCCACATTGAGCGAGCCGCGGCGCTCGGCAATCGTGCCATCGTCCAGCACCGTGACGCCCTTGGCCGCCACGCGCTGGCCGATGCGGCCGCTGAAAGCGCTTGACCCCTTGCGGTTGAAATCGCCCTCCAGCCCGTGGCCGATGGCTTCGTGCAGCAGGATGCCCGGCCAGCCGGGGCCGAGGACCACGGTCATCTCGCCGGCAGGCGCCGGGCGCGATTCGAGGTTGACCAGGGCGGCATTCACCGCTTCGTCCACGTACTGTGCAATCTGCGCATCGTCGAAATACGCCAGCCCAAAGCGCCCACCGCCGCCGGCCGAGCCCATTTCGCGCCGGCCGTTCTGCTCGGCGATCACGGTGACCGACAGGCGCACCAGCGGGCGCACGTCGGCCGCCAGCGTGCCGTCGGCGCGCGCCACCAGCACCACGTCGTATTCGCTCGCCAAGCCCGCCATGACCTGCGCCACACGCGGGTCCTTGGCACGGGCGCGCTGCTCGGCACGCTCCAGGAGCGCCACCTTGTCGGCGCTGCCGAGCGTGGAGATGGGGTCGGTCGAGCCATACAGTGCACGGCTTTTAGCTATCTTCCTAGAAGCTACTCGCGCCCGCCCCTCTTGCCGTGCGCTCGAAATAGACCGCACGGTTCTGGCCGCGTCGAGCAAAGAGGCCTCGGAAATGTCGTCGGAGTACGCAAACGCCGTCTTCTCGCCACTGACGGCGCGCACGCCGACGCCCTGGTCGATGGAGAACGACCCCGTCTTGACGATACCCTCCTCCAGGCTCCAGCCTTCGCTGCGCGTGGTCTGGAAATACAGGTCGGCGTCGTCCACGCGGTGCGCGCGAATCTCGGCGAGTGCGCGTGCCAGGTGGCTCTCGTTCAGGCCAAAAGGCGACAACAGCAGGTCAGAAGCGAGGGCGATGCGCTCGCGGGTGCTGGTGGTGTGGGCTGCGGCAAGGGGGGTGCGGGTGCTCATCAGGCCATTTTAGGGCGCTGGCACCTTGGCCGCTTCCCGCAACCGCATCGGCGGCGCCGGTCAGAGCGTCTGGTCGTCCAGCACCGCATCGGCGGCATTGCCCTGCACCGCGGCGATGCCGCCGTCGCGCGCCTTGGCGCCCGAATACATCTGGCTCTGGCCGATGACCTGGCCATTGCCGGCCTTGAGCGTGAAATAGGGCGAGCCGTCCTTGGCCGAGAGGCGGCCATAGCGCGCATCGTCTGGCCCGTTCTTGCGCACGGATTCGATGCCATTGAGCGCGCTGGCCTTGGACTCGTACATTTCGCTGGTCAGCACCACTTGGCCATTGGTCGCGACCAGGTTGAACACAAACTTGTCGTTGCGGGTTTTTTTCAGCTCGTACTTTGCGGCCATGCAAGGTCTCCTGGAAAGTGCGCCAAAAAGGCTTGGCCCCCCGTTGTACCTGCTGCGCGCCGCTGTGGCAACGCCCGGCCAGCCGGCAGCGGCGTCAACGCCCCTGCGCAGCGTCGCGCTGCGCACGCACGATGGAGTTGAGAATGCCCAGCGCCAGCCCCAGCGTGACCATGGCCGTGCCGCCGTAGCTGACAAACGGCAGCGGCACGCCCACCACTGGCAAGATGCCACTCACCATGCCCATATTGACGAAGGCGTAGGTGAAGAAAATCATGGCCACAGCACCCGCCATGAGCCGTGAAAACAAGGTTCCCGCATGCATCGCGATGGCCAGCCCCCGCCAAACCAGCAGCAAAAAGCAAACGATCAGCACCAGGTTGCCCACCAGGCCGAACTCCTCGGAAAAGGCGGCAAAGATGAAATCGGTCGTGCGCTCGGGAATGAACTCCAGGTGCGTCTGCGTGCCGGCCATGAATCCCTTGCCAAAGGGCCCGCCCGAACCAATGGCAATCATGCCCTGGATGATGTGAAATCCCTTGCCCAGCGGGTCACGCGTCGGATCGAGCAGCGTGCAGATGCGCTGCTGCTGGTAGTCGTGCAACACCGGCCAGCGCACACCCTCGGCACAGATCTGGGACTCAAAACCCACGATCAGCACGATCCCTACGGCGATCAGCAGCATGGGGGGCAGCACCAGCTTCCAGGACAAGCCCGCGAAGAAAATCACCGAAAGCCCAGCCGCCAGCACCAGCAGCGAGGTCCCCAGATCGGGCTGCTTCATGATGAGCCCCACCGGCACCGCGAGCAGCAGGCCGGCTACCGCGAAATCCAGTGCGCGCAACTGGCCTTCGCGCTTCTGGAACCACCAAGCCAGCATCAGGGGCATGCCGATCTTCAAGAGCTCGCTCGGCTGAATCACCACCCCCAGGTCGATCCAGCGCTGCGCCCCTTTCTTGGTAATACCGGCGACCGCTACCGCCACCAGCAGCAGCACCCCCACCGCGTACAGGGGGGGCGCAAACGCCATCAGCCGCTGCGGTGGAATCTGTGCCACGGCAAACAGCAGCACCAGCGCGATGACCATGTTGCGCGCATGGTCGACAAAGCGCGTGCCGTGGTCGTAGCCCGAGGAGTACATGGCCAGCAGGCCGGCCCCGGCCAGTACCAGCACCAGCACCATGAGCCAGCCGTCGAAACCGCGAAACAGCGGCAGGATGCGCGCGGGCAGCGTGGGCTTGTTGATCGTGGTTTCCATGGGCCGCGATTATCGCGGGCGACAATGGCCCCATGGTTCCTGCACATCCATCCAGCACCACCCACCTGCTCTATTTGCACGGCTTCAGGTCTTCGCCCCAGTCGGCCAAGGCCCGCCTGATGGCCGCTTACGTGGCGCGGCTGCACCCCAGCGTGCAATTTTGGTGCCCCCAATTACCGCCTTCACCGCGCGCGGCGGTGGAGATGCTTTGCGCCGGCATCGCCGCCTGGCCCCGCGCCAGCATGGCGGTGATCGGCTCCTCGCTGGGCGGCTACTACGCCAGTTGGGTGGCGCAGCAGTGCCGTTGCCCCAGCGTGCTGCTGAACCCGGCGGTAGACCCGGCGCGCGACCTGGCACGCCACATCGGCGACCAGACCAGCTGGCACGACCCGACCGAGCATTTCTATTTCGCACCGGAATTTGTCGATGAGTTGCGCGCACTCGACGTGCAAAGCCAGCCCCCAGCGGCGCGCCAACTGGCCATCATCGCCAAGGGCGACGAAGTGCTGGACTGGCACGAAATGCTGGCGCGCTACCCGCAAGCCCAGGTGACGCTGCTGGAAGGTGGCGACCATGCGCTGAGTGATTTCCCCGCGCACCTGGCGACCATTGCACGATTCCTGCAGCTCGCGTCAGGCACCGATTGACCATGCCAGGCACTGCGCACGTTCAGCTGCCAGCCCCATGCCGAACCTGCACACCCACAGCAGCCCCCGCAGGGCGGGCGATGCGTGCAAAGGCGCTGTGGTTGTGGATCGACTCGAAATTCTCCACTTCCACCGTGTAGGCACCTACACGTCGCTCCTGGTTGAGCGCCGCCGCCACGTCGCGCACCATGTCTTCCACGAATTTCGGGTTCTCATAGGCGCGCTCGGTGACATATTTTTCATCTGCGCGCTTGAGCAGCCCATACACCTCGCAGGAACTGCTGCGTTCTGCAATGGCTATCAGATCCTCCACCTCGATCGGCTCCAGGACCTCGACCTCGATGGCGACATGCGAGCGTTGGTTGTGCGCCCCATAGACCGATATTTCCCGGGAGCACGGGCACAGGCTCGTCACGGGAACCACCACCTTCAGCCACAGGGACTGCTGTCCCTGTGCGGAGACGCTCGCGCGCCACTGGACATCGTGGTCGAGCAGACTGGGCACGCCCGAGACCGGCGCTGTTTTTTCCACGAACCATGGAAAGCGCATTTCGATGGTGCCGGCCTGCGCATTCAGCCGGCCCAGCATGTCTCGAAGCAAGGCACGGAAACCCGCCGCATCCAGCGCATCCGACTGCGCCTGCAGCAGTTCGACAAACCGCGACATGTGCGTACCCTTGACCGTGGCCGGCACGGTCACCGTCATGGCCCACTGCGCAACGGTTGCGGCGACCCGGCCGCCGCTGCGCACCTTGATGGGATAGCGCAGCCCCTGGATGCCCACAGCACCAATCTCGATGCCTCGGACGTCCGCACTGCTCTGAATGTCGGGCAGGAGCCTATTTTTTTCCGGTGCATTCATTCAATGGTTCTCCACGCTGTCACAGCGATTTCAGGTACTGGGCCAGGTCCGACACGTCCTGCGCGTTCAGCCCCAGGCCCAGCCGGGTGTTGTAGGTCTGCGCCACCTCGTCCAGCGTGGCGGCCGAGCCGTCGTGGAAATAGGGTGCGTGCTGCCAAACGCCCTTCAAGGGCGCGGTGCGGTACTGGCGCGTGGCGGAGCGAGCGGCATAGCTGGGACTCTCGGGTTCGGCCATGGAATCCGCCGGCGGATGCAGCCGGGTGTTTGCGTCCGTAAAAGTGCTGCCGCTGTGGCAGGTCACGCATTTTCCGGCCCCCTCGAAGACGGCCCGGCCCCGCGTGGCGGCGGCGGGGTCAAAACTTCCCACGGGTGCCGGCGGCGCCTGGAGCGTGAGCTGGTAGGCCTGCAGCGCAGGCAGTTTGGAGCTCACCAGGTCCTCGCTGCCATGGGTCACGCTCAGGTTCAGGCGCGGCTCCGAGACCGTGCCGAGCCCGCCCATTTCGGCCACGGCCACATAGCGGTTCCAATAGGCGATGTCCTCGCCATCGCCGGTGAACGTGATCCGGTGGATACCCGCCAAGCCATAGGCGGGCGGAATGACGACCGGCTTGCTCAGGCCATCGATGTTGTGGCGCGGGTCGAACTTGCCCGGCCCCCAGCTGTTGAGTGCGGCCTTCGTCGCCGCATCCACGGCCGGAGACAAGGCGATGATCGCCCCCGGATTGAGGTCGCGGTTGGGCCAGCCGTCCAGGCGCCTGCCAATGCCCTTGGCGAAGGAGTTGTCCACCGTCGAGTGGCACAGGGCGCAGGTGATGCCGACACGAACGAGCTTGTCCACCCCGTTGACCGTCTCCACGGTCCCTCGGACGCCGACCACTGCATTGAGCTTGAGCAGCGCCACCGTGGTGGCCGGATCCTTCAGGTCCACGCTGCCGTCCTGGATGCCTGCCACCACGGCAGCGGGCAGCGCCTCGGCATCCACCTTGAGTCCGACGGACAAGGCGGTGACGGGATCGACCGCCGCCGCAATGACCTCGTGCAGCCCGAGCGCGTCGGTCCATTGGGCCTCATCGCCGAACGTGTCGTAGCGGAAGATGTCCCGCCCCTGCGCAGCCAACGCCGCCTGGGCGGCATCCGGGCCATCGACCGCAGCTCCCCCACCGCAGGCGACGACAGCCGCTGCGGTCACCCCGATCGCTCCTGCAAGACGCCACACCGACGAGCGGCGTGCCCAACCACCTGCATGTTTCATGTCTCTTCTCCTCATTGTTCATGGATTCCAGCATCCCAGCGGCGCGGCTGCATGCCGGATCAAGCCTTGCGCTTGCGGCAGCACTAAGGAACGGGCTTGCACGCCGCGCCGGGCTGCGTGGCCTCCTTCAGCCAGGCGATCAGGTCCGACCGCTCGGCGGCGTCCTTCACCCCGGCATAGCCCATGGTGGTTCCGGGCAACGCTTTCATGGGATCTTTCAGGAAGACGTTGAGCGTCTTCTCATCCCACACCCATGGGCTCTCCCGCATGGCCTTGGAATAGGCGTCGTAGCCGGGAGCGGTGCCAGCATGGCGCCCAAACAGCCCGCAGTGCTGGGGGCCCGTGCGGTTGCCCTCGATCGCATGGCAGGCGGCGCAGCGCGCGTACACCTGCTCACCGCGCGCCAGCGCTGCGGCATCCGGCGCCGCATGGGCACCAGCGGCGAGCAAGCCGCCCGCCAGCCCCAGCGCCACGACAAGCTGGCGCGGCTTCATGACATGAAGGCCGAAGGCACGGGAGCCTCGCCCAGGACCTGGCGCAGCACGGCCCAGTGCATGGCCTCGTCGCCCAGGATGCTCGCGGCAACCTGCGCCAGCGCACGGTCGGCGAACAGGGGCACGGCGCCCAGGTAGGCCGAGATGGCGCCGCGCTCCAGACCCGCCGCGAAGCGCAGCACGTCGGCTTCCACCTTGAGTTTTTCCACGGGAAAGTGGTATTTCTCCTTGGCCACCACGGGCTTGCCGCCGAGTTTTTGCACCGTGCCGGCAATGGCCGCCGCATGCTCCTTGTGGTGCCCCTGGAACGCGACGGCCACCGGCAGCACCGCCTTGCTCAGCAGGCCGCTCTCCGCGCCCACCTGGTAGGCCGCCACCGCCTCCAGCTCCGCGCCAAGGGCGGTATTGAGGATGCGCACATCGGCCTCCAGCTCCTGGGCGCTCACCTTGGCACCAGCGGCCAGCGCGTCGCGCCCGCCCAGCAAGGCCACGGCGCTGGCCGACAGCACGGCGGCGCCGGATGCCGACATGGCGCGGCGGCGCGAGAGAAACAAGGCCTGCGAGGGGACGTAAATGGAAGGGTTCTTCATGGTTTTCTCCGTGGGTTGATGAACCGTTGCGCCGGCATCTGGAACGGCCGGCAAATTTGAACAAGGTGGCTCTGGTCAGGCGCAGCGCTGCAGGCCGTACGCGCGGTACGGCCAGACAGGACGGGGTCGCCAGAGGGGTGTTTTGGCCGCGCTCAGTGCCGCGCAATGAGATGGCGCTGCTGCAGCTCGGCCACCACATGGCGCACCACTTGGTCGCAGCGCTCGCCGGCAAAGGCAAAGACGCTCTCGGCATGCGCCTCAATCTGCGCGCCCAGCGCATCGCGCAGCAGGGCGCGGGCGCGCAGGTAGCGGGTCTTGACGACGGCGTCGCTCACCTGCAGGCAATACGCCGCCTCGTCCACGCTCATTTCCTGCACGGCGCGCAGGATGAACACGCTGCGGTAGATGGGCGGCAGCCCCTCGATGGCGGACTGCAGCAGGGCACGCAGCTCGGTGCGCGCCAGCACGGATTCGGGCGATACGCCCGCGGGAGCGCTAAAGGACATCATGTGCTCCGGAGAAGGCTCGTGGTCCAGATCGTGGGAGTCGAGCGGCACCGACCGGTTGCGCTTGCGCAGCACGTCCAGCGCGACGTTGATGGCAATGCGCGCCATCCAGGTCGCCAGCGATGCGCCCCCCTGGAAATCCCGCAGCCGGGTAAAGGCGCGCAAATAGGTTTCCTGCACCACGTCCTGCGCCTCGGCGTCGTCGGAGACCACTCCGCGCGCTGCGCGGAACAGCACCCGGTTGTGGCGCCGCATGATGGCTTCGAAGGCACTCTGCTCTCCTTGCAGAGCACTCGCCACCAGCTGCTCGTCGGAACGAAGGGTGGGAACGGTGGGCAGAGCGTTGGCTAGGGACAAGGACTGCATGGTGGACTCGCTTTTTTGGGGGCTTGTGACCATTGGACGCTGAGGATCCCAAAAAGGTGACAGCCGTCCGGATATCCGCAATGGCCGCATGCCCAGGCCGGCTTCCGACTCCGGGCCAGAATGGACCCTGTCTCGCTGTCACGGAATTCGCCCATGAAAATCGCTCTGCTCTCCGACCTGCACCTGTCCGTGCAGCCCCTGGAACTGCCGCACACAGACGCCGATGTCGTCGTCCTGGCCGGCGACCTGCAACGCCCTGCGCAAGGCATGGCCTGGGCGCGGCGGTTCAGCCAGCCCACGCTCTACGTCGCTGGCAACCACGAGTTCTATGGCTCCGACCTGGTGAGCACCATGGCTGCCCTGCGCACCGAGGCGCAGGGCAGCCCGGTGCGCGTGCTGGAACGCGAGGAATGGCGCCATGGCGGCGTGCGCTTTCTGGCCTGCACGCTGTGGTCGGATTACCGGCTGTTCGACTCGCCCGCGCAGCGCGAGGAAGGCCTGCAGAAGGCGCAGGCCTTCGTGCGCGACTTCAGCCGCATCGGTCTGACCCCGGATTTCCCGGACCGTTTTACGCCCGCCGCCTCGCAAATGCTGTTTGACCAGTCCGTCGCCTGGCTCGAAGCACGCTTTGCCGAGCCCTTCGATGGCCCCACGGTCGTGGTCACGCACTTTGCGCCCTCTCCCGGCAGCATCGCGCCGCAGTTTGTCGGCTCACCGCTGAACGCCTGCTTTGTCTCCAACCTGGAAGCGCACATCCTGCGCTGGCAGCCCCGCCTGTGGCTGCACGGCCACGTGCACCACAGTTGCGACTACCAGGTGGGCGCCACGCGCGTCGTGGCCAACCCGCGCGGCTATGCGCCCAAAGGCGTGGTCGAAAACGCGCAATTCGCGCCCGGCCTGCTGATTGAAGTCTAAAAACCCACTAGCCAGGACGACGATGGCGGCCCGGGCGGCCATGGGACAATTCGGCCAATGCACGCACTTTTTGAAGATTCCGGCAAGTTCTTCGCCGGCCGCATCCTGTCAGAAGCCGAATCCTCTGCCCAGGTCGAGCTCGACTCGGGCAAGCGAGTCAAGGTCAAGGCCGCCAACCTGCTGCTCAAGTTCGAGAAGCCCGCGCCGGCCGAACTGCTCGCGCAGGCCCAGGCACTGGCCGAGTCCATCGACCTGCCGCTCGCCTGGGAATTCGCACCCGAAGGCGAATTTGGCTTTGCCGACCTGGCACGCGACTATTTTTCCGAGCACGCCACACTGACCGAGCAGGCCGCCGCGCTGTTTCGCCTGTACGAGGCACCGCACTACTTCCGCCGCGCGGGCAAGGGGCGCTTCAAAAAAGCACCGGCCGACATCCTGCAGCAGGCGCTGGCCGCCATCGAGAAGAAAAAGGCCGTTCTGGCACAGATTGCCGAGTGGGCCGAGCAACTCGGGCAAGGCGTTTGCCCGGCGCCGATCCGCGAACAGCTCTACAAGATCCTGTTTCGACCCGACAAGAACGCGCCCGAATACAAGGCCGTGGTCGAAGCCAGCCGCGCCACGCACACCGCGCCGCTCGACCTGCTGCAAAAGGCGGGGGCCATTGATTCAAGCTACCAGTTCCACTGGAAGCGCTTTTTGTTCGACAACTTCCCCAAGGGCACGGCCTTCCCTGCGCTCGATGCGCCGCAGCCGCCGGCCGATCTGCCGCTGGCCGAGGTGCAGGCGTTCTCGATCGACGATTCGCAGACCACCGAAATCGACGATGCGCTCTCTGTCACTGGGCTGGGCACCGGCACGGTGACACTGGGCATCCACATCGCGGCGCCGGGCCTGGCGATTGCGCCCGGCAGCGCCATCGACCAGCTCGGCCGCCAGCGCCTGTCCACCGTCTACATGCCCGGCTACAAGCTCACCATGCTGCCGGACAGCGTGGTGCAGATCTACACGCTGGACGAGGGCCGCGCCAACCCCGCCGTGTCGCTGTACTGCACGATCGACGAAGCCACGCTGGAGATCACCGCCACCGAGACGCGTCTGGAGCGCGTGCCCGTGGTGGCCAACCTGCGCCACGACCAGCTCGACCACATCGTGACCGAGGCCTGGCTGGCCGACCCGAGTATTGAGGTCGAAAACACGCCTGAGCGCTTATCCGGCCTACGCCCTCAGCTATCTTTCTTGCACCGTTTGGCACAGAAACTCAAAGCCGGGCGCGAAGTGGTGCGCGGCAAGCCCGAGAACTTCAACCGGCCGGATTACAACTTCCGCCTCGTGGGCGGAGAGGGCGGCGAGCCGAGTGGCAGCGAAACCGTGCAGATCACCACCCGCCAGCGCGGTGCCCCGCTGGACCTCATCGTCGCCGAGGCGGCCATCGTCGCCAACAGCACCTGGGGCCAGTGGCTCGCCAGCCTGGGCGTTCCCGGCATCTACCGCAGCCAGGCCAGCATGGCGCCGGGCGTGAAGGTGCGCATGGGCACCAAGGCCTTGCCGCACGCCGGCATGGGCGTGAAAAGCTATACCTGGGCCACCAGCCCGCTGCGCCGCTATGTCGATCTGGTGAACCAGTGGCAGATCATTGCCTGCGCACGCCACGGCGCCACGGCAGCGCTGGCCGCGCCGTTCAAGCCCAAGGACGCCGAACTGTTCTCCATCATCAGCAACTTCGACGCCACCTACAGCGCCTACAACGGCTACCAGGCGGGCATGGAGCGCTTCTGGACGCTGAAATACCTGGAGCAGAACGGCATCACCGAATTGGAGGCCACGGTCTTCAAGGAAGGCCCCGGCGGCAGTTTTCTGGTGCGCGCCGATACGTTGCCCCTGGTCTTCCCGGTGCTGGGCGCGCAGAACCTGCCGCGCGGCGCGCGCCTGCTTGTGAAGCTCGGTGAGGTGGACGAAATCACGCTCGACCTGCACGGCACGGTGCTCGAACGCCTGGACGATCCGCTGGACACCAGCGACGACGGCCTGGTGGACGACGAGGGTGGCGACGATGGCGAGGACGGCGACAGCGCCGTCGCCGGCCCGATTGCCATCGCGGTGGATATGAACGAACCCGAAGCGGCCCCGGCCGACGCTGCTGCGCCGTGAAACTGCCCGCCTCGCTCCGCACCTTCAGCACGCTGCAAATCACGCTGGCGTTTTCGGTGCTGGCGCATGCGCTGCTGCTGTCGGTGCGCTTCGTCGCACCCGAGCAGTTCGACCGGGTGTTCCAGGACACGCCGCTGGAGGTGATCCTGGTCAACGCCCGCACCCATGAGCCGCCACCCGAGAAGGCCCAGGCCATTGCCCAGCAAACGCTGGCCGGCGGCGGCGAAGCGGCCAAAGGCCGCGCCACCAGCCCCCTGCCCTACTCGGCCCTCACCCGTGTGGGCGACGATTTCGAAGACGCGCAGAAAAAAGCCGACGCCCTGCTGGAGCAGCAAACCCAGCTGCTCGCCCAACTGCGCCGCCAGGTCGCCGCGCTGCCCCCCCCCGACCCGCGCAAACCCGCCCAGAGCGAGGGCGAGAAAGCCCAGGAAGAGCGCCGCCGCCAGCTCGTCAAGATCCTGGCCGAGATCGAGCGGCGCATCAACGAAGAAAACGCCCGACCCAAGAAGCGCTACATCAGCCCCGCCACGCGCGAAGCGGCCTACGCCGTGTACTACGACGCCCTGCGCCGCAAGGTGGAAGACAAGGGCACGCTGAACTTTCCGGAGAAGGGCGGGCAAAAGCTCTATGGCGAGCTGACCATGATCGTCACCGTCAACCACGACGGCCGCGTGCTGGAAACCGAAATCGTCCAGGGCTCGGGCAACAGCCTGCTGGACCACCGTGCCGAGGCGATTGCCCGCGCCGCCGGCCCCTTTGGCCCCTTCACCGCCGAGATGCGTGCCAAGGCCGATCAGATCGCGGTCGTCTCGCGCTTCAAGTTCACGCGCGACCAGACACTGACGACCGAAGTGCGATAGCGCTCCCCGGCGTCCCTGGCGCATGCCAGCCAAGATGCCTGCGCCAGGAAGAAACACCATGACGTCATCCGCCCCATCCTTCGATCTGTACTGCGTGCTCGGCAACCCCATTGCCCACAGCCGCTCGCCCTGGATTCACACCCGCTTTGCCGAACTGACGGGCGAGCGCCTGCGCTACGAGGCGCGCCTGGTGCCGCTGGACGGCTTTGCGTCCGCCATTGCCCGGCTCGCCGCCGAGGGCGCGCGCGGCTGCAACGTCACCGTGCCCTTCAAGCTCGAAGCCGTGGCCGCCGCCACCCGGCGCAGCGAACGCGTGCAACTGGCGGGCGCCGCCAACACCCTGAGCTTTGTGAACGGCGCCATCCTGGCCGACAACACCGACGGACTGGGCCTGGTGGCCGACATTGCGCGCAATGCCGGTTTTGGCATGGCCGGGCGCGACGTGCTGCTGATCGGTGCCGGCGGCGCCGCGGCCGGGGCGCTGGCCCCACTGCTGGCAGCCGGCCCGCGCCGCGTGGTGGTGGCCAACCGCACGCTGGCCCGCGCCGAGGCGCTGGTGCAGACCCACATGCCGCTGGCCGTGCTACACAAAACAAAGCTATTAGCGCAATCCACACAAGCGCTGGAGCATGATTTTGATCTCATTATCAACGCCACGGCAAGCAGCCTGGCGGGCGACGTGGTACCGGTGCCGGCGCGGGTGCTGCGCCCCGGCAGCCTGGCCTACGACATGATGTACGGCCCAGCAGCCCAGGGCTTTCTCGACTGGGCCACTGCCGGCGGGGCGCAGGCGCGCGACGGCCTGGGCATGCTGGTGGAGCAGGCAGCAGAAGCCTTTGCCCTCTGGCGCGGCGTGCGCCCGCCCAGCGCGCAGGTGCTGCAGGAGATGCGCACTGCAAGCGCCGCCGCAGCGACCGGCGCAGCGCGGCCATGAAAGCCGTTTGGCGCTGGGTGGCACTGGTGGCCATGGCGTTGGTCGCGCTGCAGCTCTTCTTCGTGTTGCGCATTGCCGCCATGGCCGTGGTGGACCCGCAATCGACCAGCTTTCAGCGCAGCGAGATCTGGGCCCAACTGCACGGTGGCGGCTTGCACTGGCACCAGCAGTGGCTGCCGTACGCGCAGATTGCCGAGCCCCTGAAACGCGCGGTGATTGCCTCGGAGGACGACGGGTTCGTCAACCACGACGGCGTCGACTGGAACGCCATCGAAAAGGCCTGGGAGCGCAACAACCGCGCCGAGCAGCAGGCCGCCAAGGCCAGCGCCCGCGCGCCGGACCGCCCGGTGCGAGCCGCCAAGATCCGCGGCGGCTCCACCATCACGCAGCAACTGGCCAAGAACCTGCTGCTCTCGGGCGAGCGCACGCTGCTGCGCAAAGGCCAGGAATTCGTGTTGACCATGCTGCTTGAACGACTGCTCTCCAAGCAGCGCATCCTGGAGATGTACCTCAACAGCGTGGAATGGGGCGACGGCGTCTTTGGCGCCGAAGCGGCGGCGCAGCGCTACTATAGGAAAAGCGCCAGCCGCCTGAACAGCCAGGAAGCCGCGCGCCTGGCCGTCATGCTGCCGGCGCCCAAGCGCTTCGAGAAGAACCCCGGCTCGGCCTACATCGCCGGGCGCACGCGCACCATCCTGGGACGCATGGCCAGCGCGGAGCTTCCTTAGGGTTACATCAGTTGCTGGCGCTGCCGGCCCAGGCCTTCGATTTCCAGCTCCACCACGTCGCCCGCCTGTAGGTATGGGAAACGCCCCGACATCGCCACGCCCTCGGGCGTGCCGGTGAGGATGACGTCACCGGGCTCCAGCACCAGGTACTGCGAGAGGTCGTGCACGATCTGGTCCACGCTGAAAATCATGTCGCGGGTCGAGGAATCCTGGCGCGGCTCGCCATTCACCCAGGAGCGGATGCGCAGACCGTCTGGCAAGACTTCATCGGACGTGACCAGCATGGGGCCGAGGGGGCAGAAGCCGGGCAGGGACTTGCCTTTGCCCCACTGCGAGCCGCTGCGCTCGAGCTGAAACACCCGCTCAGAGAGGTCGTTGGCGACGCAGTAGCCGGCAATGTGCGCCCGTGCTGCCGCCACCGAGGGCAGGTAGCTGGCGCGCTGGCCGATGACCACTGCCAGCTCCACCTCCCAATCGATGCGCGTGGCGCCGCGCGGCACGGCCACCGCGTCGTTCGGGCCAGCCAGGGTGTTGGGGTGCTTGAAGAACAGCACTGGCTGCTGCGGCGCCGGCATGCCGGACTCCGCCGCGTGCGCCGCGTAGTTGAGCCCGATACACAGCAGCGCCTGCGGCCGCGCCACCGGCGCGCCCACGCGCAGGGCCTGGACGTCGTGCACCTGGGAAAGCTCGCCGCGCTGCAGCGCCCGTGCAACGCGCTCTGCACCTTGCGCACTCCAGAACGCGCCGTCGATGTCCGCCGTCACAGGACGGAGGTCGAAATACTGTCCCTGCCACAGGGCCACGGGGATTTCCTGGCCCATGGGGCCAAGGCGGAGAAATTGCATGGTCTCTTTCTTCTGTCAGCAGGAAAAATAGGAAGCACCCAAAAGGCCAAGGGGTCCAAAGGGGCTAAAGACTTGGGCCCGCGCTCAACCGGTGATCTGCGGCTCCACCAGCAGTGCCAGCTGCACCAGCGATTCCTGCCAGCCCAGCAGACACTGGTCCACCGGGATCACGGCCGGCAGCCCCTCTTGCAGCACATTGAGTTCCGTGCCGCAGCCCACGGCGCGCAATTGCACCGTGGTCTGCATGTCGCCAGGCAAATTCGGATCATCAAACCGGTCGGTGTAACGGATGCGCTCGCCAGGCACCAGTTCCAGATAGGTGCCGCCAAAGCTGTGCTTCTCGCCACTGCCGAAGTTGGTGAATGCCATGCGGTAGTGGCCGCCCACGGTGGCGTCCATATGCTCAACCGCGCAAGTGAAACCATGCGGCGGCAGCCATTTGGCCATGGCGGCTGGGTCGAGAAACGCGCGGTAAACGCGCTCGGGGCTGGCGCGCAGCACGCGCTGCAGGCGGACGGTGCCGGTCTCCATGTCAGGCTCCTCAAGAATCGGATGGCTTCATTTTGCAGGGACGCAGGCCGCGCTGCAATCGCGCCCGTATCATGGCTGGCGCACGCCCACCGCGTTTCCCATGCACCAAAATTTTTGGTTAAATCGGCCTGTAGCGCTTATTTCATAAGCGCAAATAGCTCACTATTCAATAGCACATGCGCATACTCGGCATCGACCCTGGCCTGCAGACCACGGGCTTTGGCGTCGTCGACGTGGACGGCCACCAACTCGCCTATGTGGCCAGCGGAACCATCCGCACCACGCAGCTCGCGCTGGGCGATCTGCCGGGGCGCCTGAAGGTCTTGTTCGACGGCATCAGCGAGGTGGTGGCGCGCTACCAGCCCGACGTGGCGACCGTGGAGATCGTGTTCGTCAACGTCAACCCGCAGTCCACCCTGCTGCTCGGCCAGGCGCGCGGGGCGGCCATCACGGCACTGGTGGCGCGCGACCTTCCGGTGGCCGAATACACCGCCCTGCAAATGAAAAAAGCGGTCGTCGGCCACGGCCGCGCTGCCAAAAGCCAGGTGCAGGAGATGGTGCGCCGCCTGCTCAACCTGCCCGGCCTGCCCGGAACCGATGCGGCGGATGCTCTTGGTATGGCCATCACCCATGCCCATGCCGGGGCCGCCATGGCGCGGCTGGGCGAAGCGGCTACGCTCCACCGCCGCCAGCACGCGATGTACAAGGGCGGACGCAGCTACTGACGCTGGCCGCGGATCAAGCCGAAAAGCGCGTGCCCCCGTGCGCTGGCTCGGATGCCAGCGGCGCATCACCGCGCACCTGGTTACCGCCCTCCTGCTTGGAGAGGTACATGCTGCGATCGGCATGGCCGAGCAAGGCCGCCGCGTCACCCCCATCGTCGGGATAAAGCGCCGTGCCAATGCTGGGATGCATGTGCAGCACGCTGCCCTCCAGATCGAACGGATGGGCGAAAGCGGCCAATACTTTCTGCGCCACCGTCCGGGCATGTTCCTTCTGGCGCCCGCTCTCGAGCAGCACCACGAATTCATCGCCACCCAGGCGTGCCACGGTGTCGGAGGCGCGCACACAGCCTTGCAGGCGCCCGGCGACCCGTTGCAGCAAAAGGTCGCCCATGGCGTGCCCCAGGCTGTCGTTCACGCGCTTGAAATCGTCCAGATCGACAAACAGCAGCGACACCAGCGTGCCATCGCGGCGCGCACGCGCCAGGGCAATCTGCAAGCGGTCCATCAGCACCATGCGATTGGGCAAGCGGGTGAGCGCGTCGAACTGCGCCATCTGCTGCAGGCGCTCGTGCGTTTGCTTGCGCTCGATGGCGGTAGCCACCTGGGTCGAGACGAACTGCAAAAGCTCCTGATCCGTGGACGTGTAGCCCCCCTCTTCGCCGTAGCTCTGCAGCACCAGCACGCCGATCACGCCGCTCTCGGAGCGCAAAGGCACGCCAAGCCAGTACCGTGCCTGGGACGCCATATCGGCAGGCGGTACCCGTGCGGACACCCCATGGCGAGCGTCTGGCGTGATCAGCAAGGTGCTGGCGGTGCGAACCACCTCGGCGCAGCGCGAATCGCTGCACAGTGGTGCGCTGGGCGCTGCCGCATGCGCGTTGGCATGGTAGGCATAGCGCAGCTCGCCATTGGTGGGATCGCGCAGCACCACCGAGAAGTTGGTTGCCACCACCAGCCGCCCGATGATTCCGTGGATGTGCTCAAAGAGCGACTCCAGGTTTTGTGCGGCATGCGCGGCTTCCGAGATGGCATAAAGCGCTGCCTGCCGGGTCTCGTGCTGCTTGCGCTCGGTGATGTCGTGCGCCACCGCCAGACGCACCTGCCGGTCGGGCAGCCAGCGTGCGGTCCAGAGGATGTGGGCAATGCGCCCGTCCTTGCGCAGGTAGCGGTTTTCAAACTGCAACTGCAAATCGCCCGCCATGATGCTGGCGACCTGGCCCTGCGTGGCGGCCAGGTCCTCGGGGTGCAGCATATCGAGCATGCGCCGGCCCACGACTTCCTGCGGCGTGTAGCCAAAGATGCGCTCGAACGCGGCGCTAACGAAAACAATCCGGCTGTCTGCCTGCACGATGCATACGGCATCGAGCAGCAGGTCGATCACCTTCAGGGAAGAAATGTCGTGCATGAAACAGTCGTGCAAGGGCTCGGCAGTGGATGACGGGCCATTGTGCCGGTCTGCGCCGCACTGCGCTGGCGCCTGCCAGAACTGGCTGCTTGCGCCTACCGCTCTGCGGGCAAGGCCAGCGTCAGCGTGGCTGCAGCGCCGGAGGGACCGAGGCGCGCCTCGCGCGGCCCCAGTGCCTGGAGCACCAGATCACCATCCACGCGCGCGCCCACACGGAACGGTTTCGCGGGTTGCCCGGCGACGGCAATCAACGCCGCGCCACCGGTGCCATCCCGGTCGGTGAGCACGCCCAGCAGGGCATAGCGGCTGCCGGCCGTGGTGGCCGCGCCGGGCGTCAGGGGGGACGGCACCGCGCCCAGCAGCCGTGCGATCGCCTGCACATCCGGCGCGGCGACGGGAGCGGGGCTGGCGGGTGCCGCCGGTGGGGACACCGGCGTGCTCAGGCGCAAGCCCCAGAACACCGCGCTGGCGGCCGCCAGCGCCCACAGGGCAAGCGTGCTCAGGCGCACGGGCCAGGGGCTGGGGGTAAGGCGGCTCATCGCACGATTATCATTCAGCGCACACGCAACCCGGCGCTCTTGCGCCCGCCCCAACCTCCATGACCCTCGCCCTCAACCTTGCCCGAACCGCCCGCCGGCGCCTCGCTGCCGGTTTCACCCTGATCGAGCTGATGGTGGTGCTGGTGATCATCGGCGTGCTGGCCGCGCTGATCGTGCCCAACGTGCTCGACCGCGCCGACGATGCCCGCACCACGGCGGCGCGCACCGACGTGACCAATCTGATGCAGGCGCTCAAGCTCTACCGCCTGGACAACCAGCGCTACCCCACCGCCGAGCAGGGCCTGCAGGCGCTGGTGGCGCGGCCTAGCTCCGGCCCGCCGCCCGCCAACTGGAAGCCGTACCTGGAAAAGCTCCCCAACGACCCCTGGGGCCGGCCCTACCAGTACCTGAACCCCGGCATCAAGGGTGAGGTGGACGTGATGTCCTTTGGCGCCGACGGCCAATCGGGAGGCGAAGGCAAGGATGCGGATATTGGCAGCTGGCAGTAAAAAGCCCAACGGTTTTACCCTGCTGGAGCTGCTGCTCGTCATCAGCATCATGGCCCTGGCCACGGCCGGGGTGTCGCTGGTGCTGCGCGATCCGTCCGAAACCCAGCTGGAGCGCGAGGCCGACCGCCTGGCAGCGCTGCTGGAAGGGGCGCGGGCGCAGTCGCGGGCGGCCGGGGTGCCGGTGCGCTGGCGCCTGGCGCCCAATGGATTTCACTTTGACGGTCTGCCGGCCAGCAGCACCCTGCCCACGCAGTGGCTGGACCCCAATACGCGCGCTTTCGTCCCCGCACCGCTGCTGCTGGGGCCGGAGCCGCTGATTCCACCGCAAACCGTGGTACTGAGCCAGGCCAGCCACCCGGAGCGGCGCCTGCAAGTGGCGACCGATGGCCTGCGGCCCTTTGCCGTGCAGGCTGCGCCTTGATGAAATTCACATTCCGCCGTCCCCCGGCGCACGGCTTTACGCTGATCGAGGTGCTGGTGGCGCTGGGCATCGTGGCCATCGCGCTGCTCGCGGGCAGCCAGGCCACGGGCGCGCTGGTGCGCAATGGCGCGCGCCAGTCCGACGTCATGCTGGCCCACTTGTGCGCTGAAAACGCGCTGGTGGCGGTGCGCCTGTCGCGCCAGATGCCCGCCATTGGCGAGAGCGTGCAAGGCTGCGAGCAGGCCAGCGAACGCTTTGACCTGACGCTGGTGGTGCGGCCCACGCCCAACCCCAGTTTTCGCCGCGTCGACGCCCAGGTGCGCAGCCGGAGCGGGCCGGTGCTGCGGCTCTCGACCATCGTGGGGCGCAGTTGAACCGGCGCGGCCCACGATCTGCGCGCGGCTTCACGCTGATTGAGCTGCTGATCGCCATCGCCCTGCTGGGCTTGATGGCCCTGATGAGCTGGCGCGGCATCGACGGCATGGTGCGCACCCAGCAGCAGACCAAGGCGCGGGGCGACGCCCTGCTCACGCTGCAGGCCGCGCTGGGCCAATGGGGCGCCGATCTGGATGCGCTGGTAGCGCTGCCCTACACCACACCGATTGACTGGGACGGCCAGGCGCTGCGCATCACACGGCGCAGCAGCGCGGGGGGCGACGCAGGCGCTTTGGTAGTGGCCTGGAGCCAGCGCGAGGTGGCGGGCACCACGCAGTGGCTGCGCTGGCAGTCGGCGCCAGTGACCACGCGCGGCGACTTGCAGCGCGCCTGGGACCAGGCCGCCGTGTGGGCCCGCAGCCCAGGCGACGCTGAGCGACGCAGCGAAGTGGCTCTGCTGCCGCTGGCCGGCTGGCAGATTTTCTATTTCCGCGGCAATGCCTGGAGCAATCCGCTCTCGAGCAGCGGCACGCCCACCGCCCAAAGCATTGGCCAGGCGAGCCCCGCCGCCAAGGCGCAGGCGCTGGTGCCCGACGGCATTCGCCTGCAGCTTGATCTCGGCCCAAACGACGCACTGGCCGGGCGCCTGACGCGCGACTGGGTCAACCCGCTGAATGGGGGCGGGAAATCGTGAACCGCCGCCTTGGACGTGCACGCACGCGCGGCGCCGCGCTGCTCGCCGCCATGCTCACCGTGACCCTGGTGGCCACCTTTGCCGCCGCCGCCATGTGGCAGCAGTGGCGCAGCATCGAGATCGAGACGGCCGAGCGCGCGCGCATCCAGTCGGCCTGGATTCTGATCGGCGCCCTGGATTGGTCGCGCCTGATCCTGCACGAGGATGCGGTCGCCGGGGGCGGTGACAACCTGGCCGAGCCCTGGGCCGTACCCCTGGAAGAAGCCCGTTTGTCCACCTTTCTCGCCGCGCAGGATGGCAACGCGCAGAACGGTGCCAGCACCGACACGCAGGACGCATTTTTGTCGGGCCGCATCATCGACCTGCAATCGCGCCTGAACGTGGGCAGCCTGGTGGCGAGCGGTGTGGTTCAGCCCGCGGTGCACGCCCAGTTTGCCCGGCTCTTTTCACAACTCGGCCTGCCTGCAACCCAGCTGGAGACGCTGGAGCAGGCGCTGGTGCGCGCCACCGCCCCTCAAGTGGCGGAAGGCGGCGACGCGCCCCTGATGCCCCAGCAAGTCGAGCAATTGCCATGGCTGGGGCTGCCCACGGCGACGGCGGCGCTGCTGGCACCCTACGTCACCGTGCTGCCCGAGCGCACCCCTGTCAACCTCAACACCGCCAGCCCCGAAGTACTGCAGGCGGCCATTGATGGGCTGGACCGCGCCGGCACCGAGAGCTTGGGCACGGCCCGCGAGACGCGGCCCTTCCGATCGCTCGAAGACGTGCGCGCCCTGCTGCCCACGCGGCCCACGCTCTCTACCACCGAACTGAGCGTGGGCAGCAGCTACTTTGAAGTGCAGGGCCAATTGCGCCTGGGCGACGCGGTGGTGAAGGAGCGCTCGCTGGTGCACCGCATCGGCACCCAGGTCAGCACCCTCTGGCGCACCCGCGTGGCAGACCTGGCGCCCGCCGCGACTCCCTGAGCCACACCCCTACAATGGCCCGCGAAATTCGCCCATGAGCATTCTTGTCCTCACCCTTCCTCTGGCCAACGGCACGCTCAGCTCTGAATACAGCTTCGCGCTGAGCCAGGACGGCCACCAGATCACCCGCCACGGCCGCGCCACCGCCGCCCTGCTGCCCGCCACTGGCCGGGCTGCGGGCGAGTTGGTGGCGCTGGTGCCGGCGCAGGCGCTGTCGTGGCAGCGCGTGCAACTGCCCCCTGGCGTGGCCTTGAACAGTCCGCGCATGCGCGCCGTGCTCGAAGGTCTGCTGGAAGACCATGTGCTTGACGAGCCCGCACGCCTGCACTTTGCGCTTGCGCCCGGCGCGGCGGCTGGTGCAAGCGCCTGGGTGGCGGTCTGCGACCGCGCCTGGCTGCGCGGCGCGCTGCAGGCCCTGGAGGCGGCGGGCCACCCGGTGGCGCGCGTGGTGCCCGAGATCGCGCCCGGTGCGAGCGCCCCCGCCCTGCACTTCGCCGGCACCACCGAGGCGCCGCTGGTGCTGGCCACCGGCCTGCCACCCGAGGGCGCGGTGGCCGTGCTGCCGCTCACGCCCGCGGCGCTGGCGCTGCTGCCCGCGCAGGCGCAAGGCGACGAACCGATCACCGCCACCAGCGAAAGCGCCGTGGCCGGCCTGGCCGAGCAGACCCTGGGCCGGCCTGTGGCGCTGGTCTCCGCCGGCGACCGTGCCCTGCAGGCCGCGCGCGGCCGCTGGGATCTGGCGCAGTTCGACCTGGCCAGCTCGGGCCGCACCCGTGCCATGCGCAAAGCGGGGGGCTTGCTGGGCGCACTGCTGCAGGCGCCCCAGTGGCGCGCGGCGCGTTGGGCGGGCGCGCTGCTGGTCCTGGCGCAAATCGTCGGTTTGAACGCCTGGGCTTGGCAAGAGCGCTCGGCGTTGGCGACCAAAGAAGCGGCGGTGAGAAACACGCTGACCGCGACCTTCCCCAAAATCAAGGTGGTGGTCGATGCGCCGCTGCAAATGGAGCGCGAGCTGGCGCTGCTGCGCCAGGCCAGCGGGGCCCTGGCGCCGGCCGACCTGGAACCCATGCTGGCGGCTGCGGGCAGCGCGCTGGCTACACAGGGCGGCGCCAGCGCCATCGACTACAGCCCAGGCGCTTTGCAACTGCGGGGACTGGCGCTCTCGGCCGAAGCCCAGGCCGCGGCAGGCAATGCGCTGCAGGCACAGGCCTACCAATTGAGCAGCGCGAACGACAGCCTGTGGCTGCGTCTGGCGGGCCGGCCATGAGCGCAATGCCGAACCGCCCCCACCCAGCGCGCACCGCACGGCGCTGCACCGAGGTGTCCCAATGAGCACGCCCAGTACCGCCGCCGCCCGCCCCGCCTGGCGCACCCGCTGGGACGCCATGGCCCCGCGCGAACGCCGCCTGGTGCTCGCCGCTGCGCTGCTGGTGGCTGCGGCGCTGGCGTGGTGGTGGCTGCTGGCACCCGCCCTGCGCACCCTGCGCGAGGCGCCCGCGCGCCATGCCGCGCTGGACGCCCAACTCGAACATATGCAGACGCTGGCCGCCGAGGCCCGCCTGCTGCAAGCCGACGCCAGCACCCGCCCCAGCCAGGCCGAGGCCCAGCGTGCGCTGCAAAGCGCCACGGCGGCACTGGGGTCCGGCGCGCGGGTCAGCTTAATGGGCGAGCGCGCCACCGTTGGCCTGCAAGGCGTGCCCGCTGCGGCCATCGCCCCCTGGCTGGCCCAGGTGCGTGGCAATGCGCGCAGCGTGCCGGTAGAGGCCCACCTGACGCGCAGCAGCGCCAAGCCGCCGACCCAGCCGGTAGCGGGTGCAGTGCCCCCTAAAGCCCCCCCTGCAGGCGAAGCGCGCTGGGATGGTGCCATCGTGTTCGCCCTGCCCGCGCAGTAGATCCGCACACGTCTTTGCATGGCCACCACCCCCTTCTCCCGCTCACGCCCGCGCACGCGCAGCGCATTGCGGGGCCGCAGCGCGCCGGGCACCGCGCCGCACGCACCCTGGGGCTGGGCGCTCGCCGGTGCGCTGCTGGGCGGCGGCGGCGCGTTGCTCGCGGCGCTGCCCGCGCACTGGATGGCCGTGGGCGTGGAGCGCGCCAGCGGCGCGCAGCTGCAACTGGCGGCAGCGCGCGGCAGCGTCTGGAACGGCTCGGCCCAACTGGTGCTGGCGGGCGGCAGCGACAGCCAAAGCACGACTGCCTTGCCGGGGCGTGTGCACTGGCGCTTGCGTCCGAATTGGAGCGGGCTACAAGCCGAATTTTCGGCCGACTGCTGCACGCAGGCGCCCCTGCGGCTGCAGGTACAGCCACGCTGGGGCGGCCTGCGCCTGGCCTTGGCCGACGGCCAAAGCCGCTGGCCAGCCGCCGTGCTGACGGGCCTGGGAACGCCCTGGAACACACTGCAACTGCAGGGCCAACTCGCCTTGCAAACACAAGGCCTGGTGATCGAATCGGTGCGCGGCCGCGTGGTGCTGCGCGGATCGGCCCAACTCGACGCCCTGGACGTGTCCTCGCGCCTGTCCACGCTGCGGCCCATGGGCAGCTACCGGCTGGCGCTGGCCGGAGGCGAGGCGCCCACGCTGCAGCTCTCGACCCTGGCGGGTGCGCTGCAGCTCTCGGGCAGCGGGCAATGGGTGGGCCAGCGCCTGCGCTTTGCCGGCGAGGCGCAGGCAGCGCCGGGGCGCGAGCCGGCGCTGTCGAATCTGCTCAACATCATCGGGCGCCGCGTAGGCGCGCGCTCACTCATTTCGCTCGGCTAACACCGCAAAACTTATGTCCAGCCCCGCTCAGTACATTCCGCGCCATTGGCATCCCACTATTGTTTCAATAGCTGCTTGCGCTTTATTGATAAGCGCTGGAGGCCAAATTCATGCCCAAACTTCTGCGACGCCCAACCCGCAAAGCGTGCGCCCAGGCGAGCCGGTCACGCTGAACTTCGCCAACGCCGACATCGAAGCCGTGGCGCGCACCATGGCCACCATCACCGGGCGCAACGTGGTGGTGGACCCGCGCGTCAAGGGCCAGCTCAATCTGGCGACCGAGCGTGCGGTCACGCCAGCAGCCGCCTTCGAGCAGTTCCTGGCGGCGCTGCGCCTGCAGGGCTACACGGTGGTCGAAGCGGGCGGACTCTACAAGGTGGTGCCCGAGGCGGAAGGCAAACTCCAGGGCAGCAGCGTGCGCGTGTGGCAGGGCGGCGCGCCAGCCGCGGCAGGGGGCGGGCAGATCGTCACGCAGATCTTCAAGCTCAATTTCGAGAACGCCGCCAACCTGGTGCCGGTGCTGCGCCCGCTCATCAGCCCGAACAACACCATCAATGTGAACCCCGGCAACAACTCGCTGGTGATCACCGATTACGCGGACAACCTGCAGCGGCTCGCCCGCATCGTCGCCGCGATGGACGTCTCCAACGCCAG
Source organism: Simplicispira sp. GW247-4R2A (assembly GCF_059424465.1). Lineage (NCBI taxonomy): Bacteria > Pseudomonadati > Pseudomonadota > Betaproteobacteria > Burkholderiales > Comamonadaceae > Simplicispira > Simplicispira sp. GW247-4R2A. The sequence goes on along the minus strand of NZ_JBWKZM010000003.1, from coordinate 86,796 downwards.
CGACGTGGAAGTGATTCCGCTGAAGAACGCCATCGCCTCCGACCTCGCGCCCCTGGTGGCGCGGCTGATCGAGGGGGGAACCTCCTCCGCCACCGGGGCGACACCGGGCGCCGCGCAGAGCCAGACGGACAGCGCTTTCAAAACCACGCTGTTGGCCGACCCCAGCAGCAACTCGCTGATCCTGCGCGCCGCCAACCCGGCGCGCCTGGCCCAAGTGCGTGCGCTGGTGCAAAAGCTCGACCAGGCGCCTGCACCGGGCAGCAGCGCAGCCAACGGCAACATTCACGTGGTGTATCTGAAGAATGCCGACGCCACCAAATTGGCCGCCACGCTGCGCGCCGCCATGGCGGCGGGCGGAGGTTCCGGTTCCAGTAGCAGCAGCAGCCCTGGACCTGCGGCAAGCAGCACGAGCGGCCTGAACAGCGCCACGGCGGGCACCAATACCGCCTCGGCCAGCAGTACGGGCATGGGGAGCAGCAGCGGCGGCGGCCTGAGCACCGGGGGCGGCAATCTGAGCGGCGCCAGCAACACGGCGCCGTCGACCGGCGGGCAGATCCAGGCCGATCCGGCCACCAACTCGCTCATCATCACGGCACCCGAGCCGCAATACCGGCAACTGCGCGCCGTGATCGACCAACTCGACGGCCGGCGAGCGCAAGTGCTGGTGGAGAGCCTGATCGTCGAGGTCACGGCCAGCAAGCTGGCCGAGTTCGGCATCCAGTGGCAGGGCATCCTGGGCAAGCAGGGCGACGGCACCATCGGCGTGATCGGCACCAACTCGGCCCAATCGGGCGCCAACATCGTGAACATCACGGCAGCGCTGGCCAGCGGCTCCACGACCACTGCGGCCACTGCCCTGGGCACACTGGGCAAGGGCCTGAACCTGGCCCTGGCGCCGCGCATCAATGGCCAGTATTACCTGGGGGCGCTGGCCAATTTCCTGCAAAACAGTGGCGACGCCAACGTGCTCTCCACCCCCAACCTGATGACGCTGGACAACGAGGAGGCCCGCATCATCATCGGCAACAACGTGCCCTTCGTCACCGGCTCGTACGCCGCCAGCGCAGGAACCAGCACGGTGAACCCGTTCACCACCGTCGAGCGCAAGGACGTGGGCCTCGTGCTGCGGGTGCGCCCGCAGATCAGCGAAAACGGCACGGTCAAAATGTCCATCTACCAGGAAGTGTCCAAGATCGACAGCAGCACCCTCACGAATGCCAACGGGCCTACCACCAGCAAGCGCTCCATCGAATCGAACGTGGTGGTGGACGACGGCAACATCATCGTCATTGGCGGCCTGCTGGAAGATTCCTACAGCTCGGGTGAAGACAAGGTGCCGTTGTTTGGCGACATCCCGGTCGTCGGCAACCTGTTTCGCAGCGAAAACCGCTCGCGCAACAAGACCAATCTGATGGTCTTCCTGCGGCCCACGGTGATTCGTGACAGCGCCGCCAGCAATGCACTGACGGTGGACCGCTACGAGGCGATTCGCGCGCTGCAGCAACAGGCCCAGCCCACGCCGAGCACGCTGCTGCACCCGGTGTCGGGCGCGCCGGTCCTGCCGCCGCTGCCCGCACGGCCCGCTGCGACGCAGACCAACATCGTCACACAGCCCGATTTCCCCGCAGGCAACTGATGGCCTACCCTTTGCCCTATGCGTTTGCGCGCGGAGCCCAGTTGCTGCTGGAAGCCGACGGCGAGCAGCTCGTGCTGTGGCACGGCCCGGCGCCGCAAGCCGGGCCCTTGAGCGAAGTGCTGCGCAAATACCCGGTGCAGCGCCTGCAGCCGCTCGACGCCCACACCCTCGCACAACGCATCAGCGCCGCCTACTCGCAGCGCGAATCCAGCGCCGCCACGGTGGTCAGCGAGGTGGAAAGCGACGCCGACCTCTCGCGCATGATGCAGGAGCTTCCGGCCGTCGAAGACCTGCTCGAAGCCGCCGACGACGCGCCCATCATCCGCATGCTCAACGCCCTGCTCACGCAGGCGGCGCGCGATGGGGCGAGTGACATTCATATCGAGCCGTACGAGCGCCATTCGAGCGTGCGCTTCCGCGTGGACGGCACGCTGCGCGAGGTGGTGCAACCCAACCGCGCACTGCATGCGGCCTTGATCAGCCGCCTGAAGATCATGGCGGACCTCGATATTTCCGAAAAACGCCTGCCGCAGGACGGCCGCATCAGCCTGCGCCTGGGCACACGCGCCATCGACGTGCGCGTCTCCACCCTGCCCAGCGCCCATGGCGAGCGCGCCGTGCTGCGCCTGCTCGACAAAAGCGAGAGCCGCCTCACGCTCGAAGCCGTGGGCATGCAGGGCCCTACACTGGCGCGCTTCGAGGGCCTGATCCGGCAGCCGCACGGCATCGTGCTGGTGACCGGCCCGACCGGCTCGGGCAAAACCACCACCCTGTACGCGGCGCTGGGCCGGCTGGACGCGGCGCAGGCCAACATCATGACGGTGGAAGACCCGATCGAGTACGAACTGGCCGGTGTCGGCCAGACGCAGGTCAACGCCAAGATCGACCTCACCTTCGCCAAGGCTCTGCGCGCCATCCTGCGCCAGGACCCGGACGTGATCATGATCGGCGAGATTCGCGATTTCGAGACCGCGCAGATCGCCATCCAGGCCAGCCTCACCGGCCATTTGGTGCTGGCAACACTGCACACCAACGACGCCGCCAGCGCCGTCAACCGCCTGACCGACATGGGGGTGGAACCCTTCCTGCTGTCGAGTTCGCTGCTTGGTGTACTGGCGCAGCGCCTGGTGCGCAAAACCTGCACCGCGTGCCACGGCCAGGGGTGCGATGCCTGCGGCCAGACGGGCTACAGCGGCCGCACCGGGCTCTTCGAGCTGCTCGTGACCACCGACGCGCTGCGCGCGCAGATCCACAACCGGGCGTCGGAGGCCGACGTGCGCGCCGCGGCCCTGGCCGGCGGCATGCAACTGATGCGCGAAGACGGCGAGCGCCTGATTGCCGCGGGCGTCATCAGCCGGGAGGAAGTGCTGCGGGTGACGCGGGATTGAACATGTGGTTGACGGCGACGCCCGCGAAGGCATAACATACGTTATAACTTCGAACCGCTGCTATGCACACGCTCAAACTCACCCAAATCGGAAATTCAGTCGGCGCCATTTTTCCCAAAGAATTGCTGGCACGCCTTGACCTGACCAAGGGCGACGAACTCTACGTCACCGATTCGCCTGACGGCTTGCGCATCACCACGCACAACCCCGATTTCGAAGCCCAGATGAAACTGGCCCGCGACATCATGCGTGAGCGGCGCGCGGTATTGCACGAACTGGCCAAGTAGGCCCCGCGCATGGCTCACTTCCTGTGGTTGGATCGCGCCGTCATTGTTGCAGTGCACGAAGCACAGCTTGCCGAACATGGGGGCAGTGCCGGTACGCGCGATGCAGGCTTGCTCGATTCGGCGCTGGCCCGCCCCGCCAACCTGCTCGCCTACGCCGCGCCCGACGCATTCGCGCTGGCCGCAGCCTACGGTTACGGCATCTCCCGCAACCATCCTTTCATCGACGGCAACAAGCGCACCGGTTTTGTCGCCGCTGAATTGTTCCTGCGCTTGAACGGCTACCACCTTGGCGCGAGCGATGCTGACTGCGTGCTCACCATGCTCGCCGTCGCCTCAGGCGAGTTCGGCGAAGAGGCCTTTGCCGCCTGGCTGCGCGAGCATGCCAAGGTAAAAGACTAGGTCTGCGCAGGCCCCTCCAGCCGCGAAACCCAGCTTTCCACCACGCCGCTGCCCAGCCGCCGATCCAGCAAACGCTGCCAATTGGCCGGCAGCGGCAGCACCCGCGCAGCACGCAGTTCGGCAATGTCCAGACTGGGCCGGTAAAGCAGGTCGAGCAGGCGCGCCAGCGGCCATTCGGGATACGGGCGTGCTTGCAGCAGCAGGTCCGCACCGGCCCAGAGCGCGCCCTCTTCCAGCACGCGGTAGTACCAGCCGGTGCGCCCGGTGCGCTGTACCTGCGCAGCCATGTCAGGGCGTCCAAAGCGCTCGTTGAGCTTCCAGCACGGCTGGCGGGCTTGCGAGACCTCCAGCAAGGCATCGCCCACGCGAAAACGGTCCCCCAGACACACGTCGGCCTCGGTCAGGCCGCTGCTGTGCAGGTTTTCGCCAAAAGCCGCCGGTGTGTCGAGCAGCGGGTGTGGCCCCAGTTCCGCACGCCAGGCGGCGCAATGCTCGCTGGGGTAATGGTGCACCGCCTTGTCCGGCCCACCATGGACCCGAAGGTCACCTTGCTCATCGCCCACCAGGCCGAGGGTGTGGCAATACACCTTGCCGGTGCGAACCTGCTTGTCGATGCCGCTGCGCGAACCGCGCGCGTAGGGCGCCGCCTGCCCGGTGCAGACCGACAGGACGCGACCCCAGGTCAAGCGAGCACCCACTCAGCGCCCCAAACCACGCTTGAGCTGCTTGAGCAGCAGCACCACCTGATTCGAAGCGTGGCGGTAGCCGCCATGGAACACGCGCAGCGCACGCTCGTACTCCCCGGCACGGCTGAGCTCGACGACCTCGACAGCCTGGGCATGAAAATAGGCATGGCGCGCTACGAGGATGTCAAAGGCCGGGTACTGGCCCAGCATTTGCCGTCCGGGGCCGGCGAGCCACTGGCCCAACGGGCAGGCTTCGGGGTTGCGCAATTCGTCCAGATTGATCGGGGTGTCGATCTCGCCGCTCAGTTGCTGGCGCAGCCGGTTTTTCCATGCCTCATGCCCGCTGATGGCGGCGTCGATATCGAATTCGAACGCCAGCGTGTTGGCGTACTCGGCATCCAGCACCAGTTCGCTCGCGTTGTCCTCGAAAGCCCAGGTGGTCTCCTGGCTTTCAGGGTCCTGCTCGCGCAGTTTGAACATTTTGCTGAAGAATCCCATGGAAGTACCCGATGCGTCGCGCCAACATGGCCCATGAAGCCATCATATAGACCCTGCAGCAATTGGATACACCCGCGCCGCTCACCGCCGAAAAGACCCTGTGAATGGGCCGACGCGGAATGCAAAACGCCCGCCAGGGTGGCGGGCGCTTGCTTCGGGGCGGCCTCACTCAGGGCCGGTCGATACTGCCCATCGCCTTCGGATAGGTCACGATGCCCCAGGGCATGCCCATCTCTCCGAGGTGCTTGGTCACCTCCAGCGAAGCGGCATCGATCACCACCAGTTCATTCGATTTGCCGCAGGCCACCAGGATCTGCTTGTCCTCAGGGGTGAAGCTGAAATGCCAGCAGCGATCACCGATCGGGATATCCTTGACCTTTTCATAGGTCTGGGCGTCGAAGACCTGGAGCAGCTTGTCCTTGTTGGAGGCCACGAAGATGCGCGAACCGCTGCGGTCGAAGGCCACACCGTAGGGCGTCTTGGCGGTGGCGACCTCCTTGACGACATCGAACTTGTCGTTGAGCACCAGCATCTTGTCCGAAAGCTCCAGTGTGGTCACCAGCGCCTTGCCGTCGGGCGACAGCTTGATGCCGCGCGGGCGGTTGCCGTACTTGCCAAGCGGGATGCTCTTGAGCAGTTTGCCGCTTTTGGCGTCGTGCACCGTCAGCGAGTTGTCCGATTCATTGGTGATGAACAGCTTCTTGCCATCCTTGGAGAACTCCAGACCCTCGGTTTCCGGCTTGCCGACGATGTCGTGAACGACCTTGCCCTGCTTCAGGTCCACGATGGCGATGTGCCCCGGAACGGCGCCATCGTCGTCCTTGGCGCCGTTCTTGGAGGGCGGGCCCGACTTGGCGCTGGGTTCGTAGGTGACATAGGCATAGCGGCCCTGGACACGAACGAATTCGGGGTTCTTGCCGATCGGCACATAGCGGATCACATGCCCTGTTTTGGTGTCGATCAGGGCAATGTTGGCGCCTCCCTTGTTGGCCGTTACCAGCATGGCGCCATCGGCGGTAATGCCAATGCCGCGCGGCCCGGTGACGCCAACATCGATGTTGTCCCTGGCCGTCATGGTCGCCAGGTCGATGACGCTCACCCCTGCTTCCTGATTCGATACATAGGCCACGCCACTGTCGGCAAACACCGGTGCAGCGCAGGACAAACCGAGGGCCAGCGGCATGGCGACCCGGCCAATCGCCTTGAGCAAATACTTGTTCATTGAGTCCACTCTTTTAAAAAATTTCTGACGCCACCCATGGGTGAAAGGTACGGCGGTATTGGTCGGCCAAACTGCCGTCAGCCCACGGAAACCCGAACGCACCCCTCCACAGCGAAGGCTACTGGCGCCCGGCAAGTCACCTAGGCGACTTTAGCAAGTTTCAGCGCCTGGCCCGATCCAATGGCAGCGCGCCCGATGCACCATTGCAAGCGGACATGTGCCAGACGCGGGCGAAAATTTTGCAGCATGTCCAAGGGCTCACCTAACCCGCACGCTCCTGCAAGGCGCGCCACAATGGCGGCATGACGGCTTCCATTCCTACCGCGCTCTCCCTGCTCGACCTCGTGGCCGTGCGCGAGGGCGGCAGTGTGCGCGATGCGCTCGCCATAGCGCTGGCGACGGCCCGGCATGCCGAATCTCTGGGTTTCAAGCGCTACTGGCTGGCCGAACACCACAACATGGAAGGCATTGCCAGCTCGGCAACGGCGGTACTGGTGGGCCACATCGCCGCTGGCACCGAGCGCATGCGCGTCGGCTCGGGCGGTGTCATGCTGCCCAACCACGCGCCGCTGGTGGTGGCCGAGGCCTTTGGCACGCTGGCCGAACTGTTCCCCGGCCGCATCGACCTGGGGCTGGGGCGCGCGCCGGGGACCGACCCGCTCACCATGCGCGCGCTGCGCCGCGACCGGCCCGAGACGCAGGAGGACTTCCCGCGCGACGTGGCCGAACTACAGCGCCTGCTGGCACCCCCCGAGCCAGGCCAGCGCCTGGTGGCCACGCCCGGAGCGGGCACTAACGTTCCCATCTGGCTGCTCGGCTCCAGTCTGTTTTCCGCCCAGCTCGCGGCCGAGCGCGGCCTGCCTTACGCCTTTGCCTCGCACTTTGCACCGCGTTTGCTGCTGCAGGCGATAGACCTGTACCGGCGCCTGTACAAACCCTCGGCACGCTGGCCCAAGCCCTACGTGGTGATTGGCGTACCGCTCATCGCCGCACCGACCGACGAGGAGGCGCAATTCCTCGCCGGCAGCACCTACCAGCGCGTGCTGGGCATCCTCAAAGGCGAACGGCGCAAGCTGGCGCCACCGGTAGCGGGGCTGGTGGAACACCTGTCGCCCCAGGAACGCGCCGCCATTGGTGAATTCCTTGCGGCAGCCGTCATCGGCGGGCCAGACACCGTGCGCTCCGGGATGGAGGCGCTGCTCAAGGCGACGCAGGCCGACGAGCTGATGCTGGTATGCGACGTGTTCGATCCGGCCTTGCGCCTGCGCTCGCTCGATATCGCCGCCGCCGCCCAGGCACAGCTGCAAGCCACGGGCAATTTTTAACTATTATTTCAATAGCCGCATACGCTTTACTAGCAAGCGCTAGCGGCCATTTTGGCTCTAGATTTAGCGCGCCAGATAGCCGCCGTCCACCGGGTAGTACGAACCCGTCACAAACGAGGCCTTGCTGCTCGCGAGCCAGAGCACCAGTTCGGCCACTTCCTCAGCACGGCCCAGCCGGCCGATGGGGTGGGCGGCGACCAGCATGCCGTTGACGGCCTGGTTCTCTTCCAGCGCGCTGATCATGGGCGTGTGGATGAAGCCCGGCCCGACGGCGTTGATGCGCACGCCCTGCGCGCTGTATTCCAGCGCTGCCGCCTGCGTCAGCCCTACGACTCCGTGCTTGGCTGCTGTGTACGCCGGTGCTCCGGCAAAACCCACGGCCCCCAGAATGGACGCCATGTTGACGATGGCGCCGCCGCCATTCTTGAGCATGGCCGGCAACTGGTACTTCATGCCATAGAACACACCCGAGAGGTTGATGCCCATCACCTGCGCCCAACCGTCCAGCGGGTAGTCGGCCGTGGGCGCCTGCGGGCCACCAATGCCGGCGTTGTTGCAGGCGATATCGAGCCGGCCGAACTTCTCCACGGCGCGCTGCACCAGCGCTTCGCAGTCCTGCGGCTGGCGCACATCGGCGGCCACAAACAGCGCCTCGCCGCCAAGCCCACGCACCTGGGCCACGGTTTGCTCGCCGCCGTCACGGTTGGTGTCGGAGACCACCACGCGCGCACCCTCGCGCGCCCAGGCCAGGGCAACGGCGCGGCCAATGCCCGAAGAACCGCCGGTAATCAATGCGACTTTGTCTTTCAGCATGGGAACTCCTTGCGGCCCCGGACCAAGCGCCGAGGCTTGCAGGCCATTGTGGACTGGGCGAACGCGTCCGGCCAGTGTGCAGCGGCTACTATTGCGGCCCATGCCGATTTCTTACACCGCCCATGCCCGCCTTTGCCTTTGAAGCGCTCGATGCCCAGGGCCAGACGCGCACCGGCATGCTGGAAGCCGACAACGCCAAGGCCGCACGCAGCCAGCTGCGGGCGCAGGCGCTGGTTCCGCTCGCGGTCTCGCCCGCGGCGCAATCGGGTGCGGCAGACGGCTCGCGCACCGCTGGCGGCTGGCTGCAGCGGCCGGTGTTTGGCAGCACGGGGCTGGCCATCTGGACGCGCCAGGTGGCGGGACTGGTCTCCTCCGGGCTCACGCTGGAGCGGGCGCTGACCGCCCTTTCCGACGAGGCCGACGACGAGCGCCAGCGCCACCTGGTCGCGGTGCTGCGCGCCGAAGTCAACGCCGGCGCGCCCTTTGCCCAGGCACTGGCCCAGCACCCGCGCGAGTTTTCCGACATCTACTGTGCGGTGATTGGCGCTGGCGAGCACAGCGGCAAGCTCGGCCTGGTGCTCGAACGTCTGGCCGACGACCTGGAGGAGCGCCAGGCGCTCAAGGCCAAGCTGGTCGGCGCCGCGCTCTACCCCGCCATCGTCACGCTGGTGGCCATCGCCATTGTGATTTTTCTCGTCAGCTACGTCGTGCCGCAGGTCGCTGGCGTGTTTGCCGGCTCGCGCCGCGCATTGCCCTTCCTGACGGTGGCCATGCTGGCGGTGAGCGCTTTCGTGCGCCACTACGGTATCTGGCTGCTGATTGCTATTGTTATTGCAGCTATTAGCGCACGCTACGCTTACGCTAGAGCCGCTTTTCGTTCAAAATTTGACGCTGCCTTTCTGCGCCTTCCCATCCTTGGCCGCCTGGCACGCGGCTACAACGCAGCGCGCTTTGCCAGCACGCTGGCCATGCTGGCGGGAGCGGGCGTTCCCATCCTCAAGGCCTTGCAGGCGGCCGCCGAAACCCTGAACAACCGCGCCATGCGTGCCGATGCGCTGGACGCGCTGGTGCAGGTGCGCGAAGGCGCGCCGCTGGCCTCGGCGCTGGCGCAAAGAAAGCGCTTTCCGAGCCTGCTGTCCATGTTCGCCCGCCTGGGCGAGCAAACCGGGCAACTGCCGCTCATGCTGCAGCGCGCTGCCGTGCAGCTCAGCACCGAGGTGCAGCGCCGTGCCGTGCAACTGGCAACCGTGCTGGAGCCCCTTCTGATCGTCGTGATGGGACTGGTGGTGATGCTGATCGTTCTGGCCGTTCTGCTGCCCATCATTCAGCTCAACCAGTTCGTCAAATAAGGGGCATGCGATGCCGGTAAGCCTGCAAGACAAACTGGTGGTCGCGATTTCCTCGCGCGCGCTGTTTGATTTCGAAGAAGAAAACCGCGTGTTCGACGCGCAGAACCCGCTCGCCTACATGCGTTTGCAGCAGGAGCGCCTGGCGGTGCCCGCAAAGCCGGGGGTCGCATTTCCGCTGGTGCACAAGCTGCTGGCCTTCAACACCGACGCGGTGCAGCGCGTGGAAGTGGTGATGCTCTCGCGCAACGACCCGGTGACGGCGCTGCGCATCTTCCGCTCGGTGCAAAGCGCCGGGCTGCAGCTCGAGCGCGGCGTGTTCACGCAGGGGCGCGACCCCTTTCGCTACTTGCGGCCACTGGGCGCGCACCTGTTCCTCTCTGCCAACGAACGCGATGTCAGCGAGGCGCTGCACCTGGGTTTTCCAGCCGCAAGGGTATTGACCGAATCGGTTGCCGCCGGCATCAACTACCCCAACGAACTGCGCATTGCCTTTGACGGCGACGCCGTGCTGTTCTCGGACGAAGCCGAGCGGGTCTACCAGGAAGGTGGGCTGGAAGCCTTTGTCTCGCACGAAACCAGCAAGGCCGCCCTTCCGCTGTCTGGCGGGCCTTTCAAGCCATTGCTCGCCGCGCTGCACCAGCTCCAGCAGCAGGCGGATGTCTCGGGCATGCGGCTGCGCATCGCACTCGTCACGGCCCGCAGTGCGCCAGCGCATGAGCGCGCCATCAACACCCTCATGAAGTGGAACCTGGCGGTGGACGAGGCGATGTTTTTGGGCGGGCTGGAAAAAGGCCCGTTCCTGCGCGAGTTCGAACCGGATTTCTTTTTTGACGACCAGACCGGTCACGTCCGCTCGGCGGCGCGCCATGTACCGGCCGGCCACGTGCGCAGCCTCCCGGGAGCAGCGCCTTAAAGCCCCGTAGTGCGCTTGACCGTGGGGTCCGAGTAGGTCAACGGCTCATTCTTGGCCTGCTGGGCCAGGCGTTCCGCCAGCGTGGTTTTGTTCACGTCCTGGGCCATCTCAATGGCACTACCGCTGGCGCGCCACATGGACTGGATGAATTCAATCATCACCTTATAGAGCGGCGGCTCCTTGGGCGGCTCGGGAGGAATCTTCAGCTCTTTTTTGTCAGCCCCCTCGGTCCAGTCGCGATTGGCCTGATCGGGGCTGGATGATTTTTCGGGCGTCTTGACGATGGCCCCCTCTCCCAGTCGGTCCATCGACTCGACCGGCGTGGCCGCATTGATGGGTCGCACCGGAACCGCCCCCGATGCCCCGGTGGAGTAAAGGTCGGCGCCCTGGGGACGCCAGCTTGTCGATCGGTCAACAGGTGGCAGTTGCATGGCAGAGTCCTCAGTTAGACGGAGCGAGCCGGATTCCCCCCCGTCTCGTAACTCTATTTCGGCGAAAAGAGGGGCAACTTGAGCCCTTTTCTCCGAATTGGCCAAAATTTAAGGGTAAACACCTATTAAGTGCCACTCCTGCTACAAAAATCGCTCCAGCAAGCGCAGCGAATGCCGGTCGAGCGCCCGCGTATCGGCGATGCGGTACTGCACGCCCTCGGCACTCGCCACCATCAACCGGGTGCGGCCGGCCAGGCGGCGGATGTCTTCCTCGGCCTTCAAGGTGAACTGGGTGTCACCTCGGTCGGTGACGACCTGCCAGGTGCTGGGCGTGGAGAAGCTCGACACCGAGACGATGCGCGTGATTTCGGGGGAAAACTCGCGCACCGCGAGTTCTTCCTCAACCAGCGCACGCACGCCAGCGGGCAAATCGGTCAGACGGTCCACCCACAGCCGCTCATGCCCGTCTTGTCCCAGCAGCGAAATTCCTTCGTCCGGTGCGCCGATAGGAAACGCGCGCACGGGCTGCACGCCCGCATGCTCGCTCCCGTCAGCCAACGTGAGCACCAGTCGGCCATGGCTGTCGCGCTGCAGCGAAATGTTCGAGGTGCTCATGACTGGCCTGCAGGGTGTGCGGAATGGGAAAGTGCTTCGGGCAGCACGCCCGCTGCTTGGGCGTCTTCCTCGGCGCGGCGCGCCTGGGCTTCGTACAGGCGCCAGTAAGCGCCTTGTCGTTCCATGAGCGCGTCGTGCGGCCCGACTTCGACGATCTCGCCGCGGTCCATGACCACCAGGCGGTCGGCCTTGCGCAAAGTGGACAGGCGGTGGGCAATAGCGATCGTGGTCCGGCCCTGCACCAGGTTGTCGAGCGCGCGCTGGATTTCCTTTTCCGTTTCGGTATCCACCGCCGACGTGGCTTCATCAAGGATGAGGATGCGCGGGTCGATCAGCAGCGCGCGCGCAATGCTGATGCGCTGGCGCTCGCCGCCCGAGAGCCCTTGACCACGCTCACCGACCAGTGAGTCGTAGCCATGCGGCAGTCGCAGGATGAATTCGTGCGCATGCGCGGCGCGCGCGGCCGCAATGATTTCGCCGCGCGTCGCGTCTGGCTTGCCATAGGCAATGTTCTCGGCAATCGTGCCGAAGAACAGGAACGGCTCCTGCAGCACCAGGCCAATATGGCGCCGGTAGTCCGCCACAGCAAACCGCCGGATGTCGGTGCCGTCGAGCGCAATCACCCCTTCGGTGACATCGTAAAAGCGGCAGATCAGATTCACCAGCGTGCTTTTGCCCGAGCCGCTGTGGCCCACCAGGCCAATCATTTCGCCGGGCCGGATCTCCAGATCGAGTCCCTTGATGACGGCACGGCTGCCGTAGCGGAAACCCACACCGCGCAGCGCAATGGCGCCCTGTACCCGCTCCATGCGCACCGGGTGGGCCGGTTCGGGCACGTTGCTGACGTGGTCCAGGATGTCAAAGATGCGCTTGGCGCCCGCAGCGGCCTTTTGCGTGACCGACACGATGCGGCTCATCGAGTCCAGCCGGCCATAGAAGCGCCCGATGTAGGCGATGAACGCCGTCAGCACACCCACCGTGATCTGGCTTTTCGATACCAGCCAGATGCCAAAGCCCCATACCACCAACAGACCGATTTCCGTCAGCAGCGAGACTGTGGGCGTGAACAGCGCCCAGGTCTTGTTGAGCTTGTCGTTGACCTGCAAGTTGTGCTGGTTGGCGTCGTAAAACCGCCGGGCCTCACGCTTTTCCTGAGCAAAGGCCTTGACCACGCGGATGCCGGGGATGGTGTCGGCCAACACGTTGGTCACTTCGCTCCAGACCCTGTCGATCTTCTCGAAGCCGGTGCGCAGCCGGTCGCGCACGGTGTGAATCATCCAGCCTATGAACGGCAGTGGCACCAGCGTGACCAGCGCCAGCCAGGGGCTGATCGAAAACAGGATCGCCGCCGTCATGAGAATCATCAGCACGTCGGTGACGAAATCGAGCGCATGCAGCGACAGGAACACGTTGATGCGGTCGGTCTCGGCGCCGATGCGCGACATCAGGTCGCCCGTGCGCTTGCCTCCAAAATAGTCCAGCGACAGGCGCAGCAAATGCTCATAGGTCGTGGTGCGCAAATCGGCGCCAATGCGCTCAGACACCAACGCCAGGATGTAGGTGCGCGCCCAGCCCAAGCCCCAGGCGAGCAGCGCGGAGGCGAGCAGCCCCCCGAGGTACAGCAGCACCAGGCCTGGCTCGATCTGCTTGCCGTTCTGGAACGGAATCAGGATGTCGTCCATCAGCGGGATGGTCAGGTACGGCGGCACCAGCGTGGCGGCGGTAGAGGCCAGCGTCAAGCCAAAACCGGTGGCCAGTTGCTTGCGGTAGGGGCGCGCAAAGCGCCAGAGCCGCAGCAGCACCCAGGTGGAGGGCTGGGGCGGCTGGGCACGGGCGCAAACCGGGCATTCTTCGGTATCTGGCGAGAGCTCGCTGTGGCAGACCGGGCACAGGGCGTCTGCCTCCACTGCCGCATCCTGCACCAAGCCGCCATGCGCGATCTGGACGATGCGCAGCTCGAACTGCCGCGCCAAGCGCTGTGCCGCTGGATTCATTGCCAGCGTGAAGTGCCAGAGTGCCAGGCGGTTGCGGTCATCGTGCAGCTCCAGCGTGCCCACGCCGCCATGGTCCAGCAGCCGCAGTCCTATGCCAGGCGCCAGCGCCCACTCGCGCCACTCGCCGCCCTGGGTACAGGCGAGCAACCGGGCGCTGGTCAAGGCAAGCAGGCTGCTCGTGAACTGCAGCGCGTCACTGAGGTCAACCTGCAGGGTGGCGAGCACGTTTTCATTGGGCGCAAGCCGACGACCCAGTTCTGCCTCGAAAGGTCGGGACGCGGCGTCAGTTTCGGCCGCACGGTGGTGATGTTGCATCTTGAATTGAATACGCGCGAATTGCGCAGAACAGCCAGCACAGTGGCAGCAGCCGAATTTTCCCCCAAACACGCGAGCGACCGTCAACGGTATGCTTGCGCCCATGCTATCTGGCACGCAACGGCCCGGCCGATGCGCCTGCCTTCAACGGACTACGCACCCGGTGCGCTGACCCATGACCACATTTAAAGACATCGACCTGCTGCGCATCCACTACCTTCGTGGCCCAAACATCTGGACCTACCGCCCGGTGCTGGAGGTCTGGCTGGACCTTGGCCCGCTGGAGGATCACCCTTCGCACCAATTGCCGGGATTCAACGAGCGGCTCACCACCTGGCTGCCGGCGCTGATCGAGCACCACTGCGGCGTAGGCGAGCGCGGCGGTTTCCTGCAGCGCCTGGAGGAGGGCACTTGGTGCGGCCACGTACTGGAGCATATCGTCATCGAACTGCTCAACCTGGCGGGCATGCCCACGGGGTTTGGCCAGACGCGCAGTACCTCGCGGCACGGCATCTACCGCATGGTGTTCCGGGCCCGCGAGGAGCAGGTCGCGCGCAGCGCGCTGGCCGAAGGCCACGCGCTCCTCATGGCGGCACTCAATGACCAGCCTTTTGACGTGAACGCCGCCGTCGCCCACGTGCGTACGGTGGTGGACGACCGCTACCTCGGCCCAAGCACGGCCTGCATCGTCACCGCAGCCGCCGATCGCGGCATTCCGCACATCCGCCTGAACGACGGTAATTTGGTGCAACTGGGTTACGGTGCCGCCCAGCGCCGCATCTGGACAGCCGAGACCGAATTCACCAGCGCCATCGCCGAGGGCATTGCCAGCGACAAGGATCTGACCAAAAGCCTGCTCAAGGCCTGCGGCGTGCCGGTGCCCGAGGGCCAGGTTGTGGCTAGCCCGCAAGCCGCCTGGGAGGCCGCCCAGGACATCGGCCTGCCGGTGGTGGTCAAACCCTCCAACGGCAACCACGCGCGCGGCGTCACGCTCGACCTGCGCAAGCGCGAAGACATCGAAGCCGCGTGGCACGTGGCCGAGCCCGAAGGCAGCGAGGTCATGGTCGAGCGCTTCATCCCCGGCGACGAGCACCGCATTCTGGTGGTCGGCGGCAAGGTGGCGGCCGCCGCGCGCGGCGAGGTGGTCAGCATCACCGGCAACGGCCGCTCCACCGTCCAGGAACTCATCGACAGCCAGCTCAACTCCGACCCGCGCCGCGGCTACGAGGAGGAATACCCGCTGGAGATCATCGACCTGACGCAGGACGCCAAGGTGCAGCTTGAACTCATGCGCCAGGACCTGGGCGCCGATTCCGTCCCCGCCGCCGGCCGCCAGGTGGTGATCCAGCGCAACGGCAATGTGGCGGTGGACTGCACCGACGAAGTTCACCCCGAGGTGGCCTACATCGCGGCACTGGCCGCCAAGGTCGTAGGTCTGGACATCGCTGGCATCGACATGGTGGCGCAAGACATTTCAAAGCCTCTGCACGCGCAGGGGGGTGCCATTGTGGAAGTCAACGCCGGACCCGGCTTGCTGATGCACCTCAAGCCCGCCATCGGTGCACCGCGCCCGGTGGGCCAGGCCATTGCCGAGCACCTGTTCCCGCTGGCCGACGATGCCTCTGTCGACGACACTGTCGGCCGCATTCCGGTCGTCGGGGTCGCGGGCACACGCTCAAGCGCCACCATTGCCCGCCTGGTCGCGTGGCTGTTGCATCTGGGGGGTCGCTACACAGGCCTGGCCTGCAGCGAAGGTCTGTTTCTGAACGAGCGCTGCGTGGACACTCGCCCCAGCGCCCACTGGGAAGGCGCGCGCCGCTTGCTCACCAGCCAGATGGTGCAAGCCGCCGTGATGGAAAACGACGCGCGCGCCATCCTGCAGGACGGCCTGGCCTACGACCGCTGCACCGTCGGCGTGGTGACCGACATGGATGGCTGGGAAGCGCTGGCCGAATTTGACGTGCTATCCGCCGAGCAGATGCCGCGCGTGCTGCGCACCCAGGTCGATGTGGTCCTTGCCAGCGGCGCGGCGGTGCTGAACGCCGACGAGCCGGAAGTGGCCGAACTGGCCCGCTTGTGCGACGGCGCCGTGGTGCTGACCTCCACCGACGCGCTCAACGCTGCCGTGGCGGCCCACCGCGCCAAGGACCATGGCCGTGCGGTGCTTCTGCAAGGCGGCCAGGTAGTGCTGGCGCAGGGAGCCAGCGAAAAGCCCTTGGGCGAGCTGGCGCGCCTGACTCAGGGCCAGGCAGCTGCATCGGTGCCCGTACCGGCCCTGCTGGCGGCAATTGGCGCCGCCTGGGCGCTGGACATTGCCCCCGACCTGATTGCTGCAGGCGTCAAAACCTTCGAACCCGTATTGGCAGGCGCCAATGCGCCGCGCATTCCCGTACTGCCGCTGTAATCCCGAAAGATTTCCATGGATGTATCCCGTACCCGGGCCCTGCGCGGCCCCAACCTGTGGAGCCGCAACACCGCCATTGAGGCCGTGGTGCGTTGCACCGACGACGAATTGGCGATGGCGCAGATGGCCGGTTTCGAAGCCCGCTTGCGTGCTCTGTTCCCGGCCATAGGCACCCTGCTGCCCGAGGGCAGCGAGAACGATATTTCGCTCGCCCACGTGCTGCAATCGGCGGTGCTGGCGCTGCAGGCGCAGGCCGGCTGCCCCGTGACGTTCAGCCGCACCGCGCACACGCCAGAGCGCGGTGTGTTCCAGGTCATCGTCGAATACACCGAAGAAGCGGTAGGTCGCCAGGCGTTCGAAGACGCTCAGGCGTTGGTAGCCGCCGCGCAGCAAGGCGGCGCATTCGACTGCGAAGCCGTGGTGGCCCGTCTGCGCGAACTCGATGAAGACGAGCGCCTGGGGCCCAGCACGGGTGCCATTGTGGAAGCCGCAGCGGCACGCGGCATCCCATGGCGCCGGCTCACGCAAGGTAGCCTGGTGCAGTTTGGCTGGGGTTCGCGCCAGCGGCGCATCCAGGCGGCTGAAGTCGATGTGACCAGCGCCGTGGCCGAGTCCATCGCGCAGGACAAAGACCTGACCAAACGCCTGCTGCACGCCGCCGGCGTCCCGGTGCCCATGGGGCGACCCGCTGCCACCACGGACGACGCCTGGGCCGTGGCGCTTGATGTCGGCTTGCCGGTGGTGGTCAAGCCCCAGGACGGCAATCAGGGAAAGGGCGTCACGGTCAATATCACCGAACGATCGCAGCTTGATGAAGCCTTTCGCGTGGCCGCCGAATACGGCGAGGTCATGGTCGAGCGCTTTCTGCCGGGCCACGACTTCCGCTTGCTGGTGGTCGGCAACCAGTTGGTGGCCGCCGCGCGGCGCGAGCCGCCCCAGGTGCTGGGCGACGATATCCACACGGTGCGCGAACTGGTCGACCTGGTGAACCTTGATCCGCGGCGGGGCGAAGGCCACTCCACGCCACTGACAAAAATTCGCCTGGACGACATTGCCGTAGCGCGCCTCACCACACAGGGCATGACGCCCGACTCGGTGCCGCCCAAAGGCCAACGCATCATCCTGCGCAACAACGCCAACCTCTCTACCGGCGGCTCGGCCACCGATGTGACCGACGACGTGCACCCCGACGTAGCAGCGCGCGCCGTGGCGGCCGCGCAAATGGTGGGGCTGCACATCTGCGGCGTCGATCTGGTGTGCGAGAGCGTGCTGCACCCGATCGAGGAACAAAACGGCGGCATTGTCGAAGTCAACGCCGCGCCCGGCCTGCGCATGCACCTGGCGCCGTCCTACGGCAAGCCGCGCGCGATTGGCCAGGCCATGGTGGATCTGGTGTTCCCTCCAGGCAACGACGGACGGATTCCGGTGGTTGCCGTGACCGGCACCAATGGCAAGACCACGACAGCACGCCTGATTGCCCACCTCTTTTCCGCCCACGGCCTGCGGGTCGGCATGACCAACACCGATGGCGTGTACGTCAACGGCCGCCAGATCGACAGTGGCGACTGCAGCGGCCCGAAAAGCGCGCGCAACGTGCTGCTGCACCCCGAGGTGGATGCCGCAGTATTCGAAACGGCGCGTGGCGGCATTCTGCGCGAAGGCCTCGGCTTTGACCGCTGCACCGTGGCGGTGGTCACCAACATCGGTGAGGGCGACCACCTGGGGCTGAACTTCATCACCACGGTGGAAGACCTGGCGGTGCTCAAGCGCGTCATCGTGCAGAACGTGGCACCCGATGGCTATGCGGTGCTCAACGCCGCCGACCCCATCGTCGCGGCGATGGCGCCAGCCTGCCCGGGCAAGATCATCTTCTTTGCCGCCGATCGCCACCATCCCGTGATGGCCACGCACCGTGCCCAGGGCAACCGGTCGGTCTATGTCGATGGCGATTCGGTCGTGGCGGCCGAAGGCTCCTGGCGCGAGGCCATTGATCTGCGCGATGTGCCCATCACGCGCGGCGGCAAGATTGGTTTTCAGGTGGAAAACGTCATGGCCTCGGTGGCCGCCGCCTGGGGCGCGGGCCTGTCGTGGGAGACGATCCGCCGCGGCCTCTCGGGTTTCGTCAACGACAGCGACAACGCGCCCGGGCGCTTCAACCTGATGGATTTCAAAGGCGCCACGGTCATTGCCGACTATGGCCACAACCCCGACGCCATGCGCGCCCTGGTGAGCGCCGTGAATGCCCTGCCGGCCAAGCGCCGCAGCGTTGTCATCAGCGGTGCGGGCGACCGGCGCGACGAAGACATCCGCGCGCAGACCGTGATTCTCGGCGCCGCTTTTGACGACGTGCTGCTGTACCAGGACGCCGCCCAGCGCGGCCGCGCCGATGGCGAGGTGATGCGCCTGCTGCGCGAAGGCCTGGCTGGCGCCGGGCGCACCCAGCATGTGGAGGAAATTCGCGGCGAATTCATCGCCATCGACACCGCACTGGCGCGCCTGGCGCCCGGCGACCTGTGCCTGGTGCTGGTGGACCAGGTGGAAGAAGCGCTGGCGCATCTGGCCCGCCGCTGCGCTGAAGCATGAGACGCAGCATGGCATCCAAGCAACGCTCCGTTCCCGCCCACTTGCTGCGCGCAGCCATGGCGGCCCTGTGCCTGGCGGGCGCCACAGCAGGCCAGGCGGCCGACAAGATCGGCACGGTAGACACGGCTTTCCAGTTGCTTGGCCGCGACCACGACATCATTGTCGAGGCCTACGACGACCCGGGCGTCTCGGGCGTGACCTGCTACGTCTCGCGCGCCCGCATCGGCGGCATCAAGGGCACGCTGGGCCTGGCCGAAGACCGGGCCGAGGCATCCATTGCCTGCCGCCAGACCGGACCCCTTTCGTTCGCCAAACCGCTGCGCCAGCAGCAAGAGATTTTCTCCGAGCGCATGTCGCTGCTCTTCAAGCGCCTGCGCGTGGTGCGCATGGTGGACGCACCGCGCAACACCCTGGTGTACCTGAGCTACTCGGACAAACTCATTGACGGCTCTCCACAGAACAGCGTCACCGCCGTCCCGGTGGACCGCGCCACGCCGATCCCGCTGGACAAGTGATTGCCCACGGAAATTTTAGGGAAAAAAGGCCTCTAGCGCTTATCCTATAAGCGTTAGCAGCTATTAATTCGATAGTTCTAGGCTTCTGCTGCAATCTGCCGCAGCGCCTGCTCGAACACCTCCACCGGCTGGCCGCCCTGAATCAGGTGGCGCTCGTTGATGACGATGGCCGGCACGGAGTGGATGCCTTGTTGCAGGTAGAACTGCTCGCGCTCACGCACCTCGGCCGCGTAGCGGTCCGACTGCAGCAAGGCGCGTGCCTCTGCCACGTCCAGCCCCACCTCGCCAGCCAGGCGCACCAGCAATGCCTGGTTGCTCGGGTCTTCTCCGTCGGTGAAATAGGCCTTGAACAGCGCGTTCTTGAGCGCCTCCTGGTGCCCCTGCAGCTCAGCCCAGTGCAGCAGGCGGTGCGCGTCGAAGGTGTTGTAGATGCGGCCGCGCGCACCGGGGGTGAAGGTGAAGCCCAGCTCGGCACCGCGTGCAGCAATGGCGGCGCGGGTGGCTTCGCGCTGCGCGTCGGACGCGCCATATTTCTGCTGCAGGTGTTCGCCGATGTCCTGGCCGTCTGGTCCCATCTGCGGATTGAGCTCAAACGGCTGGAAGTGCAGATCGAGCTGCACCTCACCGGCCAGGCGCTCGGCAGCCTGCTTCAGCGCGCGCAGGCCGATCACGCACCAGGGGCAGGACACATCAGAAACAAAGTCGACTTTGAGGGTGGTTGGCATCGGTGGCTCCAAAAAACATCGGCCTATTCTGAAACGAATCTGTTTTGGATGCGCGTCAGGCCTTTGGATTCACATCAAAAACCAGAACAGTCAGTTTCATACCGAATAGTTTTTCTTTGGACGATGAAGGAATACAGTTCAACCCATCGATGAGACGACGCCGCAAGGACCTCATCGAACCCGGCCTCGCAGGCACTTTGCCACCCATGCGGAACCGGTCTATTTGTTGCTCTTGAAGGATATTGACCATGAATGCCACCCGCCTCTTCTCCGTTGCCGCTGTCGCTGCCTTTGCCTCCTTTGCCGCCCAAGCCGGCAGCGCCTACGGCGATCTCTACGGCGCCAACTTTGACGCCAGCGTGCAATCGACCCGTGCCAGCGCCGAAGTCCGCGCCGAAGGCGCGGCCGCCCTCCCGGCCCAAAAGAATTTTGTGGTGCTGCAAGCGAGCCAGCCCTCGCAGCTCAGCCGTCTTGATGTGCGCGCCGAAGCTGTGACTGCGGCCCGCGCTGGCGAAATCGCCACCGGCAACCGCAGCTAAGCTGCTTCCTTGACGCGCCACGTGCGCGCTAGCAAACCCCGCCGGGCCCAGTCCGTCGGGGTTTTTCTTTCTGCTCGCGCGCTGGGCGCATCTACCTTCATACTCTCTAATCAATAGCGCGATGCGCATACACAACAAGCGCTACAGGCCGATCTGATTGTTAAAACAGGCATTCACAGAAGCGGCACCCCATGCCAGAATGCCGCATGCCAACTCCCGATGTAAGGCCGCAGGCCGCCAGCGACAGCGCCATGGACGCGCTCTACCGCGCCGCCCTTGGCCCGGTGCAGCTACCGCGCTATCTGGCACTGTTCGAGCGCTTCGACCGAGCCGGCCGGGCACCCGCCGGCTGGAATCTGGCCTCCAGCCTGGCTACGCTCAATTGGATGCTGCTGCACCACCTCTGGAGTGCCGCACTGGTGTATGTCGCCTTGGTCGAAGGCTTGGCGCTGCTGGTTTTTGGCGTCGGGCGGCCACTGTTGCACTGGCCCGAGCAGATCGAATGGGGCCTGTTTGCCGCGTTTGCCATGTTTGCCATCGCGCTGCCCGGCCTGTTTGGCGACGCCCTGCTGCACCACGAGATTCGCAAGCGCATTGCGCACGCACTGGTGGCGGCGCACACCATGCCCGAAGCCCATTCCCTGTTGGCACGCCAGGCCAGCAGCTGGCGGCGCCTGGCCTGGATCGCGACCGCCAACGTCCTGCTGTTTGCCGCCATTGCCTTGACCTGGGCGCTGGTGCCTGCCGGCAGCGGGAGCGCGTCCGGCACTGCGGCCAGGCAAGTCGCAACGGGCGCGGTGCAGACCACGGCGCCCGTCCTCCCGTCCGCATTGAAGGCCTCGGCAACGGCGAACCCGGCATTGCCAGCCGCATCGCCCGCTTCCGAGGCACGGCCAATAGCAGAAATGGCGGAAGCCGCGGTTCCGGGCAAGGATTTGGCACCGTCGCCCCCACCACTCCTGGCGCAGCACAATGCCCATTCGCAGGCACCCGCTGCCCCACCGCAAACACCCGCCAGCACGCAGGCTGCGCCGATTCTCCCGCCAAAGGCGCTTCCGACACCCACCCACGCCGCTCCTGCTGCGTCAGCCCCCAAGGCAACAGGTTTGCCGGCTTCCCCTGCATCAGGCAAACGGAGCACCCACCCGGCCGCCGCAACCTCCACGTCCGCAGCCAAGGTGGCCGCCACCACCAGCCCATCTGCCGCCGCGCCAAAACCGGCCGCCAGCACCCCCAGCCCGGTAGGCAGTGCGCCGGGTTACTACCTCAACGTGGGTCTGTTCGCCGAAGAAGCCAATGCACGCCGCACGCAGGCCAAGCTGCTCAACGCCAATCTACCGGCATTTCGCCAGACCTTTGCCACCCAGAACGGCGAGCGCACCCGCGTGCGCGTCGGCCCCTTCGCTACCCCAGCCAAGGCACAGAAGGCCGCCGCGCAAATCCGCAGCATGCAGCTCGACGCCGTGATGTACCGGCAGCGCGGCTGAGGGCGCGCGCCATGGCGCCACCCGAATGGCTTGCGTCAGGCGGCGGGCGCGCGGCGGCCCGTCAGCGGATAAGCCGGGTCGGTAAATCCGGGCGTCGAAGGGTGCCCCGGCGCCACCAGCGCATCCACGAGCGCCTCATCCTCGGCATCGACCACGTAGTCGAGCGCGGGGAAGTAACCCGTCCATTGCGCCAGGGTGCGCGGCCCGGCAATCACTGCGCTCACACTGCGGTTGGCAAGCACCCAGGCAGTCGCAAATTGCGCCAGCGATACCCCCTTGGCAGACGCATGCGCCTTGAGTTTCTGTGCAATGGCGAGGGATTCCTCGCGAAACTCGGTTTCCCGCATGCGCCGGTCGCCCCGACCCGCGCGTGTGCCCTGTTCAGGAGCTGCTCCTGGTGCGTATTTGCCCGTCAACACGCCGCGGGCAATCGGGCTGTAAGGCACCACGCCAATCCCGTAGTACTCGCATGCAGCCAGAATTTCGACCTCGGGCATCCGATTGAGCAAGTTGTAGTAAGGCTGGCAGACCACCGGGCCAGGCATGCCGATGCGAGCCGCAAGATGCACCATTTCGGCGATACGCCAGCCACGGAAATTGGAAATACCCCAATAGCGCACCTTGCCGCTGCGGATCATGTCGTCCAGTGCCCGCAAGGGCTCTTCAAGGTTCATGCCCGCAAAGTCGCGGTGCAGGTAGTAGATGTCAATATGGTCGGTTTGCAGGCGCCGCAAGCTGCTCTCAAGCTCCCGCAGCATCCAGGCCCTGGAATAGTGGCTCTCGTTCACCCGCTCTGACATCTTGTTGCCGAGCTTGGTGGCCAATATCCAGTCGTGCCTGGTGGCCTTGATCAGCGACCCAAGCATCGCTTCTGACGCGCCCGCGGTGTACACATCGGCGGTATCGAGGAAGTTGACGCCATGCTCGTGTGCATGCGCGACGATCCGCTGCGCCTCGTCCTGCTCGGTTTGGTCACCGAACATCATCGTACCCAGGCAGAGTGCGGATACCTTGAGATTGCTGCTACCGAGGTTTTTGTATTCCATGACCAACTGTAAGCGGATTGCGGCAGGAACACCTGCGGCTTTCTCTATCAAGAGATGTACGGCACCCGTGTGACGCAGCCCATCGGTTGCAGTTGCAGGCTGAAAGTGACGTGTAGAAGCTTGGGCGCAATTGTAGAAACGCCCCAGGACCCTTTCGGGCGCTGGGGCGCATGAACACTGGTAGGCCGTGTAGGACTTGAACCTACGACCAAAGGATTATGAGTCCCACCAAGCCCATATTTCACAGTGTTGATTGGTGCTGGTAGAATCCATATAAATCAACACTTTAAGCAAAATTAGCTGGATATAAGGACAGCTTTAGTGTTGATTGATGTTCACCAAAATATGGGGTTTTTGGCTACATGGTGGCTACATGGTGGCTACATGACTTCCCCGTGTAGCCAAGCCGACCGGAGCAATCAGCATGGCACGACCGAAGAAAAGCGAAGCCCCAGACCTTGCCGAACGAGTGAACCTGACCGCTGGGGCAATTGAGCGTCTGGCCTGCCCCGATGGCAAGCAACAGGTATTCATGCGCGACAGCGAAGCTCCTGGCCTGCGCGTACGTGTTACTGCCGCTGGTGCGAAGTCGTTTGTCTTTGAAGCGAAGCTGAACCGGCAAACCATCCGCCGCACCATTGGCGACGTGAAGCTGTGGAGCATTGAACAGGCCCGCACCGAAGCGCGCCGCCTTGCAGTGGTGCTGGATGGCGGGCAAGACCCACGCGAGATAGAGCGCCAGCAACAGGCCGCCCAAGCTGCCGACAAGGCCGCCGCCGCCGCGCACGCTGTGACCGTGGGCGAGGTGTGGGCAGCGTACATTGCAGAGCGCGCGCCGCACTGGGGAGTGTTGCACCGCAAGGACCATGAGCGCCTCGCCCGTGCTGGTGGCGAGACTTCAAACCGTGGCACCCGTGGCCGTGGCGTGACCATTGCCGGGCCATTGCACCCGCTATTGGCTTTGCCCCTGCGTGACCTGACGGCACCCGTTGTCGAGGCATGGGCTGCACGCGAGGCGCAGACCCGCCCGACCGCTGCCCGGCTGGCATGGCGACTGCTGAAAGCCTTTTTAAGCTGGTGCGCAGAACAGTCGGAATATGCCCCAGTGCTGGGCAGCACCAACCCTGCCAAGACAAAGAAGGCGCGCGAGGCGCTGGGCAAGGCTAAGGCAAAGGACGATTCATTGCTGAAAGAGCAATTGCCCGCATGGTTTGCCGCCGTGCGCAGCATTGGCAATTCGACCGTGGCCGCTTACCTGCAAACGCTGCTGCTGACTGGTGCAAGGCCGGGTGAAGTGCTGGCGATGCGCTGGTATGACTTAAACACCCAATGGCGGGGCCTGACCATCCGGGACAAGGTAGAGGGCGAGCGCGTTATCCCCTTGACGCCCTACGTTCACAACCTACTTGCCGCCCTGCCCCGCCGCAATGAATTTGTATTTGCCAGTAGTCGCAACGAAAACATGCCACTTACTGAGCCCAACCATGCGCATGACAAAGCGTGCAAGGTGGCCGCCGTTGACGGCCTGACCTTGCACGGCCTGCGCCGCTCCTTCAAGAGCCTGACTGAGTGGCTGGAAATACCCGCCGGTGTGGTGGCGCAAATCATGGGCCACAAGCCCAGTGCCACGGCAGAGAAGCACTACACCGTTCGCCCGTTGGACCTGCTGCGCGTGCACCATGAAAAGATAGAGGCGTGGATTCTGGGACAGGCCGGGGTGACGTTTGACGCCCAGGCCGCGCCCGGTGCCCTGCGCGTAGTGGCGTGACGAAGCTCAAAAACAAAACTAATCCGTTGGATTAGAATCACTCATGTACGAACCCATGCAAGGCATTGCCGAACTGCCCAGCTATGCCCGCTTAGCGACCAAGCTGCTAGACCCGCAGGAGCGCCAAGACTTGATTGCTTACTTGGCAAATCACCCCGAGGCAGGGGACATCATGGAAGGGACAGGTGGCGTTCGCAAAATGCGTTGGAGCCGAGGAAGCCAAGGTAAAAGCGGCGGAGTGCGCGTCATTTATTACTACCACGATGCTTGCATGCCGCTGTATTTGCTGACGCTCTTTGCCAAGGGGGACAAGGCCAATCTGACCAAGGCCGAACGCAACGACCTGGCCTCCTTGGTGGGCATCTTGGTAGGTATTTGGAAAGGACGGAAATCATGAGTACCGCATTCGATAGCATCAAACAGGGCCTGCAAGAAGCCATCGCCCACGCCAAGGGTGAGGCCACCGAGGTACGTATTCATTACCCCCGTGCAGTGGATGTGAAGGCCGTGCGCGCCAAGGTGGGCATGACCCAAGAACAATTCGCCGCCCGCTTTGGCTTTTCTACTGCCACGCTGCGCCACTGGGAGCGCGGCGACCGCACGCCGCACGGGCCTTCGTTGGTGCTGCTTAACGTCATTGAACGCAATCCCCAGGCAGTGATTCAAGCGCTTGCCTGACCGTTTTTGCCCCTGCCTAGCCTGCGACTAATTACCGCTGGCGAAAAGTCGGAACCTTCACCGACAGGCTGGGGCTCCCAATGAAAGGCACTTGAAGGGGTGCAATGTCTTATCTGACGCTATCCGAAGCCGCCGAATATGCGAGCCATAAAACAGGCTTGCAGATTGAGCCTGCCGCCATGCTTCGCGCCGGGGTGCATGGCGTTCTATTGATTACAGCACCATTCAGTAGCTTGATGCGAAATTTGACCGCTGGCCAAAACGATGAGGTTCTAGGGCTGCTGGTGGTCCCGCCAAAACACCTACTGGAAATAGAAACCGATGGGCAAGCAAAAATAATCGGTGCTATCAGTCTGGACGGGAAAACAGGATATTCGCCGCAAGTGACACGGACACGAGACCAACTGCGCGTATTGGTAAGCGAACTTGATAGGTTCATGCCTTATTTGGTAACGAGCACGACCCAACAGCAAGCGCCAGCGACAACATTATTCGATTCCGGGCTATCAGTCCGAGAATTCAAAACCCACCTATTGAACGTACCCGACCTACTGGAATGGGCGAAGTCCAAGCGGCTCCACCTGCGAACAACGCCGCCGTTAGATGGTTATGAATTCGTTCACATTGAAACCCTGCTGTGTGCTATCGAGCGGCACGCAATGAGCCTGACGCATGAACAGGCCCGCGACATCGTGGCGAACGACCCAGCGTTACAAGCCCGCATGTTTGCCGGGTTAGGCGTGGAGCGGGGAGAGTTCGACAACTACGTTAAGGAGTCCCCAGCGTGGCTAGTCCAAGCCGATGCACATTCACAGTGGCGCAAGCTATTTGCCGCTGCGATACAAGCCGGGGAGCTGGCGCTGCTGGATTTTGGCTCCAAGCTGCCGATTGACACCGCGCCAGAACAGAACACCGCAACGCCTGCGCCCTTGGTGGACAGCACCAGTAATGCACCCGTGGAGGGCATTACAACTGCACAGGTCGCAGCAATCTTTGATGGCCTGCCATTCACCGCTGAAAATTGGCCGAAGCGACTGAGTGACACCAAATGGGTAAAGCCAGCACAGGTTGCATTGGGGGCCGTTGGTGGCGCGACAAGCCTATGGAGCCCGGCAACGCTGGCGCGGCTGATACACAGCAGGAAACAAGGCGCAGAGAAGCAAAAGACGCTTGAAACGCTGAACAGAAAGTTCAAAAACAACCCGGTATTACAGCCCTGGCGCACCGATTGGAATGAGCATTACGAGATGTTCAACGATGCCGTTGAGAAGCATTGAATTCCCGGGAATTAATTCCGCTTTTTTCTATTGCAATGAGCGTAAGCGATTGATTTATAACGCTTTTGTAATTCCGGGGTGACTGGATTCAAACCCCGGAAATTTGCAATTCGCCCATTCCTAGCCCGGATGCCATGCACAACGCAAGGCCCGCGACGCTGGAATGGAAGGCGAAACATGCAAACAACCCAACACAGCGCAGACACCCGCCGCGCTGTATCTGAGCCCCAACAGTTCCCACCACTGGAACTGGTCAACCGCCCCACGGTGCCGACCGAACAGGCCGCGCATTACCTGCTACGCCGCCCGCAGACTCTGAGGGGCTGGGCCTGCGCAGAATCGTTCCCCGATGGCCTGCGTCCGGTGCGCATCAATGGCCGCCTTGCCTGGCCTGTGGCTGGCATTCGCCGCGTGCTGGGGGTAGCAGCATGACCGCCGCAATCAATCGCCTGCTGCTGGCGCTGTGGTGCGCTGCCCCGTCCCGCTGGTTTCGACGTGGGAGGGCTGCCAAATGAAAACGCCCGGCACCACAAAAGCAGTATCGAGCGCCCCGAACAAGTGTGAGTTTACCGGCACCGACAACCCGCGTCACTTGCGCGCCCTGGCCGCATTGCTGCGCCGCCCGTTACCGCGCGAGCAATTGGACAGCATCGCCGGATGCTCCAACGGGCCAGAACTGATAGCCGAACTGCGCCGCCGTGGCTTGGGTGACGACCACCTGCCATGCGAGCGCATCAAGTTCACAGACCGCGATGGCAGCCTATGCCGCCCTGGTGTTTACAGCCTGACCGAAAAAGGCCGCCGCATGGTTTACGCGTGGCTGGCAAGGCGCGGGAATGGCGGTGCGGCGTGAGTGCACCATTGCACCCCACCATGCAGCAACTGGCCGACAGCACGGGCGTGTCCCGCCGCCTGCTGTTTCAAGCCGTTGCTGTGCATCGCTATGGCTGTGCTGAACTGGTCATGGCCGCCCATGAGGGCCTGCTGGCAATGAAGCATTGCGAGACGCTGGCTAAGGCACTGCCGCACGATGAGCAGCGCGAGTTCCTGGCCGAACTGCCGACCATGGCACCGCGCCAGCGTCATGACCTGCTCGCAATCATCAAAGGCGACCTGCTCTATCGGACGCGCCGGAGGGGCAGCAATGGCGAACGGGCGTAACAGAGCCAACAAAGGCAATTCAGGCCGTGATGCAGGCGGGTTTGTGGCCTTGCCCTGGTCAGTGCTCGATTGCCCCGCCTACGCCGGTTTAAGCCATCCTGCGCGTGCTTTGCTTTTCGAGCTGGCACGGCAGTTTGTGCGAGACAACAACGGGAGATTGCTGCTCTCTGCTGCCTACCTACTGGAACGCGGATGGCGCAGCGCCGACGTGATTACGCGAGCCAAGCGCGAGCTGTTGGCGGCAGGTTTCATTCATGAAACCGTCAAAGGGCACCGACCGAATCGTGCGAGCTGGTACGCCGTCACATGGCAACTACTCGACAGACTGGCGGGTTACGACGCGGGCGCAGCCGAATCATTCCAGCGCGGCGCGTACCGCCAAAACTCGCCGCTCAAAAACGCAAGCCTTAGACCGTCTCACGGTGTAAAGAGCCCCCCTATTGCACCGTCTCACGGTGTAGAGACAAGGCCGCCTACGCCGTCTCACGGTGCTATCAGGCGTGTTTTCGCTACCCTGCCTACACCGTCTCACGGAAACCATCTAGAGATGCCATCTATTGCAGTTTGCAGGCAGGGTATGGACCAAGGCAGCTACAAGCGACTGACAGCAAAGCCCGCGCACCTTTTCACTGGCCTGCTGAATCGCCAGCACGTCACCGCACACTGAAAGACAGCACCATGACCAACAAATTGACGCACCACCACCTGAGCGCGGAATGGGTGCGAGACGAACACGGCGCCGCCATCATGTTGACCCAGCAAGACGGAATCGAGGAGCCGCAAACCGTGCTGGTGCATCCGTGGCAGTTGCGCGCGGCGTGCGAGCACTTCAGAGTCGTTGCCAGCGACACCCAGGCCGCAAAGACCATCGCCACCTTGCAGCGACGCATGGTGGGCCTGCGCGACCGTATCGACGCCCTGGCCGATTGGATGGCAAAGCACAGCGACCACGCCCATGCCGACCTGAGCTATGAAGTGACCCAGTTACAGGCGCTGCAAGACCTGGCAGGCGAATGGTGTGCGGAGTTTGAAGAATTGGAGTCCGACTCCACGCCCGCCACCGCAGAGTGCACCAGCGCACCCGCCGCCCAGGCTTCATTGCTTTGATTGAGCAGAAAAGGAACACCGATGGCAACAAGAAAACCGCCCGCCGCTGCGTGGAAGCCGGGACAGTCTGGAAACCCAAAAGGCCGCCCGGCTGGCACTGGTGAAGTGGCAAAGCTGCGCGCCGCCATTGCAGACCGCGTGCCTGAATTGCTGTCAAAGCTTATGGCGCAGGCATTGGAAGGCGACACTGCCGCCGCCCGCCTTTTGTTGGAGCGCGCCATTGCCCCGCTGAAGGCCGCAGAACAGCCGCAGGCGCTAACTCTGCCCGATGGGGCCCTGACAGACCAAGGCCGCGCTGTGCTGGCTGCCGTGGCCGCTGGTGAGCTTGCGCCGGGGCAAGGTGCTGCCCTGCTGGGCGCGATTGGTACGCTGGCGCGTGTGGCCGAAGTTGACGAACTGGCGCGCCGCATTACCGCACTGGAGGGCCGCCATGATGCGACTGATTGACCGACTGGCGCGACTGGAACAGCGCCAGCACCGCACCCATGGCCCATGCGCGTTTGACAGCGTAGAGGCCGCCCAGGCCGCCGGGGTGCGGGGTGGCTGGCTGCATATCGGCGCAACGATGCCACCCGATGAATGGGCCGCCGCTGCTAAGGCGCAACAGGCTGCACTGTGCGAGGTGCAGCATGGCAACGCTTGAACGCCGCTTGCTGGCGCTGGAAGGCACGACAGACAACCATGCGAAGCCACTGCCCACGGTAGTGCCCGACGACACGCCAGCCGACGAACTGGAACGCCTGCGCCGTGGTGGCCGTGAGGTGTACCGCTGGCGCGATGCTGTGGAGCTTTTCGTATGAGCACCTAAACAGACCGGCCATTGCCATCTCAAGCCCCTTGCAAACCCCTTCAATGGGGCTTTTTGTTGCCCGATAAGTTCGCAGTTTCCGACGCAATAGCCGAACGAAAAGCGCAACACCTAAACCGACATTCTCCCCGTGACAGAGGGGAACTAGGCCGGCTCATGTCGCAACAATAGCCGAACGATTCCGGCGCAATTTCCGCGCACCTGGACAGGGGCTTTTCCGGCTTTTCCCCAACTGCCCAAACTGACGGCCTGAGCGACTACAGCCAGATAGGCCGTCTCCCCAAAATTGGGGGCGAGGCTGCCAGCGCCTGAGCGACTACAGCCGGTAATCGTCGAGAACCCCACTTTGGGACATGCCGCACAGTACGCGCCTGCGAGGCGTAGACCGTCAGAGCAACTTTGCGCAGACGGGCTCCACATCACGCACGCGCCTGCGCGAAAGAAGGTACCCCCCAAAGTGCGACCCCCTTTGCGCTCCAAGTCACGCACGCGCCTGCGAGTTGCGGGGGTAGGGGCATCAAATGCCTGGCGCTCAATGAAATCAGGACCGCATGGACCCTTTGTTTTTCTAAACGTCCAGAAAAAAGGATAGTGGACCGGGGGCCCTTGCATAGCCACGACTGACCTTTTCTCAGGACCGCTGGTTCCCTTCACGCGCACACCCGCGAAATGGGAACCTTTTTTCAGCATGGGCAGGCCGTCATCCCATTTGACGCACACAGCCCCGAAATTCAGGCTGGTGCTGGTGGCTACATGCTGGCTACACGGTACAAAAACCGGTACCGCTGGCTACATGGTGGCTACATGACCCGGAAAAAGCAAAACCCCGCTATCTTTTAAATAGCGGGGTTTCCTTATCTGTATTGGTAGGCCGTGTAGGACTTGAACCTACGACCAAAGGATTATGAGTCCTCTGCTCTAACCAACTGAGCTAACGGCCCCCGTTCGTGCGGCAATCAGCCGCCTGAAACCAATCGGCGATTGTAGGGGCTCAGAATTTGTTCTCGGTTCGATGGCTGAGCGCATTCGAGACCAAGCGTGAGGTGATATCAACAATCTGGATCATCTTGTCGTAGGGCATGCGCATCGGCCCAATAACACCCAGGGTGCCCACCACTTGCCCATCCACCTCGTAGGGTGCACTCACCACCGACAGTTCTTCAAACGGAACCACCTGGCTTTCCCCGCCAATAAAAATGCGCACGCCCTCGGCCTGGGAGGACACATCAAGAAGACGCAGCAATTGCGTTTTTTGTTCAAACATGTCAAAGGCGCGCCGCAAGTTACCCATGTCCTTGGAAAAATCACTGACGGCCAGCAGGTTGCGTTCGCCGGAGATGACGACTTCGTCTTGCGCATCAGCGCCTCCCCCAACCTGCACCGCCGCCTGCATGAGATCGGCGATTTCCCCTTGCAGCATTGCCACCTCGGTTTTGAGACTCTCGCGGACCTGCTCCATGGCCAGCCCGCTGTAGTGGCTGTTGAGGTAGTTGGCCGCCTCGGTGAGCTGCGTTTGCGACAGGTCGCTCTGGACAAAAATCACCCGGTTCTGCACATCTCCCTCGGGCGAAACGAGGATCACCAGCACGCGGCGCTCCGACAAACGAAGAAACTCGATGTGCCTGAATACCGACGCGCGGCGCGGAGCCATCACCACGCCAACGAATTGCGACAGGCTGGAGAGAAGATTGGCCGCGTTGGCAATGACCTTCTGAGGCTGCTCGGCCGCCAGCGAATGCGGGGTGATGCGATCGCGCTGCACGGTGAGCATGGTGTCCACGAACAGACGGTAGCCTTTGGCGGTCGGGATACGCCCTGCCGACGTGTGCGGGCTGGCGATCAGGCCCAACTCTTCCAGATCTGCCATGACGTTGCGAATCGTGGCGGGCGAGAGTTCCAGGCCACTGGCACGCGAGAGCGTCCTGGAGCCGACAGGCTGTCCATCCTCGATATAGCGCTCGACCAGCGCTTTGAGCAACAACTTGGCGCGCGCATCCAGCATGCAATCATTTTACTGGCGTAAGTTTCTTGGACCATCGGCCCCGACCCTCATGCCGGTGTATATGGTCCCGCAGGCAGGATACTGAGCAGCCCGCCATTTCGGCCAGCGTTCGCTGGTCATACCAGCCCGAGCGCCACGCAGCCACGATTTGCGCTGTAGTTTCATCATCCAGCGCTCGTTTTCTCCCCCATGTTTTTCCAGCCGCCCGCGCAGCCACTTGCCCGGCGTGGCACCTTTCGCGGATTAGCTCGCGTTCAAACTCAGCGAAGGCACTGAGCATGTGCAGGAACATGCGGCCTTGGGGCGTCTCAGTTTCGATGGATTCAGTGAGCGAGCGGAAGCCGCAGCCCTTGGAGCGCAGCAGATCAAAGACCTTGACGAAATGCGCAACGGAGCGCGCAAGCCGGTCTAGTTTGTAGACCGTCAGCGTATCGCCGCGCTGCATTTTCAATAGCAACGCGTCAAGCTGTGGTCGGTCTTTTATGGCCGAGCGTTTTTCCTCAACGATTATTTCAACGCCCGCACGCTTGAACGCGGCAAGCTGCGCAGCAGTGTTCTGTTCAGTCGTGGAGACACGCGCGTAACCGAAGATGGTCACCGATCTTTGTACTGTGCATCAAAGCGTTTACGGGCGGCCATGTACGCGTTCGCACAGGCCATGGTGGCCGAATCGACCAAGCAAGGCGGCGACGGATGGTAGTAGTCGGCCCAAGCATTCACGCGGCGCTGTTCGCGGTCCCGTTGCAGGGTCTGGGCAAAATCGCGGGCATCCTGCAATGCCTGGGCCCGGGCCTGCTGTTGCTGCTGCTGCACAGCCCTGTTTTCCTGCTCGACTCTCACACGTTCACGATCAGCACGCATGGCCTGCTGTGCCTGCTGCGCAAGCTGATTCAGCGCGTACTCAGCGCGAAGAGCCGACACACCCTCATAGGCAAACATTGCGGCCAGGGCACCGATGAAAACGCCTGCGGCAATATTGCCTATGTCGGCAAAAAAGGTATCTTCACGAGGGAATCTGTTTCGTTCCATGGTCATTTTCTCGCCTCTCAATTCGTGAGGAATTGTCACACCAGGAACGCAGCGGAGGCCATGAATACCGGTTTTTTATGGCGGCGAGCAAAGGCCGGCTGAAGTTCAAGCGCAGCGCTTCGCGGCATTGGCCGGAGCATGTTCGACGGCAACGACAAAGCGGTAATGAATCAAGTGCAGCAGGAAGCAAAGGCAGGCGCGCTGGTTACATGGTGCCCCTTGACGTGGGGAACGTGGCGCGTGACAGGTTGAACATGGGGCGATGCCCCATACCCCAAAACGCGAACAAAGGCGCCGAGGTGGCGAAACAAAAAACACAAAATAAATTCTAAATTCTATTGACTTTTTATTTGTCAATCTTTTTTTGCATTTTTCTGTATTTATTTTTTTGTCAATAGGTTTAAACACCTATTGCACTTTATTGTTTTTCAGTCACCGAATGCACAGAAGCATTGCGCGCAGCAAGCTGTTCAACCCACTCACTACGCGTGCCCCGACGAACCACCCTTGGCACATCACGCAAGGCCACTTCTCCCGCCTGATGTTGCACCGGCTCAGGCGCTGGCACCGTACGCAAATGACCCTGGCCAGGATCATCGGCAGACGCCACGACACGATCAGGCACATCACGCGCATCACGCACCTGGTGATCGTCTTGCCAATCAACGAAAAACCCACGCTGCACAATCTGAACGCACACTGAAAAATCGACGTTAAGGATGGTCGCCTGCTGGCTGTAGCACTTGCAGACCTTGCCCATTTGAACGCACGCAGCAGGGTAAGGAGCCGACTTAGGTTTAGTCACTTCGTCATAAATCGGAGCCGTATGCGGCAAGCTGGCGAGGCGAGGCGCCCGAGCTTGCACGTATGCAGCTAAAGATTCCTCAGACGCCGACACTTGCAGCGCCGCAGGCACGCCAGGAACGCCAGGGACAGGCGACGAAACCTCAGGCTTCTGCCCCGGCTCCAACCGCTTCGCCATGCTGTGATATGCGCCCCACAACAGCGCCGGAATCAGGACAACTGATGCGGCCAAAGCCCAAACTGTTTTTGGGACGCGCTTTTTTCCCGTGTGCAAACTCGCAGAGCGATACCACGAAAAAACGTTTTTCGGGAAAGCCTGCATTGTGACGGTCCCCGACTTGCCAGCCCCGTTTTTTTCGCACTGCGGATTAACCGCAGGCCACTCCAAAACGCTTACAAGATCGGCACCGAAAGTGCGTTTTAGGTGCCGATGCCAGCCAGGAGCACCAATCAGGCGCCTAACGAAAGCATCAATGTTTTGCGGGTGCTGAGTGACAAGGTAAAAGTCAAAACCACGCCGCCGATGCTCAGCAAGCATGCGCACATGCTCAGGAGGCACCGCACTTGGTGGCCGCAGTGGGAGATCATTGTGACACTCGTCAATAACAAATATCGTGCCGTCCGGTTCGTCTTGCCACTTTTCAAAATCGACCGTTTTCCAACTAGACAATTCGCCGCCTGGGACCGGCTCAAATCGCCCGTTATGGCATACAGGCCGATTTTCCTTTAAAGACCTTTCGCGCACCCATTTGAGGGTGTTGAGGGTCTTTCCTGCTCCATTGGCACCCGTAATAAGGTAAAGCATTACTTAATCACCCACTTTTTGAATGTGTCGCCAGTCAATCCATTTAATACAAGCCGCGCCGTAATCGCACTCGAAACAATACTAATACACACTCCAACTTTCATCATGCCGACAATCGCCATCATTTCCGATGGAAGGAGTCCAAAACTGCCTATCGCCTGCGCTTTAATCCAGCCAAGCGATGTATTGATACCAGTGTAAGAAACTACCCCAATACCTAGGGCAATCAAAACACGGCCAACAAGAGTTCCGGCAACATTAATAAGCATGCCACCGAGCGCCGCAATAAAAATAGGCATATCAACCTCTCCCCACTATTCTATAAGCCAGCAGAAACGACACAACGACCAAAATATTCCCAAACATCATCAACGAACTATTCAAATTCGAAAATGGCAAAACGACAGATTGACCCATTACCGTAATACTGAGGTCATGAACACCAGACCCACCCCCAAGAGCATCAACGCTATCAATACGCCCATTTAAATCAATCGACTCATTACCCGGCAAATCAAGAGTTCGATTCCCTATTTTCGCCGACTCCAAATAATACAATTTGGATTCTTCTGTTTTCTGTACATACAGTTGGCAATCTCTTTTGTGCTGCTCTTGAGCAATAGCGCATTGCACGGCATCGCCCTTGCACGTAAAACCGGCTTCACATGTGCCGCCGAAGCTCGGTTTATCACTATCGTCACCACCATCACCGGTACCATTAGGGTCACCCGACTGATAAACCGCATAACATATTGTCCCGATTTTCACAAATCCAGAAGGGCATTTACCATCCGCATCAGGTGGTTTCGGATCAGATATACAAACCGCACCTTGCTTGTGATAACCCTCAGGACACTTTCCATCCGCATCAGGGTCTTTAGGCGCAGACGGCGTACCTAACCCACTTCCAGACGGTTGCCCAGGCGTACTAGGGTCAGTATTAGGCGGCGTAACATCCGGGGGCGTAGTAGACCCGCCGCCGCTACCATCTCCACCCGTGCCCGGCCCAGAACCACCAGTCCCGCCGCCCGTACCAGGGCCTTCAGGCTGACCATCCCCACCATTACCACCATCACCGGGTGGCGAATCAGGATTATCGCCAGGAGGTGTATCAGTAGGAGGCGGATTAGATGCAGGAGGTGCAGAATCTGACGTGGTACAGCGCGCACCGGTAAGATACCCAGACCCGCTGCAATCTGTTTTTCCACCCCAACTTACACAAACAGATGATCTAACTTTAGCTTGGCAACCGCCAGAACAAAAATATTTCACCTCATTATCTGATAATCCACTAATCTCACCGACGCCTTTACCGGCCTCGCAGCCAGTTTCTTTACAAACGCCGTTCACTCGCTCTTTACCAGCAGGACAATCAGGCTCTTTTACACAAACATTATTAATACGCACCTCATTTGCCGCACAAGGTTTCAACGTACAAACACCATTCACTTTCTCAAATCCAGGCTCGCAAACTTCCTCACGCGGCTTGCATTGTCCATCTTCCTCAAGCGAATCCGAACTGCAAACGCACTCAGTTCCAACCAATTGACTATTAGCCTGCGGGCAAACATACCGCCCGTAATAACTCCCAATAACCGGACTCGTTGACCCGTCGAACGTTTTAGTGCCAATGCAATCCCCCTGGGGGTGCATATCAACGCCCACGCCCGAAAACGAATATGTACCGTCTCCCAACGTGTTAAAGAAATCAAACTGCTGCCTACAGGTTTCCTCACTAGTGGGGTAATTGGCACTGGGCGGCGTAAGCGTGTAATACCAGACCGGAGCAGGATATGCCCGTGCAACGCCCGAAAGCAGAACCAGGACTGAAAGAAGAATCAGGCGGAGAATATGAGCCACGCCGCCCCCACTATTGCGATGATGACAAAAAGGCCCATGGTCCTACCCTTGACGAAGCGCCAGACATTGACGCTTTGGCAAAGCCCCCACCCGGCCGAGTGGGGAACCTCAAACCGTCAGGGCTTAGGACAGGGCGCCGCGCACCCACTTGAACGCCTTGACGGCGCCGTAAATCACCAGCACAGCCGAACCGACAAGGCCGATGGGAGTAGCTTGCGCCTCGATATCCGTCACGACAGACGTCACATCGATGGCGGCAGCATGCGAGCTCGCAGCCATCAACAGACCGCCAGCAGCGACGGCAAGGGTTTGCACAGCAGTGCGCAGGCCAGCAAAACGATTCATCTTCATTTTCAATTCTCCAGGTTTTGATTTCCATCGGAAGTATTGAGCGTGCGAATGAGCATGCGAAATGCCCAACCAATAGCCCAAATCGCAAGGATGGCGCTTGCGATTAATGCACCGTCCGCTGTTTCCAATTGCAGCGGAGGGAGACTTAATTCGTGTACGACCGTGACAGTGCAGGCCGTAGAGCATTCAATTACCGAGTCAGCCATGGGAATCTTCCCCAGGCGGGTAATCGGCAGCGGTGCCGAGCCGATCCAGGTCCACCAGCACCGGACGGTCTTCGGGTTCGCAGCAATCGAGAACAAGCTGATGCGCTGCATCAACATCGAACACGACGCCGCCGCCCGCTTCGCGCAGACTGGCAACCCATTCGGGCTGACCGTCAGAGAGCGAGGGAGCCAAAAAGCGGCCCGTTGCTTGGGACTGGACCAAGAGACGCATTACGCAGCCTTGGCGGCCCGTGCAACGGGTGTAATTTCAACCAGGGTCAGCTTGGTGCCGTCGTCGCGCGTGGCCTCCATTTCAAAGACCGCATTGGCCTGAATCGGGAAGGACTGCGACAGGCCCAGCCACTTTTCGAATTCCTTTGCGTCACCAATCTTGAAGGGGCGGGTAACACGACCGAGCGAGCGGCCTGCACCGTTTTCCTTCAGATCAACCTCACAGTGAAACGTGGTGCTTGAGAAGGCTTTGCCTTCGAACGTGCCGACAGATTCTTTGATGCCGTGAACGACAACTTGCATGGGGATACGCATGATTTTTCCTATGGCCAAGATTGAGGTCAGGCAGCAACGGGGCCAGCGTCGCAGACCAGGGAAACACGTTCAAAAGCGGGCTGGAAAGCGCGCCGAAGCTCAGGCAATGTGAAGCGCTGAAGGCGACCGGGCAGCTTCACATTGCTGACCATGGCGCACAGTTCATCCAGACCCAGGAACTCGATTGCAGCCGCCGCAGTGGGTGCAGCGACATCGCGGAACCAACGCACATTGCGGGTAACTTCCGCCTCTACGGTTTCGGCAGCGAGACGGCCCGCCGTCTTGACAGGTTCAGGCGTGACGATGGCGTCAGCCATGCGAATCAGGGACGCATGCCAGTCGCTCGCACCCGCGAAAAAATCGGCAGGACGGCGCAGCATTTCCGGCGAGAGCTCGCGCAGCTTGTTGCCATAACGAAGCTCTGCACGAATCCATGCCGATGCAGCTTCGACACCGAAAAGCTGATCGCCTTTCTCGTAGACGTTCGTCTGTTTTCCGGCTTCTTTGCTCCCAAGGTAAAACGAGCGCTCATGGCCATTAGCCCAGTCGCCGAGCATGTTGCACTTGAGACGTTTTCCGCCCGAATCACACAGGCCGGCTTTGTAGTCGCCGACCAGCGACGAGAGGTAGTCGGGCAGGCCAGGAACACCATCGAAAAAATCAAGCGCGAGGTCGCAGCGGGTCATGTCGCCGCCGTACTCTTCAATCAAATCGGCAAGACGGGTGTTCCAACCGCTTGCAGCGAAAGTGCAGGCTGCACCGTAGAGATTGCAATGGATGGTTCTGCTTTGCGCCTGCTGGCGTGGACTCTCGCCGCTCGACAGGTAGCCCACCCAACCGCACTCGACGCCGTTGCGCTCAATACTCCAGCGGAAACGGTAGAAGTCATGGCCCTTGCGAATTTCAGGGGCAACGGTGTAGTCATCGCCGAGCGCCTGGGCGACAGCAAATGCAAGGTCTTTGGCTTGCGCTGACGCGCTGAAATCGGCGTCAGGAAGGCCCGCCAGGATGCGGCGAACTTCAATAGCCCGGTCATCCCAAATGTTGGGCGCCCAACGACCGCCACCAGGAGGCGCCGAGGGGAACAGATCATCAACAGAAGGCGCAGGCACATTGCGCAGCAGGCAGGTGAAGCGGACCCAATCGACATGCACCACCGACTTGGACGCCATGCGTTCAGCCAACAATCGGGCCTTGACTTCCGAACCATCCAGGACAAGGGTTGAGCGAGCGGCGCGGGTCATGACGAAATCCTGTTATCCCCGTGATTACCATCGGGGATGCTCGACAGCCCCGCCGCCGCCGCGCCCGCGCTCCGCTCCCCGTGCGCGGCGTCTGCGGTGCCAGCGAGAAGGCCAACTGCCCGAGCATGAAATTCAAGTGGCCGCGTGGGGAAACGATCAAGGAAGGCGGCGATGTGGAGCCAAGCGCCGCGATTGGTGCACCGCCCAGGCGCGCGGGCAGATGAAGCCGGCAAGCTGTCCGCCGCGCTTTGGTGCGCCTGGGGGGTGCAATCGATGTATTGGCGGGAAACGAAGCTCATTGCAGCACCCCACCACGACGCGAGCCATACAAGCCAACTTGCTTCCAGTTCCGATTGGTTTCCGCAAAACGCACCATCGATTGAAGAAGCTCATTCACGCTGCAATCAAGATGCGCCGCAGTCTCGCGGAGCTTCTCGACAATTTCCGGCTTGTCGGTGTAATCAACCCGCGCTTTTACAGCGCGATATGCAGCCTTGCGAGCGGCTGCGCTGGCATGCTTCGCTGGCCGACCTTTGCTAATTTCGTTCCCGGTGCTGCCATCATTGAGAGGGAAAACGGGGTTTGAATGGGGGTGCATGCCGGCTCCTGTGACGCAATCACATTGATTGCGAAGCGGAGACTACACTGCACCCGTGTTGATTGCAATGTGCAATCACAATGATTGCACTTTTCCAACACCTAACGGAGGCTCTATGCAAAACACGATGAATCTGCTAGATGCGGCCCTCGCGACACAGCCCGCACCCTACTGGCATGAGAAGCTGAAGCTAAATCGAAACGCACTCCACAACGCAAGAATGCGCGGCCACATAAGCCCCGCTATTGCGGGAGCACTGGCCGAAGAATTGGGCCAGGACGTGAAGAATTGGATAGTCCTGGCAGCGCTTGAATCCGAACGAGACAGCGCATGCAAAACACGAATGTTGGGCAAGATCGCAAAGATCACATCAGCTTACTGGCGTAAGTTTCTTGGACCATCGGCCCCGACCCTCATGCCGGTGTATATGGTCCCGCAGGCAGGATACTGAGCAGCCCGCCATTTCGGCCAGCGTTCGCTGGTCATACCAGCCCGAGCGCCACGCAGCCACGATTTGCGCTGTAGTTTCATCATCCAGCGCTCGTTTTCTCCCCCATGTTTTTCCAGCCGCCCGCGCAGCCACTTGCCCGGCGTGGCACCTTTCGCGGATTAGCTCGCGTTCAAACTCAGCGAAGGCACTGAGCATGTGCAGGAACATGCGGCCTTGGGGCGTCTCAGTTTCGATGGATTCAGTGAGCGAGCGGAAGCCGCAGCCCTTGGAGCGCAGCAGATCAAAGACCTTGACGAAATGCGCAACGGAGCGCGCAAGCCGGTCTAGTTTGTAGACCGTCAGCGTATCGCCGCGCTGCATTTTCAATAGCAACGCGTCAAGCTGTGGTCGGTCTTTTATGGCCGAGCGTTTTTCCTCAACGATTATTTCAACGCCCGCACGCTTGAACGCGGCAAGCTGCGCAGCAGTGTTCTGTTCAGTCGTGGAGACACGCGCGTAACCGAAGATGGTCACCGATCTTTGTACTGTGCATCAAAGCGTTTACGGGCGGCCATGTACGCGTTCGCACAGGCCATGGTGGCCGAATCGACCAAGCAAGGCGGCGACGGATGGTAGTAGTCGGCCCAAGCATTCACGCGGCGCTGTTCGCGGTCCCGTTGCAGGGTCTGGGCAAAATCGCGGGCATCCTGCAATGCCTGGGCCCGGGCCTGCTGTTGCTGCTGCTGCACAGCCCTGTTTTCCTGCTCGACTCTCACACGTTCACGATCAGCACGCATGGCCTGCTGTGCCTGCTGCGCAAGCTGATTCAGCGCGTACTCAGCGCGAAGAGCCGACACACCCTCATAGGCAAACATTGCGGCCAGGGCACCGATGAAAACGCCTGCGGCAATATTGCCTATGTCGGCAAAAAAGGTATCTTCACGAGGGAATCTGTTTCGTTCCATGGTCATTTTCTCGCCTCTCAATTCGTGAGGAATTGTCACACCAGGAACGCAGCGGAGGCCATGAATACCGGTTTTTTATGGCGGCGAGCAAAGGCCGGCTGAAGTTCAAGCGCAGCGCTTCGCGGCATTGGCCGGAGCATGTTCGACGGCAACGACAAAGCGGTAATGAATCAAGTGCAGCAGGAAGCAAAGGCAGGCGCGCTGGTTACATGGTGCCCCTTGACGTGGGGAACGTGGCGCGTGACAGGTTGAACATGGGGCGATGCCCCATACCCCAAAACGCGAACAAAGGCGCCGAGGTGGCGAAACAAAAAACACAAAATAAATTCTAAATTCTATTGACTTTTTATTTGTCAATCTTTTTTTGCATTTTTCTGTATTTATTTTTTTGTCAATAGGTTTAAACACCTATTGCACTTTATTGTTTTTCAGTCACCGAATGCACAGAAGCATTGCGCGCAGCAAGCTGTTCAACCCACTCACTACGCGTGCCCCGACGAACCACCCTTGGCACATCACGCAAGGCCACTTCTCCCGCCTGATGTTGCACCGGCTCAGGCGCTGGCACCGTACGCAAATGACCCTGGCCAGGATCATCGGCAGACGCCACGACACGATCAGGCACATCACGCGCATCACGCACCTGGTGATCGTCTTGCCAATCAACGAAAAACCCACGCTGCACAATCTGAACGCACACTGAAAAATCGACGTTAAGGATGGTCGCCTGCTGGCTGTAGCACTTGCAGACCTTGCCCATTTGAACGCACGCAGCAGGGTAAGGAGCCGACTTAGGTTTAGTCACTTCGTCATAAATCGGAGCCGTATGCGGCAAGCTGGCGAGGCGAGGCGCCCGAGCTTGCACGTATGCAGCTAAAGATTCCTCAGACGCCGACACTTGCAGCGCCGCAGGCACGCCAGGAACGCCAGGGACAGGCGACGAAACCTCAGGCTTCTGCCCCGGCTCCAACCGCTTCGCCATGCTGTGATATGCGCCCCACAACAGCGCCGGAATCAGGACAACTGATGCGGCCAAAGCCCAAACTGTTTTTGGGACGCGCTTTTTTCCCGTGTGCAAACTCGCAGAGCGATACCACGAAAAAACGTTTTTCGGGAAAGCCTGCATTGTGACGGTCCCCGACTTGCCAGCCCCGTTTTTTTCGCACTGCGGATTAACCGCAGGCCACTCCAAAACGCTTACAAGATCGGCACCGAAAGTGCGTTTTAGGTGCCGATGCCAGCCAGGAGCACCAATCAGGCGCCTAACGAAAGCATCAATGTTTTGCGGGTGCTGAGTGACAAGGTAAAAGTCAAAACCACGCCGCCGATGCTCAGCAAGCATGCGCACATGCTCAGGAGGCACCGCACTTGGTGGCCGCAGTGGGAGATCATTGTGACACTCGTCAATAACAAATATCGTGCCGTCCGGTTCGTCTTGCCACTTTTCAAAATCGACCGTTTTCCAACTAGACAATTCGCCGCCTGGGACCGGCTCAAATCGCCCGTTATGGCATACAGGCCGATTTTCCTTTAAAGACCTTTCGCGCACCCATTTGAGGGTGTTGAGGGTCTTTCCTGCTCCATTGGCACCCGTAATAAGGTAAAGCATTACTTAATCACCCACTTTTTGAATGTGTCGCCAGTCAATCCATTTAATACAAGCCGCGCCGTAATCGCACTCGAAACAATACTAATACACACTCCAACTTTCATCATGCCGACAATCGCCATCATTTCCGATGGAAGGAGTCCAAAACTGCCTATCGCCTGCGCTTTAATCCAGCCAAGCGATGTATTGATACCAGTGTAAGAAACTACCCCAATACCTAGGGCAATCAAAACACGGCCAACAAGAGTTCCGGCAACATTAATAAGCATGCCACCGAGCGCCGCAATAAAAATAGGCATATCAACCTCTCCCCACTATTCTATAAGCCAGCAGAAACGACACAACGACCAAAATATTCCCAAACATCATCAACGAACTATTCAAATTCGAAAATGGCAAAACGACAGATTGACCCATTACCGTAATACTGAGGTCATGAACACCAGACCCACCCCCAAGAGCATCAACGCTATCAATACGCCCATTTAAATCAATCGACTCATTACCCGGCAAATCAAGAGTTCGATTCCCTATTTTCGCCGACTCCAAATAATACAATTTGGATTCTTCTGTTTTCTGTACATACAGTTGGCAATCTCTTTTGTGCTGCTCTTGAGCAATAGCGCATTGCACGGCATCGCCCTTGCACGTAAAACCGGCTTCACATGTGCCGCCGAAGCTCGGTTTATCACTATCGTCACCACCATCACCGGTACCATTAGGGTCACCCGACTGATAAACCGCATAACATATTGTCCCGATTTTCACAAATCCAGAAGGGCATTTACCATCCGCATCAGGTGGTTTCGGATCAGATATACAAACCGCACCTTGCTTGTGATAACCCTCAGGACACTTTCCATCCGCATCAGGGTCTTTAGGCGCAGACGGCGTACCTAACCCACTTCCAGACGGTTGCCCAGGCGTACTAGGGTCAGTATTAGGCGGCGTAACATCCGGGGGCGTAGTAGACCCGCCGCCGCTACCATCTCCACCCGTGCCCGGCCCAGAACCACCAGTCCCGCCGCCCGTACCAGGGCCTTCAGGCTGACCATCCCCACCATTACCACCATCACCGGGTGGCGAATCAGGATTATCGCCAGGAGGTGTATCAGTAGGAGGCGGATTAGATGCAGGAGGTGCAGAATCTGACGTGGTACAGCGCGCACCGGTAAGATACCCAGACCCGCTGCAATCTGTTTTTCCACCCCAACTTACACAAACAGATGATCTAACTTTAGCTTGGCAACCGCCAGAACAAAAATATTTCACCTCATTATCTGATAATCCACTAATCTCACCGACGCCTTTACCGGCCTCGCAGCCAGTTTCTTTACAAACGCCGTTCACTCGCTCTTTACCAGCAGGACAATCAGGCTCTTTTACACAAACATTATTAATACGCACCTCATTTGCCGCACAAGGTTTCAACGTACAAACACCATTCACTTTCTCAAATCCAGGCTCGCAAACTTCCTCACGCGGCTTGCATTGTCCATCTTCCTCAAGCGAATCCGAACTGCAAACGCACTCAGTTCCAACCAATTGACTATTAGCCTGCGGGCAAACATACCGCCCGTAATAACTCCCAATAACCGGACTCGTTGACCCGTCGAACGTTTTAGTGCCAATGCAATCCCCCTGGGGGTGCATATCAACGCCCACGCCCGAAAACGAATATGTACCGTCTCCCAACGTGTTAAAGAAATCAAACTGCTGCCTACAGGTTTCCTCACTAGTGGGGTAATTGGCACTGGGCGGCGTAAGCGTGTAATACCAGACCGGAGCAGGATATGCCCGTGCAACGCCCGAAAGCAGAACCAGGACTGAAAGAAGAATCAGGCGGAGAATATGAGCCACGCCGCCCCCACTATTGCGATGATGACAAAAAGGCCCATGGTCCTACCCTTGACGAAGCGCCAGACATTGACGCTTTGGCAAAGCCCCCACCCGGCCGAGTGGGGAACCTCAAACCGTCAGGGCTTAGGACAGGGCGCCGCGCACCCACTTGAACGCCTTGACGGCGCCGTAAATCACCAGCACAGCCGAACCGACAAGGCCGATGGGAGTAGCTTGCGCCTCGATATCCGTCACGACAGACGTCACATCGATGGCGGCAGCATGCGAGCTCGCAGCCATCAACAGACCGCCAGCAGCGACGGCAAGGGTTTGCACAGCAGTGCGCAGGCCAGCAAAAC
The DNA here is from genome assembly GCF_059424465.1 of Simplicispira sp. GW247-4R2A. NCBI lineage: Bacteria > Pseudomonadati > Pseudomonadota > Betaproteobacteria > Burkholderiales > Comamonadaceae > Simplicispira > Simplicispira sp. GW247-4R2A. Next base: position 42,180 of record NZ_JBWKZM010000003.1, on the reverse strand, counting down.
GATTCATCTTCATTTTCAATTCTCCAGGTTTTGATTTCCATCGGAAGTATTGAGCGTGCGAATGAGCATGCGAAATGCCCAACCAATAGCCCAAATCGCAAGGATGGCGCTTGCGATTAATGCACCGTCCGCTGTTTCCAATTGCAGCGGAGGGAGACTTAATTCGTGTACGACCGTGACAGTGCAGGCCGTAGAGCATTCAATTACCGAGTCAGCCATGGGAATCTTCCCCAGGCGGGTAATCGGCAGCGGTGCCGAGCCGATCCAGGTCCACCAGCACCGGACGGTCTTCGGGTTCGCAGCAATCGAGAACAAGCTGATGCGCTGCATCAACATCGAACACGACGCCGCCGCCCGCTTCGCGCAGACTGGCAACCCATTCGGGCTGACCGTCAGAGAGCGAGGGAGCCAAAAAGCGGCCCGTTGCTTGGGACTGGACCAAGAGACGCATTACGCAGCCTTGGCGGCCCGTGCAACGGGTGTAATTTCAACCAGGGTCAGCTTGGTGCCGTCGTCGCGCGTGGCCTCCATTTCAAAGACCGCATTGGCCTGAATCGGGAAGGACTGCGACAGGCCCAGCCACTTTTCGAATTCCTTTGCGTCACCAATCTTGAAGGGGCGGGTAACACGACCGAGCGAGCGGCCTGCACCGTTTTCCTTCAGATCAACCTCACAGTGAAACGTGGTGCTTGAGAAGGCTTTGCCTTCGAACGTGCCGACAGATTCTTTGATGCCGTGAACGACAACTTGCATGGGGATACGCATGATTTTTCCTATGGCCAAGATTGAGGTCAGGCAGCAACGGGGCCAGCGTCGCAGACCAGGGAAACACGTTCAAAAGCGGGCTGGAAAGCGCGCCGAAGCTCAGGCAATGTGAAGCGCTGAAGGCGACCGGGCAGCTTCACATTGCTGACCATGGCGCACAGTTCATCCAGACCCAGGAACTCGATTGCAGCCGCCGCAGTGGGTGCAGCGACATCGCGGAACCAACGCACATTGCGGGTAACTTCCGCCTCTACGGTTTCGGCAGCGAGACGGCCCGCCGTCTTGACAGGTTCAGGCGTGACGATGGCGTCAGCCATGCGAATCAGGGACGCATGCCAGTCGCTCGCACCCGCGAAAAAATCGGCAGGACGGCGCAGCATTTCCGGCGAGAGCTCGCGCAGCTTGTTGCCATAACGAAGCTCTGCACGAATCCATGCCGATGCAGCTTCGACACCGAAAAGCTGATCGCCTTTCTCGTAGACGTTCGTCTGTTTTCCGGCTTCTTTGCTCCCAAGGTAAAACGAGCGCTCATGGCCATTAGCCCAGTCGCCGAGCATGTTGCACTTGAGACGTTTTCCGCCCGAATCACACAGGCCGGCTTTGTAGTCGCCGACCAGCGACGAGAGGTAGTCGGGCAGGCCAGGAACACCATCGAAAAAATCAAGCGCGAGGTCGCAGCGGGTCATGTCGCCGCCGTACTCTTCAATCAAATCGGCAAGACGGGTGTTCCAACCGCTTGCAGCGAAAGTGCAGGCTGCACCGTAGAGATTGCAATGGATGGTTCTGCTTTGCGCCTGCTGGCGTGGACTCTCGCCGCTCGACAGGTAGCCCACCCAACCGCACTCGACGCCGTTGCGCTCAATACTCCAGCGGAAACGGTAGAAGTCATGGCCCTTGCGAATTTCAGGGGCAACGGTGTAGTCATCGCCGAGCGCCTGGGCGACAGCAAATGCAAGGTCTTTGGCTTGCGCTGACGCGCTGAAATCGGCGTCAGGAAGGCCCGCCAGGATGCGGCGAACTTCAATAGCCCGGTCATCCCAAATGTTGGGCGCCCAACGACCGCCACCAGGAGGCGCCGAGGGGAACAGATCATCAACAGAAGGCGCAGGCACATTGCGCAGCAGGCAGGTGAAGCGGACCCAATCGACATGCACCACCGACTTGGACGCCATGCGTTCAGCCAACAATCGGGCCTTGACTTCCGAACCATCCAGGACAAGGGTTGAGCGAGCGGCGCGGGTCATGACGAAATCCTGTTATCCCCGTGATTACCATCGGGGATGCTCGACAGCCCCGCCGCCGCCGCGCCCGCGCTCCGCTCCCCGTGCGCGGCGTCTGCGGTGCCAGCGAGAAGGCCAACTGCCCGAGCATGAAATTCAAGTGGCCGCGTGGGGAAACGATCAAGGAAGGCGGCGATGTGGAGCCAAGCGCCGCGATTGGTGCACCGCCCAGGCGCGCGGGCAGATGAAGCCGGCAAGCTGTCCGCCGCGCTTTGGTGCGCCTGGGGGGTGCAATCGATGTATTGGCGGGAAACGAAGCTCATTGCAGCACCCCACCACGACGCGAGCCATACAAGCCAACTTGCTTCCAGTTCCGATTGGTTTCCGCAAAACGCACCATCGATTGAAGAAGCTCATTCACGCTGCAATCAAGATGCGCCGCAGTCTCGCGGAGCTTCTCGACAATTTCCGGCTTGTCGGTGTAATCAACCCGCGCTTTTACAGCGCGATATGCAGCCTTGCGAGCGGCTGCGCTGGCATGCTTCGCTGGCCGACCTTTGCTAATTTCGTTCCCGGTGCTGCCATCATTGAGAGGGAAAACGGGGTTTGAATGGGGGTGCATGCCGGCTCCTGTGACGCAATCACATTGATTGCGAAGCGGAGACTACACTGCACCCGTGTTGATTGCAATGTGCAATCACAATGATTGCACTTTTCCAACACCTAACGGAGGCTCTATGCAAAACACGATGAATCTGCTAGATGCGGCCCTCGCGACACAGCCCGCACCCTACTGGCATGAGAAGCTGAAGCTAAATCGAAACGCACTCCACAACGCAAGAATGCGCGGCCACATAAGCCCCGCTATTGCGGGAGCACTGGCCGAAGAATTGGGCCAGGACGTGAAGAATTGGATAGTCCTGGCAGCGCTTGAATCCGAACGAGACAGCGCATGCAAAACACGAATGTTGGGCAAGATCGCAAAGATCACATCAGCTTAGTGATGTAATTTCAATCATGACCCCCTCGTTTCACCATGTGGCGTTAATAGGCAAGTACCACCATGCCGAGACTGGCACGGTAGCGCCGGGTTCGCGTGAAGTGCTAGAGCACATTGCTGCCTTTCTGGTTGGACAGGGGTGCCGCGTGTCAATGGAAATGCAAACCGCGGACAACGGTGGCTTCTCGGGGCACGCCGCGCTGACACCACAGGAGATCGGCGAGCAATGTGATCTCGGCCTGGTTGTGGGGGGCGACGGCACGATGCTGAGCATCGGCCGCAAGCTGGCGCGATTCAGTACGCCGCTCATCGGCATCAACCAGGGGCGGCTGGGGTTTGTAACCGACATCCCTCTAGAAGAACTCAAGACAACGCTGACGCCCATGCTGCATGGGGAGTTCGAGGAAGACCGCCGGCAGTTGATGCACGGGCAGGTGCTGCGCAACGGCGAATGCGTTTTCGACGCGCTGGCGATGAACGATGTGGTCGTCAACCGCGGGGCGACTTCGGGCATGGTGGAGCTGCGTGTCGAGGTGGACGGGCATTTCGTCGCCAACCAGCGCGCCGACGGCTTGATCGTGGCCTCGCCTACGGGCTCCACGGCCTACGCACTGTCGGCCGGCGGCCCCATGCTGCATCCATCCATTCCCGGCTGGGTGCTGGTGCCGATTGCACCACACACGCTGTCCAACCGCCCGATCGTTCTTTCGGACAGTGCTGAAATTGCCATCGAACTCGTCAATGGCCGCGACGCTAGTGCCAGCTTCGATATGCAGTCGCTTGCCGCATTGCACAAAGGCGACCGCATTCTGGTGCGCCGCTCTGAATATTGCGTTCGTTTTCTACACCCGCGCGGCTGGAACTATTTCGATACCTTGCGACGCAAGCTGCGCTGGAACGAAGGAGGTTCCTGATCATGTCGCTGCGGCACATGAGCTTGCGTGATTTCGTCATCGTCGAATCCTTGGAAATCGATTTTGAGCCTGGCTTCACGGCCCTGACGGGCGAGACGGGCGCAGGCAAATCGATCCTCATCGACGCACTGCAGCTGGTGCTGGGCGCACGCGCCGACGCTGGCATCGTGCGCGAAGGTGCGGCGCGTGCGGAACTGAGCGCGGAGTTTGACCTGCCGCAGGAGGTGGTGCCATGGCTCCAGCGTGGGGGATTTGAGGCAGATGGCGAGCTACTGCTGCGCCGCACCGTCGACAGCAGCGGTAAAAGCCGCGGCTGGATCAATGGCACACCGGCAACAGCGGCGCAATTGCGCGAACTGGCTTCAGCCTTGCTGGATATCCATGGCCAGCACGCCTGGCAGCAGCTCACACGGCACGGAGCGGTGCGCGAGTTGCTCGACGCCTATGCCCATACCGACACCGGGCGCGTGCAACAGGCCTGGACCACCTGGCGCGCTACCGCTGAAGCACTGTCCGCGGCTCGCGAAGCCCAGGAGTCTGCAGGTGCAGAACGCGAACGGCTGCAATGGCAGATTGCGGAACTCGACAAGCTCGCCCCGCAACTTAACGAATGGGACGCTCTGAACGAGGAACACACCCGACTCGGACATGCACAGTCCTTGATGGAAGCCGCACTGGCTGCGGCCCACCATCTGGACCATGAAGATGGTGGGGCATGCTCAGCATTGGCACAGGCCCTCGCCGCTTTAACTGCGCAAGAGCACCTCGAACCGCAATTCCGCGAAACGGTGCTCCTGTTGGCGGACAGCGTCGCCCAGACAGAGGAAGCCCTGCGCGGCCTGCATACGTACCTGCGCCGCGATGCCCTCGATGCCGCGCAGATGCAGACCTTGGATGAACGCGTTGCCCTCTGGCTCAGCCTGGCGCGCCGCTTCAAGCAGCCGCCAGGAGATCTGGCGCAAGTGCACAAGGGCTGGAAAACCGCACTGGCCCAATTGGAAGCAGGCCACGATTTGCAGGCCCTGGCCGCTGCAGAGCACGACGCCGCCAGCCGCTACCAAGCAGCAGCGAAAGCGCTGACGCGCCAGCGCAGCGCGGCAGCACCGCGCCTGGCAGAAGCCGTCACCTCGATGATGCAGGATCTGGGCATGGTCGGTGGGCAGTTCGCCGTGCAGCTCACTGCGGCGGCGCAGCCTGGCTCAGCGGGCCTGGACGATATCGAGTTCCACATTGCTGGCCATGCTGGGCAGACGCCAAAATTGCTCGGCAAGGTGGCTTCTGGCGGAGAACTCTCACGCATTGCGCTCGCTATCGCCGTGACCACCAGCGCCAGAGGAAGCGCTGGGACGCTCATTTTTGACGAGGTGGACGCAGGGGTTGGAGGCGCAGTAGCAGAAACCTTGGGGCGGTTGATGCAGCAACTGGGGCGCGAGCGCCAAGTGCTGGCCGTGACCCACCTGCCTCAGGTCGCAGCCTGTGCCGACCACCACCTTGTCGTATCAAAAAACCAGACCCTGCAAGGAGCGAACAGCACCGTCGTGCCCGCCAAAGGGACGCAGCGGGTTGCGGAAGTGGCACGCATGATGGGAGGAGAAAAAGTCTCACGGGCGAGCATCGCACATGCCCAGGAAATGCTGGGCGATGGCGCCCGGGAAAACGCACTGGAGTAGGTCAGTGGCCATTGAAATCGTCTTGATTACGGGCATGTCCGGTTCGGGCAAATCGGTGGCCCTGCGCGCCTACGAGGATGCAGGTTATTACTGCGTGGACAACCTGCCACCCGAGCTGCTTTTGAGTTTCGTTGCGCTGGAACACGCCCACCATGGCAATCGTTTCGCCATTGCCATGGATGTGCGCAGCCGCACCTCCTTGCCGATGGTGCCCGAGAAACTGCGTGAGTTGCGCGCGCAGGGCTGCACGGTGCACTCCGTCTTTCTAGATGCCAATACCGATACGCTGGTGCGCCGTTTTTCAGAAACACGCAGGCGCCATCCATTGACGGACAGCATGTCTCCCCAGGGGCCGCGCGGACTGATGCAGGTCATTGAACTTGAGCGCGAGCTGCTGGCCGATTTGCGCGAAAGCGCGCAGGTGGTCGATACCAGCACGATCCGCGCATCGCAGCTGCAAAGCTACATCAAGAGCCTGATGGCGAAGCCGCCCAATCCGCTGTCCCTGGTCTTCCAGTCGTTTGCTTTCAAACGCGGCATTCCCCTGGATGCGGACTACGTATTCGACGTGCGCATGCTTCCCAACCCACATTACGAAGCCGCCCTGCGCGACCTGACGGGTCGAGATGGGCCCGTCATTGATTTTCTGGCCGCGCATACCGAGGTCGCGCGCATGGAAACCGACATTGCGCGGTTTCTGTCCGAATGGCTGGATGCCCTTGCGCAAAACCATCGCAGCTACGTGACCGTTGCCATTGGCTGCACAGGCGGGCAACACCGCTCCGTGTACCTGGTCGAACATCTGTCGAAGCGCTTTGCCAGCCGCTGGCCCACTGTGACGCGCCACCGGGAACTCGATACGCAGAACGCATAAAGCTCCGTGCAGTACCTCATGCACCGTTTTCCAACAAAATGCGTACAGGGGCGGGCAGGCCTAACACCGGCCATTCTTCGGGTGTGAACCAGGCACCTTCTGCCTCTTGCGCGGTACACCGGCCTTCGAACAAGCCTAACCGCACCGGGTGCAGCACCAGTTCGCGGTGCGTAAGTGCATGCCGAAATGGCACCATATTTTCGATTTCGGCGGCGCCCCAGCGTGCGGCATGCGCGCGCAAGGCCATCTCGTCAGCAAACACAGGCGTGCAGTAAAGCCCAGCCCATATGCCAGGCGCAGGCCGCCGCTGCAACCAGATGCGCCCGCTCGCATCGCGCAAAACCAAAAGCCACCAGCTTTCCTGCTTGCGCAGCACCTTGCGTGAGCGCACAGGAAACTGCTGTACGTCGCCGCTGCGCCGGGCAGCACACGCCATCGCCAAGGGACAGGTACCGCAAGACGGCCGACGTGACGTGCAGACCGAGGCTCCCAAATCCATCATGCCTTGCGTGTAAGCCGGCATATCACTGGCAGCCTGGGGAACCATCTCGGCGGCCAGCGCCCAAAGGGCCCGTTCATTGGCAGGGCGAGCGAGATCGTGCTCGAACGCAAGAAAACGGGTGAGGACGCGTCGGACGTTGGCATCCAGAATTGGCACCCGTTCATCGAAGCAGAAAGCTGCAATGGCGGCCGCAGTGGAACGCCCTACGCCCGGCAGCTGCGCCAACTGTGCCGCAGTGTCCGGAAATTTCCCGCCGTGCTTCAAAACTACCCTCTGCGCGGCCTTGTGGAGGTTGCGCGCCCGGCTGTAGTAGCCCAACCCGCTCCACAGCGCAAGCACCGCATCCTCAGGCGCAGCAGCCAAGGTGCCCACATCGGGAAAATGCTCCAGAAACCGGCTGTAGTAGCCAAGCACCGTAACCACCTGCGTTTGTTGCAGCATGATTTCCGAGAGCCATACGCGGTACGGGTCGCGCGTGTTTTGCCAAGGTAGCGCACGACGCCCATGCTGTTGCTGCCAACTCACGACAGCCTGCGCAAACCCCTGGCCAAGCGTCATGCCTGCACTGGAAGCGGCAACGGCGTTGAAGCCGATGAGTCGTCACTCAAAGGCTCGGAGAACGACCGCAGGGACAGCGTAAGGGATTCCAACTGCTCACTCAGACTGTCCAGAGCCTGTTGGCCCTCTTCAATTTCCGCAATGCGTTCTTCCAAGCCAGAAGCGGCAGCCTGTATGCGATCCACCGCATCGATCCGTCTGCTGAAACTTCGCTTGCGCTCGCGCAACTGAGCATCCAGCTGCGCCATCGCCGCATTGCTCCACAGCTCCAGGTCGTTGGCTGCAGACTCGTAGATGGCACGCAACCTCGTCGAGAGCGCACGGGCAAGCCGCTCGGCAAATTCCGACTGCACCAGCTTCAAGACATTGCCCACATTGAGGTATTGCACATGACTGCGTTCAATGCGAACCAGATCGAGCACAAACTGATCCAACTGAATTGGTTGCGGAACCTGCAGAGAAAACCCGAACTCCGCGTTCAATTGCCGAAAAGTGCCCGCCAGCATGGCCTGGACTTCCGTGGCGTTGGCCTGTGCCTCGTCAAGCACACCACGCAAGCGATCGAAGGTATCCGCATAGTGTTTCTTGACACCTAGCTTGAGGCCCTTTTGCCGCAGCGCGTGCACCAGATCTGCAAGCAGCCCTTTCAGAGCCTTGGCGCTCAAGCGATCAAAGATGTCTCGCAACAACTTGAGGTGCACGGCGCGAACCGCCTGTATTTTGGCGGCACATTGCCCAAATTCGTCACGCTCATGCTCGATGCGCTGGCGCATCGCCGCAATGACGGCCGCATTCTTTCCCCGCAGACTGCCCAATTCGATCATTTGGTCATCCAGATCGCGGCGGCGGATATTGAGCACGCGCGCTGTCTCACTGCGTACCCCCGCCAGGGCAACGCCAATAGCAGAGCGCAAAATGCTCTGCCGCTGACCCATGATGCCCTGGGCCAGCGCATCTTCGAGTTCGGGCAAGCCACTCGACTCCAGCATTACGTCGTCGCAGGAGATTTTTGCTACCAATCCTTTCTGTGCCGAAACCAGCAGCACCTGCTCGGGAGCAACTCCAAGAGTTTCCGCCGAGCTTAGGCGCTGACGCTGGAGTTGCGCCCGCACTTGTTCGGCCGAACTCAGTGTGTCCCACAGGGTGTCAATCTTGTTGAGAACCACCAGACGTGCTTCCGCGCTGTCGGAAGTGCCTGCAAGATGCTCGCGCCAGATGGCGAGATCGGATCGGGTGACTCCGGTGTCCGCCGCAAGAATAAAGACTACCGCGTGGGCTTGCGGAATCAGGTTGACGGTCAATTCCGGCTCGGCGCCGATTGCATTCAGGCCTGGCGTATCAAGAATCACCAAGCCGTGCTGCAGCAAGGGATGGGGCAGATTAACGATGGCATGGCGCCACCTCGGAACTTCCACCAGGCCCTCTGCCGTTTGCGGTGGGTTTTCCTGTGGCAATTCATCGTGCCAGAACCCGAGGGAGCGCGCTTCGTCTACGCTGACAGCACGCACTTCCGCCACCTTTGCGATGGCGGCAGCAATTTGCGCGCCATCATTGGCATCCAGGGCGATCTCCCGCCAGCTGTCAGGCAAGGCGCGCCAATCGGCCAGCCCTCTGGGCGACAGGCGTGTCTCTATCGGCAACAGCCGCAGGGTGGGCGCCAGGGCCGCGTCATATCCCAATTCGGTCGGACACATGGTGGTGCGCCCAGCACTTGCCGGCATGATGCGCCGCCCATAGCCGGCAAAGAAAATCGCATTGATGAGCTCAGATTTACCGCGTGAGAATTCCGCGACAAAAGCCACCATGACTTTGTCGGTGCGAACCTGCGCTTCGAGCCGCTGCATCCTCTCGCGCACCGACTCGTCCATCAGATCGTGAGACGACAACCAGTCGGCCAACTGGCGCAGCCGACGCGAAAAATCGCGCCGCCATACGTCGTGTTGCTCGAATTGCTCGTTGAAAGAAGGTCCCACGGTGGCTTTCGGGTTGTCAGTGCAACGCAAGACGCGTCGTCAAAATATAGTGCATCGTTGCCATGGCACGCATTCGTCTGCTGCAGACGTTGCATCCTCGCATCACGACCTTTGGCAAACGGGGCAATAAAAACTGCTGCGCTGCCCCTGCCGTACCATTTTGATGGGCGCGGCGCAAGTATGACAGGGCGCGCCTGCCCGACCATACACATGGGCGCTGAGCTGGAAGTGACCCACGCTGCCATCGGCCGACTGGAAATCCCGCAAGGTGCTTCCGCCCGCCGCAACGGCCTCGGCCAAAACCGAGCGGATAGCCGCATGCAAGCGCTTGGCGCGCAGCGGTCCAATACGTCTGGCCTGCGTGGTGGGCCGAATGCCGGCTAGGAAAAGTGCCTCTGAGGCATAAATGTTCCCAACTCCGACAACCAGCTTTCCCGACAACAGTACTTGCTTGATGGGCGCCCGGCTGGACTTCAGTCCGGCACTGAAGTCCGCCAGAGAAAAAACCTCTAAAAGCGGCTCTACACCGAGGTGGCCCAGCAATTTGCGCAGCACGGGAGCATCATCGTCCGGCGCCCAGACTACTGCACCAAAGCGGCGTGGGTCATGCAAACGCAGATGCCCGCGATCGGTCTGCAAATCAAAATGGTCGTGCGGCCCACCGGGCGGCAGATTCGGCGCGAACGACAGACTGCCCGACATGCCCAGGTGCACGAGCAGGAGCCCTTGATCCAGGCGCAGGAGAAGGTATTTGCCGCGTCGGTCCACACAGGTAACACGTCGCCCCACCAAGGATTCGAGGCTGCAGCCCAGAGGCCAGCGCAGCGGCTTTCCAAGCGTTGCGTCCACAATCCGGGCGCCTGCAATGCGGTCCGCAAAGCTGCGCCGGGTGACTTCGACCTCAGGCAACTCGGGCATAGGAACGCGTGTACAGACAAGGGTTTCGCATGGATTATTATGGCTTGATGCCTTCCTCCTTACGTCTTCTGGCGGCCCCGCTGCTGGCCTGCTCCCTGGCGGCGTGCGCCGTTCAGGCGCAGAACACACCACCGGCTACTTCTCTGCCTACCGCCAGCGCTCCCACGGCACAAGAGAACGGCGCAGAACTCGACGCCGAACTGTTTTATGAAATCTTCACTGGCGAGCTCTCCGCCCGTTCAGGGGACCCGGGTGCAGGCTACTCGCTGCTGCTCGAAGCTGCACGCCGCAATCAGGATGAAAAACTGTTTCAGCGCGCCACGGACATCGCACTGCAATCGCGCTCCGGAGAGGCTGCGCTTGCGGCAGCGCACGCCTGGGTAGACGCCTGGCCGACATCGCATACGGCACAGCGCTATCTGTTGCAGATCTTGCTGGCATTGAACCGTACGGCAGAGACGGCTGCGCCGCTGGCACAGTTCCTGAGCACCGCTGAGCCCTCGGCGCGACAAGGATTGGTGCTTTCGCTGCCACTCTTGTACCGGCGGGCGAGCGACAAGGCGCTGGCGGCAACGGTCGTATCCGAAGCACTGAAGCCTTATTTCGCCGATCCTGCTCTCGGTCCTGCGGCCCTGGTCTCCAGCGGCCGCACATTGCTGGTTGCGGGCGACGCCGCCGGGGCACTAGCGGCGGCAGAACAAGCCGCCGCACTTGCCCCTGATTCAGACGAGCTGGCCTCATTTGCACTGGATTTGCTGGAAGCCAAAGTAGTGGGTGCCGACGCACTGGTGCAAAGAGCGTTCTCCAGCAGCCGCTCGGCGCAGCTTCACATGACCTACGCACGGGTGCTGCTCGAACTGCAGCGCTATTCGCTTGCCCAAGCCCAGATTGAAACGGTGACCAAGGAGCATCCCGAACTCTCCCAGCCCTGGCTGGCACTTGCGGCCCTGCAAGTGCAGAACGGAGAGACCGACGGAGCAGAAGCCTCGCTGGCCCGCTTTGCACAAGCGGCGAGCAGCATGGCAGATTCACCAGAGAAAGATGCCGCAAAATCGCAAACCTATCTGCTGCAATCCGAAATCGCCGAAAAACGGGGCCAATTGGACGAGGCAGAGGCGTGGTTGGCGAAAATCAGCGACGCCGACTCGCGCTTTGACGTTCAGGTTCGCCGTGCCTCGCTGTTGGCGCGGCGCGGCAAGCTCTCGTATGCTCGCGCGCTGATCCAAAGCTTGCCCGACAACTCCCCCGAAGAAAAACGGCGCAAGCTGGTGGCCGAAGTGCAGTTGCTGCGCGACAACGGGCAATATGCCGACGCCTATGCCCTGCAGGGTGAATTGGTCAAGCAAGCGCCTAGTGACCCCGATCTGCTTTATGACCAGGCCATGTTGGCGGAAAAGGCGGGGGACCACGCCACCATGGAACGCCTGCTGCGCAAGCTCATTGCCGCCAGACCCGACTTTCACCATGCGTACAACGCGCTGGGCTACTCTTTTGCCGAACGCGGCATTCATCTGGCCGAGGCGCGCAAGCTGGTGGAAACCGCTCTGCGCCTGGCCCCGGGGGATCCTTTCATCACCGACAGCCTGGCCTGGGTGGAGTTTCGCTCAGGCAACAAACAGCGCGCACTGGAACTTCTCGAAAGTGCTTTTGCCGCCCGCAAAGACCCAGAAATAGCGGCCCATTTTGGTGAAGTGCTTTGGGCTGCAGGCGATCATGAGCGCGCGCAGGCCATCTGGCGCGAAGGCCTGCGCAGCGACGCCAAAAATGCCACGCTGCTCGAGACGCTCAAGCGACTGGGCGTTGCACTTTGACGCCACAAGCGGCTTCAACGCGGCCCCTGCCGTGGCCACGCTGGGTCGGCACTTTGCTGATCGCACTGCTGCTGGCAGCATGTGCCCAGCCCCCGCACAGCGCCGTGAGCCCTCACGCACCCGACCTATGGAGCGGCCGCATGGCCCTGACCGTGGAAGGAGATGCGGGGCAATCGTTTTCCGGCCTATTTGTTCTCGAAGGCGGGCCTGAGCACGGCAATTTGACCCTCAGCACCCCGCTTGGCACGGTGCTGGCAGCGTTGCGCTGGGCACCGGGACATGCCGAACTCCGATCATCCCACGGCGTGCAAACGGCCGATTCCCTCGATGCACTGCTCCGCGACACCCTGGGCAGCGCGATTCCTGTCCAAGCCTTGTTCGCCTGGCTGCGTGGCGATGCAGCCACAGCCGCCGACTGGCAGGCCGACCTGAGCCAGATCAATGACGGTCGCCTCACTGCGGTGCGCGCCCAGCCCCTGCCCCGCGCCACTTTGCGCATTGCGCTCGACCACTGAGCCCGGTATGCAACGCCTGTACGACGTTCCCGCTCCTGCCAAGCTCAATCTCTTTCTGCACATCACGGGCAAGCGCCCGGACGGCTACCACCTGCTGCAATCGGCGTTCATGCTGATCGACTGGTGCGACACCTTGCACTTCGAGCTGCAGCCGGGCGGCCGCATCACGCGCGAAGACCTGGCGGGCGAACTGCCTGAAGACGATCTGAGCGTGCGCGCGGCGCGGGCCCTGCAACAGGCCTGCCATTGCCCCCTTGGCGTGCACATTGGCGTGCTCAAACGCATCCCTGCACAGGCGGGTATGGGCGGCGGCTCTTCGGATGCGGCAACCACCCTGCTGGCGCTCAACCGTCTCTGGAACCTGGGTCTCAGTCGCCGGGAGCTGATGACCCTGGCGGCCCCACTGGGTGCCGACGTCCCTTTTTTTCTCTGCGGATCCAACGCCTGGGTCGAAGGGATTGGCGAGCAGCTAACCCCTCTTGAAGGCCCCCTGGCCCTCCCGCCGCAGCGCTTTGTGGTCGTAAAACCCGAAGCCGGACTACCCACATCAAGAATTTTTTCTCAAATAACGGCAAAAGATTATTCTGGCAATGCTAGAATCTCAGGCTTTGCTGCAGACCCATTTGGCTTTGGCCGAAACGACTTGCAGGGCATCGCCGAGATGCTGTGCCCCGAGCTTACTCAAGCCCTTGATTGGCTGATGGCTCAGGGATTACATGGCAGAATGACAGGCTCTGGAAGTGCGGTGTTTGCAGCCGCATCGCATGCTGCTCATCTACCCGCACCACCCGGTGTATGGCAGGTGAAGGTTTGCGATAATCTGTTGGTTCACCCTCTGGCAGGTTGGGCAACGGAATGAGTTTTGGGTACACAGCCACCTATGGTTGTGCACCTGTGTAGGGGAGTCGCCAAGCTGGTTAAGGCACTGGATTTTGATTCCAGCATGCAAAGGTTCGAATCCTTTCTCCCCTGCCAAATGCTTGTCCCGAATACGGACAATATTTTCTAAAAGCTGGGACGCTCATGCAGGCCAACCACCCCGATTTCATGGTCTTCACCGGCAACGCCAATCCGCAGCTTGCCGCTGAAATCGCACAGCATCTCGGCATCGGCCTCGGCGCCGCCCATGTAGGACGCTTCTCCGACGGCGAAGTGACCGTGGAAATCAAGCAGAACGTGCGCGCACGGGATGTGTTCGTCGTGCAGTCCACCTGCGCGCCGACCAACGACAGCCTGATGGAACTGCTCATCATGGTCGATGCGCTCAAGCGCGCGTCGGCCGAGCGCATCAGCGCCGTCATTCCCTATTTCGGCTACGCCCGGCAAGACCGCAGGCCGCGCTCGACCCGCGTGCCGATCAGCGCCAAGGTCGTGGCCAACATGCTGCAAGCCGTCGGTGTAGCCCGCGTGCTGACCATGGATTTGCATGCCGACCAGATTCAGGGTTTCTTCGACATCCCGGTCGACAACATTTACGCCTCGCCCGTGCTGTTGGGCGATCTGCGCCAGAAGGACTACCACGACCTCATCGTCGTCTCGCCCGACGTCGGCGGCGTGGTGCGCGCCCGGGCACTGGCCAAGCAGCTCAATTGCGATCTGGCCATCATCGACAAGCGCCGTCCCAAGGCCAACGTGTCCGAGGTGATGCACGTCATCGGCGAAATCGAAGGCCGCAACTGCGTCGTCATGGACGACATGATCGACACCGCGGGCACCTTGGTCAAAGCGGCCGAAGTGCTCAAGGAGCGCGGCGCCAAGAAGGTCTACGCCTATTGCACGCACCCGATTTTTTCAGGTCCGGCCATCGAGCGCATCACGCAAGGCGCCGCACTCGACGAAGTCGTCGTCACCAACACCATTCCCTTGAGCGAGGCGGCACGCGCCTGCCCCAAGATTCGCCAGGTTTCCGTGGCTCCGCTGTTCGCCGAGACGATCCAGCGCATTGCCCGCGGCGACTCGGTCATGAGTTTGTTCTCGGATCAGGAAAATCTTTTTTAGATTTCTACAAAACCTTTTCTGATTCGTGACAAGAAGCCGGGCCGCCTATCAGGCGGCCCACCAACCAACCGGAAGTGACACTGGTCGCGGTGCACTTCATTTCGGAGAGAACTATGAACTTCGTCGCTTTTGAGCGCGCCAAGCAAGGTACGGGTGCGAGCCGCCGTCTGCGCAATTCGGGCCGCACGCCCGGCATCGTCTACGGCGGTGCTGCTGAACCCCAAGCCATTGAGCTGGACCACAACGCTTTGTGGCACGCCCTCAAGAAGGAAGCCTTTCATTCGAGCGTGCTCGAAATGGAAATTGCCGGCGCCACGAGCAAGGTCCTGCTGCGCGACGTGCAGTACCACCCCTACAAACAGCTCGTGCTGCACGTGGACTTCCAGCGCGTGGACGCCAAGACCCGTTTGCACATGAAGGTGCCACTGCACTTCACCAATGCGGAAGAATCGCCTGCCGTGAAGGTAGACCACTGCACGGTCAACCACGTGGTGACCGAGCTGGACGTGGCCTGCATGCCCTCCGAACTGCCCGAGTTCATCACCGTGGACCTGAGCGAGCTGAAGAAAGGCTCGTCGCTGCACTTGAAGGACATCAAGCTGCCCAAGGGCGTGAGCGCCGTGACCAAGGGTTCTGCCAACAACCCAGTCGTGGTGACGGCCATTCCGCCTCTGGTCATCGAGGAAGCGCCTGCCGCCGACGCAGCGGCTGCCGATGCGGCTCCTGCCAAGGGCAAGGGCAAGAAGAAGTAATCGCTTCTTCGCCTTGCCAGTCGCAGCATGCGGCTGGCCCGCAACGGCCCACCCCGCGTGGGCCGTTTGTCATTGTGCTGGCACACACCGCCAGCACACCTCTCGCTGCGGATAATCCTTGCCATGATCAAACTGGTGGTGGGCCTGGGCAACCCAGGCCCGGAATACGAGGCCACGCGGCACAACGCGGGCTTCTGGTGGGTAGACGCGCTCGCGCGCGAACTCAAGGTGCAACTGGTGCCCGAACGCAGCTACTGGGGTCTGGCCGCGCGTGCCACAGTCGATGGCCAGCCGGTATGGCTGCTGGAGCCACAGACCTTCATGAACCTCTCGGGCAAGGCGGTTGCGGCACTGGCGCGTTTTTTCAAGATTGCGCCGAACGAGGTGCTGGTCGTGCACGACGAACTGGACTTGCAGCCCGGCCAGGCCAAGCTCAAGCGCGGCGGCGGGCATGCGGGCCACAACGGGCTGCGCGACATCCACGCGCAGCTCGGCACGCCCGACTACTGGCGGCTGCGCATCGGCATTGGGCACCCGGGTGATCGTGCCGAGGTGGCCGGCTGGGTGCTCAAACGCCCGCCACAGGAGCAGCGCACGCTGATCGAAGACAGCATCGCCCACTCGCTCAAGGCCTGGCCGGCGCTGCTCGCCGCCGACATGGACAAGGCGGCGCAGCAGATCCACACCACCAAGCCGCCCAGGCCCAAACCGCCCCGGCCGGTCGAGCCCGCTTGAAACTATGATTTTGATAGCTGCTAACGCTTACGGAATAAGCGCTAGATGCTATTTTCTCCAAAAATTCTGCGCGGTGGTCGGTGCCGGTCAACGCCGCGCCTGGTATTCCGGGATTGGGGTCGGAGCACGAGTTTCGCTTTGCGAAATCGTGATCCGACCCCAATGCCTGCGCCGCGTGCGTTTCATCACCGTGGTCGATGGGCCATGGCCCATGGGCAAAGCCCCGAAATTCTCGGGCTTGCTGCTTGCAACGAGCGCGGTCCCAACCAGCGGCAGCCGTGCAAGGGCCGCCCCGCCGCACGGGCTGCGTCCCCCTTCCCGAATCGCACAGCGCCTCAGGGGGATGTCTGTGCCTCCTGTAATCGCTGAAATTTTTGCCACAGCGTTTCCCGGCTCTCCACATGCTGCGGGTCCACCGGAATGCAGGCCACCGGGCAAACTTCGACGCACTGCGGCTGGTCGAAATGGCCCACGCACTCGGTGCACTTGTGCGGATCGATCTCGTAAATTTCCTCGCCCATGGTGATCGCCTCGTTCGGGCATTCGGGCTCGCAGACGTCACAGTTGATGCATTCGTCGGTGATCCTCAAGGCCATTGCGCACTCCGTGGGTGATGCCGGGCATCGCGCTGCCCGCAAAACCTTGATTATCCTGCGCAGGCCAACGCACTACCGCACGTACTGGCTTTGCCGTTAAGCTGACCGGCGTGGAGGTTTTTGCCCCCACCCAACCTTTCCCATGCGCCTGTTCCTTCTGCGTCGCTTTGTCACCTTGCTGCTCACGCTCGCCGCCGCGTCCGCCGTGGTGTTCGTCGTGCTCGATGTGCTGCCGGGCAACGCCGCGCAAACCATGATGGGGCCGGACGCCGCACCCGAGGCCGTTGCCGAGCTGGCGCGCCAGTTGGGGCTCGACCAACCCGCCTGGAAGCGCTATGGCACATGGGTGCAAGGCCTGCTGCACGGCGACATGGGCGAGAGCTATGCCTACGGCAGCCCCGTGGGCGAATTGGTGGCCGAGCGGCTGGCGGTCACCGTGCCGCTGGCGCTGATCGCGATGGCGCTGGCCGTGGCCATGGCACTTGCCGCGGGCATGTTTGCCGCCGCGCACCACAACCGCGCGGGCGACACCGGCGTGATGGCGCTGGTGCAGCTCGGCATTGCAGTGCCCAATTTCTGGCTGGCTATTCTTTTGATTTTGCTGTTTGCGGTGCGCCTGCAATGGCTGCCGGCGGGAGGCTTCCCGGGCTGGCACGCCCAGGAGGGCGGCGGCTTCTGGCCGGCGCTGCAGGCCCTGCTGCTGCCCGCTGTGGCGCTGGCCGTGGTGCAGGGAGCGATCCTGGCGCGCATCACGCGCTCGGCCCTGCTCGAAGTGCTGAGCGAGGATTTCGTGCGCACCGCGCGCGCCAAGGGACTCTCCCGCCGCGCCGCGCTGTGGCGCCATGTGCTGAGGAACGCCCTGGTGCCCGTGCTCACCGTGATGGGCCTGCAATTTGCCGGGCTGCTGGCGGGCACCATCGTGGTCGAGAACGTGTTTGCTCTGCCGGGCCTGGGGCGGCTGGTGTTCCAGTCGATCGCCAACCGCGACGTGATCGTGGTGCGCAACTGCGTTCTGCTGCTGGCCGGCATGGTGGTTGTCGTCAATTTTGCGGTGGACGCGCTGGCCGCGTTCATTGATCCGCGGCTCGCCCGCCGCGCCGCATGAGCGGCCGCGCCCTTCCCCGCCGCCCCTGGCAGCGCGCGCTGCGCCACCCGAGCTTTCTGGCGGGCAGCCTGCTGGCACTTCTGGTGCTGGGTGCAGCGCTCTTATCGCTATGGTGGACGCCCTGGTCGCCCTACGCCATGGACATGGCGCAGCGCCTGGCACCGCCTGGCGGCGCGCACTGGCTGGGCACCGATGCCTTTGGCCGCGATGTGGCCTCGCTGCTGCTGGTGGGCGCGCGCAGCAGCCTGCTGGCCGGCGTGGTGGCCGTGGGCATCGGGCTGGTGGTGGGCACGGCGCTCGGCCTGCTGGCCGCTGCCAGGCGTGGCTGGGTGGAAGAACTGGTGATGCGCCTGGCCGATTTCAGCTTCGCCTTCCCGGCGGTGCTTTCGGCCATCTTGTTCACCGCCGCCTGGGGCGCTGGCTTGGTCAATGCCATCGCGGCCATTGGCATTTTCAACATCCCGGTGTTTGCCCGCGTGGCGCGCGCGGGGGCGCTCGGTGTGTGGTCGCGCGACTACGTGCTGGCGGCGCGCGCCTGCGGCAAGGGGATATTCCGCATCACACTGGAGCATGTGCTGCCCAACATCGCCTCCGCACTCATCGTGCAGGCCACGGTGCAGTTTGCGCTGGCGATTCTGGCCGAGGCGGCGCTGTCTTACCTGGGCCTGGGCACGCAGCCGCCGCAGCCCTCCTGGGGCCGCATGCTGGCCGATGCGCAAACATTGATGTACCAGGCGCCGCTGCTGGCCGTGTGGCCCGGTGCGGCCATTGCCTGTGCGGTACTGGGCTTGAACCTGCTGGGCGACGGCCTGCGCGACTTACTTGATCCGCGCCTGGCCCGTTCCCGCTGAGAAAACTCGATGTCGCTCCTCACCGTCTTGAACCTGCGCATCGCACTCGCCACGCCGTACGGCATGGTGGACGCCGTGCGCGGCATCGACTTCTCGCTGCCTGCCGGCGGCACCCTGGGCCTGATTGGCGAATCGGGCTGCGGCAAATCGCTGACCGCGCTGGCGCTGATGGGCCTGCTGCCCGAGGGCGCCAGTGTGAGCGGCAGCATGCGCCTGGGCGGGCAGGAACTGGTGGGGCTTGGCGAGAGCGCCCTGTGCGCCCTGCGCGGCAACCGCATCGCCATGGTGTTCCAGGAGCCCATGGCCGCGCTCAACCCGCTGCACCGCGTGGGCGACCAGGTGGCCGAGCCGCTGCGCATCCACCAAGGCCTTGCGCGCAGCCAGGCGCGCAAGGAGGCGAAAATCTTGTTGGAGCGCGTCGGCATTGCCGACGCCGCACGCCGCATGGACGGCTACCCGCACGAGTTTTCCGGCGGCCAGCGCCAGCGCATCTGCATTGCCATGGCGCTCGCCTGCGGGCCGGATCTGCTGGTGGCCGACGAACCCACCACCGCGCTGGACACCGAAGTGCAGGCGCAAATTCTCGCCCTGCTGGCTGAACTGGTGGCCGAGCGCGGCATGGCGCTGCTGCTGATTTCGCACGACCTGGCCGTGGTAGCACGGCACACGGCCAACATGCTGGTGATGTACGGCGGCACCGTCGTCGAGGCCGGCCCGACGCAAGAGGTCTTCGCCCGCATGGCCCACCCGTACACGCGCGGCCTGCTCGCGGCCCGCCCGGTGCTAGGAGTCTGTCGGACTTGGAGCGTCGAAAGCGAAAACCGGAGGTTTCACCAAAATCAGCCCCAGCGAGGGCAGTTTTTGCCGGATTTGCAGCCCCATAGCCAGGCTATGGGGCAAAAAGACGGTGTTCTCGAAGAGCGGCGAAGCCAAAAATGGACCGCTGCGGCAGATTTGCAGCCGACGATTTCCAAGTCCGACAGGCTCCTAGGCAGCAACGCGAGCACCCGCGCTGCGCTGCGCCCGCCCCTGCCCACCATTGCCGGCAGCGTGCCATCCCTGCAGGCGCTGCCGCCGGGCTGCCCCTTTGCCGGGCGCTGCGCCTTCACCATCGAAGCCTGCCACGCCGCGCCGCCGCCGGCGGTGGATGTAGGCCATGGCCACCGCGTGCGCTGCATCCGGCCAGAAGCCATCGCGGGCCATGCACCATGAACGTGATTACTCCTGAAACAATAGCTTCTAGCGCTTATGCAGTAAGCGCTAGAGGCCATTTTGAGCACGAAAATGGCGGCGTGCCGCTGCTCCAGGTACGCAACCTGGCGCACCACTACGCCCTGCCGCGTACGCAGCTGTGGGGGCCGCGTCCACAGGTCACGGCGCTGCAAGATATCAACCTCACGCTGCATGCGGGGCAGAGCCTGGGCATCGTCGGCGCCTCGGGCTCGGGCAAGTCCACGCTGGCGCGGCTGGTGATGGCGCTCGACATGCCCAGCAGCGGCCGCGTGCTGTGGGCCGGCCAGAACCCCCAACAGATGGGCGCGGGCGAACTGCGCCGCGCACGCCGCCATATCCAGATGGTGTTCCAGGACCCCTTCGGCGCACTGGACCCACGCCAGCGCATTGCCCGCACCGTCGCCGAACCCCTGGCTGCGCAAGGCGACACGACCCGCACCGAACAGCGCCGCCGCGCCGCCGAGGTGCTGGAGCAAGTGGGCCTGCGCGCCGAGGCGCTGGACCAGTACCCGCACGAATTTTCCGGCGGCCAGCGCCAGCGCATCGCCATTGCACGCGCGCTGATCACGCGGCCGCGCGTCATCGTGGCCGACGAGCCCGTCAGCGCGCTGGATGTCTCGGTGCAGGCCCAGGTGCTCAACCTGATGCAGCAGCTGGCGCGCGACTTCGGCGTGACCTATTTGCTCATCAGCCACGACCTGGCCGTGGTGAACCACCTGTGCGACGAGGTGGCTGTGCTGCACCAGGGCCGCATCGTCGAGCAGGGGCCGCCCGCGCAGCTCTTTCAATCGCCCACACACCCGTACACCCGCGCTCTGGTGGCAGCGATGCCGCTGGCGCCAACTGGTGTACAAAAGCCCTTTTTTCCGCCCTCGGAGATCGCCCCATGATGAACCGCCGCACCGCCCTGGCCGCCACGCTGGCCGCTGCACCGCTCGCCAGCCCGCTGTCCGCCTGGGCCAAGGACGGTGGCGCGCGCATGGTGCTCGCCCTCACGCTCGAACCCCCGGGGCTGGACCCGACGGCCAACGCCGCCTCGTCGATTGGCGAAGTGGTGCACTACAACGTTTTCGAGTCGCTCACCAAGATCAACGCCGACGGCAGCGTCTCCCCCCTGCTGGCCGAGAGCTGGGAGGTCTCGCCCGACCTCAAGACCACCACCTTCAGGCTGCGCAAGGGCGTCAAGTTCCACAACGGCGAGCCCTTCACCGCCGAGAGCGTGAAGTTTTCGCTCGACCGCGCCGGCGGCGACAAAAGCACCAACAAGGACAAGCGCAGCTTTGCCAAGGTGCGCACGCATGTGGTTGATAAGCACACCGTGGTGCTGATCAACGAAGACATCGACCCCGATTTCCTCTTCGTGCTGGGCCAGGCCACGGCCATCATGGTCGAGCCCAAAAGCGCCGCCAGCAACGCCACCCAGCCGGTCGGCACGGGGCCGTACCAGCTCGTGCAGTGGCGGCGCGGCGCCTCGGTGACACTCGAGCGCTGGCCCGGGCACCGCGATGCCAAGAAGGTGCAGATTGCCCGCGCCACCTTCCGCTTCATCTCCGACCCGGCCGCGCAGGTGGCCGCCCTGCTGGCTGGCGACGTGGACGTGTTTGCCCGCGTCACGCCGCGCAGCGTGGCGCAGTTCAAGGGCCAGCCGCGCTACCAGGTGGTGGTGAGCGGCTCGCGCGCCAAGACCATCCTGGCCATGAACAACGGGCGCAAGCCCCTCACCGATGTGCGCGTGCGCCGCGCCATCGCCGCCGCCATCGACCGCAAGGCCGTGATCCAGGGCGCGGCCGAGGGCTATGGCGTGCCGATTGGCAGCCACTACGTGCCGGGAGCGTTTGGCTACGTGGACACCACCGGCATCAACCCCTACGACCCCGCCAAGGCGAAAAGCCTGCTGGAAGAAGCCGGCATCCGCACACCCCTTGAACTCACCATGACGCTGCCGCCGCCGCCCTACGCGCGCCAGGGCGGCGAAATCATCGCCGCACAGCTGGCGCAAGTGGGCATCGTCGCCAAACTGCAGAACGTGGAATGGGCGCAGTGGCTCTCCGGCACCTACGGCAACAAGAACTACGACCTGACGCTCATTTCGCACGTCGAGCCCTTTGACCTGGGCAACTTCGCCAAGCCGGACTACTACTGGCAGTACCACTCGGACGCATTCAACGCGCTGTTCGACAAAATCCAGCACACCGCCCGCCCCGCCGAGCGCGCCCGCCTGCTGGGCGAGGCGCAGCGCCTGATCGCCACCGACTGCGTGCATGCCTTTTTGTACCAGCCGCAGTGGGTCACGGTGGCCAACCAGCGCGTGCGCGGCTTGTGGAAGGACATGCCGATTTTCGTCAACGACCTTTCCGGGCTTTCCTGGGCATGACCGACGCTCTGCACAATCTCGGTGCGCGCACCTTGCAGCAGGGCTACGCCTCTGCCGCGTTTTCGCCAGTCGACGTAGCCAAGGCGGTGCTCGCCCGCATCGACCGCTGGGAGCCGCACCTGCACGCCACCTGGCTGTTGCGGCCCGAGCTGGCGTTGGCCCAGGCACGCGCGAGCGAAGCGCGCTGGCAGCGCGGCGCCCCGCTCTCGCCGCTGGACGGCGTGCCCATGACGCTCAAGGACAACCTTGCCACGCAGGGCGATCCGACGCCGCTGGGCACCGCCGCCGCGCCGCTGTTCCCGGCACTGGCCGACGCGCCGCCCGCCGCGCGCCTGCGCGAAGCCGGCGCGGTGCTGGTGTCCAAGACCACCATGCCCGACTACGGCATGCTCTCCTCCGGCCTGTCGAGCTTTCACGCGCTCGCCCGCAACCCCTGGGACCTCCGCAAAGGCCCGGGCGGCTCCAGCGCGGGTGCGGGCGCCGCTGCGGCCGCCGGCTACGGGCCCTTGCATGTCGGCACCGACATTGGCGGTTCGCTGCGCCTGCCGGCTTCGTGGTGCGGCATCTTCTCGCTCAAACCCAGCCTGGGGCGCATTCCCATCGACCCGCCCTACACCGGCCGCGCCGCCGGCCCCATGACGCGCAGCGTGGAAGACGCGGCGCTGATGATGGCGGTGCTCTCACGGCCCGACGCGCGCGACAGCATGCAACTCCCGCCGCAGGACATTGCCTGGCACGACTTCGAGCGCAGCCCCGAGCATTTGCGCGGCCTGCGCATCGGTTTGTTGCTGGACGCCGGCTGCGGCCTGCCCGTGGACCCGCAGGTGCACGCAGCCATCGCGCAGGCGGCCCGGCTGTTCGAGAGCGCCGGTGCCACCGTCACGCCCATGCAGCCGTTCCTCGCGCCCGAGATGCTCGCCGGCATGGACCAGTTCTGGCGCATGCGCTCGCACCTCGACATGGCCGCGCTGCCGCCCGAGCGCAAGGCGCGCGTGCTGCCCTTCATTCAGGCCTGGGCCGACAGCGCTGCGGGCCTCTCGGGCACCGAGGTGTTCCACGCTGCCCATCAGTTCCACGCGACACGCGTGGCCACCGTGGCGGCCTGCAGCGCATTCGACTATGTGCTCTCGCCCGTCGCGCCGATCACCGCCTTTGCCGCCGAGCTGGCCAGCCCGACCGACGACCCGCTGCGCGCGCTGGAGCACATTGCGTTCACCGTGCCGTTCAACATGTCGGAGCAGCCGGCAGCCTCCATCAACTGCGGCTACAGCGACGAGGGCTTGCCCATTGGCTTGCAGATTGCCGGCGCCCGCTTTGACGACCTGGGCGTGCTGCGGGTGGCGCGCGCCTTCGAGCAGTTGCGCGGGCCGCAGCGCCCCTGGCCCGAGCCACCAGGGTAGAAAATATTGATCAAAACAGCCTCTAGCGCTTATCTCATAAGCGCTAGTAGCTATCAACCCAATAGCATCAGGTCGCAGCGCGGCTAATCGTCGCCAGGCGCACGGCCAAGCCCAGAAACACCAGGCCCGCCGCCCGGTTGAGCCAGCGCTGCGCGCGCTCGGAGCGCAGCAACAGCGTGCCAAAAGTGCCCGAGAACACGGCAATGGCGCCAAACACCAGCAGCGTGGCCAGCATGAAGACGATGCCCAGCAGCATGATCTGCGGCGCCACGCTGCCCAGCGCCGGGTTGGCAAACTGGGGCAGGAAGGCAAGGAAAAAGATCACCACCTTGGGGTTGGTCAGGTTCATCACCATGCCACGCCCGACCATGCGCCAGGCGCTGGCGGCAGGCCGCTCGGAGGGGCTGGGTGTCCTGTCGGGGTCCACCCCGTCCTGCGATGCCTGTGCGCGCGGGCGCAGCGACTGCCAGGCCAGCCATGCCAGATACGCCGCACCCAGGTACTTGAGCACCGTGAACGCCGTGGCCGAAGCGGCAAACAGCGCTGCCAGCCCCAGCGCCACGGCCGCCGTGTGCACCACCAGCCCCGCGCACAGCCCCACGACCACCGCCATGCCGGCGCGCCAGCCGCGCTGGGCCGATTGCACCAACACAAACAGGTTGTCGGGGCCGGGCGTGATGCCCAGCAGCAGGGAGACGCCAAAAAAGGCAAGCAGAGTGTCGAGGGTGGGCATGGCAGAACGGGCAGCGCAAAAATGCCATTGTGGAGCAGCGCAGCCGGTTGGTTGAAGCGTGCATCAGCGCATGGGAACGACAAAGACACGCGGTTTCGGTGCGCAGCCCGGGCCTTGGTAGGGCCCGCCATCGCGCTCCCAGCCCGTACCCGGTGAGATCTGGGCGCAGAGGCGTGCGCCATCGACCTTGCTGCGCCACCAGTACCAGGGCGCGGGCGCAGCCCAGGCCAATTGCGCCAGCAGCAAGGCGCCGATCGTGGCCAGGCGCGCAGCAAGGTTCATCGCGGCGCCCAGGCGGCAAAGCGGCTCAGAAACCCATCTACCGCCTGCGTATACGCACCGGCTTGGCCCAGTTGTGCATTGATTTGCCCATGCGAGAGGGGCTGCGGCAACACCTCGGCCTGCCCGCCCTGCGCCTGGCTTTTGCGCGCATACGCCTGCGCTTGCGTACAGGAATCGCGGCGCGGCGACGAACACACCAGCAGCGTGGGCGGCAAGGCGGCGTGCAACTGCTGCAGGGGCGAGACCCGCAGCCAGTACGCCGGGTCGCTGCCAAACGCCTGATCGAACAGGCGCGCATGGCGCTCGTTCATGATTTCCGGCACGTCCAGCGCGCCGCTGTCGAGCAGCACCAGGGCCTGCGGCGCACGCGCGCCTGCAGCGCGCAACCACTGCGGATCGCCTGCCACCAATGCCGCCAGATGCGCGCCGGCCGAATGGCCCATGAGCACGAATCGCCCGGCGTCCGCTCCCCAGCCGGGCGCTTGCTGCTGCGCCCAGGCCAAGGCCTGGGCCACGTCCTGGGCCTGCAGGTCCGGCGCGGCCTGCGGCAGCATCCGGTAGTTGATGGAGACCACCACCACGCCGCGCGGCAGCCAGTGCGCGAGCTTCTGGTCGATCAGCCGGTCGTGCGTCTTGTCGCCCCGCCGCCAGCCGCCGCCGTGCACCAGGAACAGCACCGGCGCTGCCTGGGCGTGCGCGGGCAGGTACACATCCATGCGCTGCAGCCGATCCGGCCCATAGGCGAGGTCGCGCAGCACGCGGGTGCCGGCAGGCAGAACCGGCGCCGGCTGCGAGCGGCTGCTATCCGCCTCATCGTCCCAGAGCTGCGCCTGCAGCGCGCGCTGCTGCAGGCGTTCGCGCAGCGGGCCGCCATGGGCGGCAGGTACGAATCCGGCGATGGCGGTAAAGAGCAGCGCCGCCAGGCACTGGACACCACGATTCTTTGGCAGGGAGTTCATGCTGAACCTCGAAAAAAAGTCTGCCGATTGTGCGCAGCGCCCATGAACGCTGTGCCGTGCCGAAGTTTCAAGCCGTAACAATCCACCCTTCCAAGGGGTCCATGGCGGGCGGCAGGCCGTAGAGCGCGTCGCCTTCGGCATGGCGGCGCTCGCCCCAGGCGGCTTGCAGCAGGCACAGCACGGCGTCCAGGCTGTCGCCGCTGGCGTCCTGCACCAGCGTCTCGGCCTGCACGGGGCGCAGCTGCAGGCGCAGGCCCAGGCGCGTACGGCCTGCCTCCAGCGCAGTGAGCAGGTCTTTGCGCGCAATCAAGCGCTCGGGCGTTTGCGCAGTGCGGCTGTCGCTCTTGTAGCTGCGCCGGCCAATCAGCTCGCGCGCCAGCAGACCGGGGTAGGCCTCCAGCGCCACGCGTGCCGGGTCGCCCGCGTGCAGACCCGGCAGGTGCACCCCCGCTTGCAGCAGCAGCGGCACGCCGGCGTGCAGCATGAAGGCGACGGGTGGGTTCACCCATTTCATGCTCGGGCTCGAGCCTGCGGGGCCATCGGTGGCGCGGTGGGCGAACTTGCCGCCCACAGGCCGCGCAGCGCAAAAGGCGGAAAACCGCGCGCGGATGTCTTCCCGCTCAAGGCGGGCATAGTGCTGCATGCAGGCCTGCCAGCCTGTCGGCCAGCCCAGATGCGAGACCAGTTCGCGCGGCAGGCCAAAAGGCAAATCAAAGCCACCCACCCAGGCGCGGGGTTCGGCCAGCCAGTCGGCCCAGGCCGACAAGTGATCGAAAGATTCAAGCGCATGCAGCCGCACGGCCGCGCCGCGGCGCTCGCCCAGGGCCAGCACGATGCGCTTGCGGCGGCTCGGGCTGCTGCTGAAATCGCAGCCGATCAGCAGCACCAGTTGCTCTACACCCGGCCGATGATGGAGGCGGTGGCCATCAGCTCTTCGAGCAGGGCAAACGACACGGCGCCCGAGACGCTGTAGGGATCGAGCTCGGGCTTTTCGGAATACTTCAGCAAGATGGAGTGGTTGATTTTGCTGAGGTTGACCTTGCCCATGGTCCAGCCGCCAAAGCGCCGCTCAGAGATCTCCTCGTAGTGCAGCAGCTCCACGTCCTTGTGGCGTACGTCGCGCTGGATGTGGCCGTACAGTTCGTTCACCGCCGAGCGCCCGCCCTCGATGGCCTGCAGAAACACGCCGCCGCCGTAGCAGAGGATGCCGGTGATGCCGCAACCCGGGTTGTGCTCGCGCGATTGCGTGAGGATGGCGTCGATGGCTTCTGGCGAATTGTCGACGGCGCGGCTGGCGTAGAGCAGGCGTACGAGCATGGTCGGTTCACTTTCCAGGGATGAGCGAGAGGAATTCGCGGCGCAGCGAGGCGTCTTTCAGGAACACGCCGCGCATCACCGAGTTGAGCATCTTGCTGTCCATCTCTTTCACGCCGCGCCAGGACATGCAGAAGTGGCTGGCCTCCATGACGATGGCCAGGCCGTCGGGCTGGGTTTTTTCCATGATCAGATCGGCCAGCTGCACCACGGCTTCCTCCTGGATTTGCGGGCGGCCCATGACCCAGTCGACCAGGCGCGCGTACTTCGACAAGCCGATCACGTTGGTGTGCTCGTTGGGCATGACGCCGATCCAGATCTTGCCGATCACCGGGCACAGGTGGTGGCTGCAGGCGCTGCGCACCGTGAGCGGGCCGACGATCATCAGCTCATTCAAGTGCTCGGCATTGGGGAATTCGGTGATCGAGGGCGACTCGATGTAGCGGCCCTTGAAGACTTCGCTCAAGTACATCTTGGCCACCCGGCGCGCGGTGGCCTGCGTGTTGTGGTCACCGTGGGTGTCGATCACCATGCTGTCGAGCACGCCCTGCATCTTGATCTCGACCTCGTCGAGCAAGGCTTCCAGCTCGCCGGGCTCGATGAACTGGGCGATGTTGTCGTTGGCGTTGAAGCGCTTGCGGGCCGCGACGATGCGCTCGCGAATCTTCACGGAGACGGGAACGCCCTCATCCTGGGCTTCGGGGCGGGTCTCAAAGGGTTCGGAGCGCTGCATGGGCGAATG
This sequence comes from Simplicispira sp. GW247-4R2A, assembly GCF_059424465.1. NCBI lineage: Bacteria > Pseudomonadati > Pseudomonadota > Betaproteobacteria > Burkholderiales > Comamonadaceae > Simplicispira > Simplicispira sp. GW247-4R2A. The sequence continues at coordinate 14,386 of NZ_JBWKZM010000003.1, read as the reverse complement.
GTAACAGCCGCGCGGCGCCTTTGCTTATGAAGGTTTTTTGGCCTCTAGCGCTTATTCAGCATGCGCTTCCAGCTATTTAAAGCATAGCATCAGTGCGAAATGGCTCAGTAGGTCTTGCCCGTGAGCCACAAGGCGCTGCGCACCAGTACAAGGGCCAAACGGTCAAGCACACGCGCCCGCCACGGCCGCGCGGCGTAGGCAGCGCTGTCGATCTGCCGACCTGCGTGCTCCATGGCGTCCACCAGGCGCTTGCGCAAATTCTTGGCGAACTCGGCATCGGCCACCGCCACGTTCGCCTCGCGGGCCAGCAGCAGGCTCAGGGGGTCGAGGTTGGACGAGCCCACCGTCGCCCAGGGGTGCGATCCTTCGGCATCGATCACGGCCACCTTGGCGTGCAAAAAGCTCGGCGCGTATTCGTGAATTTCAACACCTGCCTTCAATAGCAGGCCGTACACCGGCCGGGCTGCGTGGTACTGCAAAAAATACTCGTAGCGCCCCTGCAACAGCAGGCGCACGCGCACCCCGCGCCGGGCCGCGTGCACCAGCGCGCGGCGAAGCCGCCGGCCGGGCACGAAATAGGCATTGGCAATGATGATTTCCTCCCGCGCCTGGGCAATCGCGCGCAGGTAGGCGCGCTCGATCACCGCGCGGTGCAGGACGTTGTCGCGCAGCAGCAGGGCAGCGCGCACGCCGCTGCGCTCCTGCGGCGCAACCGCCTTGGTTCGCGCCACCTGCCGCGCCGCGAAGAAATCGCGCCGCGCCTCGCCCAGGTGGCGCAAGCGCGCGGCGCTGACCGCCTGCATACGCCACCAGGCGATCTGCATCGCGGCATTCGCCTGCACCGTGATGGGGCCGCGCACCTCAACCGCGAAGTCGAACCGGGGCGCTTCGAGCCGCCCGTAATTCGGGTCATAAAAGTCGTCGAGCAGGTTGATGCCGCCGCAAAACAGCACCGCACCATCCACCACACACAGCTTGCGGTGCAGCCGGCGCCAGCGCTGCGGCAAGAGCAGCCCCAGCGGCCCAAGCGGCGCGAACGCCTGGTACTGCACGCCGGCGGCGCGCAGGCGCTCCAGCCAACCAGCATCCAGGCCGCCCGTGCCAAAGCCATCGACCAGCAACTGCACCTGCACGCCACGCCGTGCCGCGCGCTCCAGTGCCGCGCCAATGCTGGCCCCGCTGTCGGTGAAGTCGCAGATATAGGTTTCGAACCACACGCTTTGCGCCGCGCCATCCATGGCTCGCACCAGCGCGGGAAACAGCTCCTGAGCCCCCTGCAGAAGCGCCACGCTGTGGCCGGGAATCAGCTCGACATTGCGCATCTACAGTCGAAACTCCGCCACCAGCGGCAAATGGTCCGACATGCGCCACCAGATGCGGCCTTTGGGCACGTACGTCCCCATGGGCATCAGGCCGCGCACATAAATGTGGTCGAGCTGCACGATGGGCAGACGCGCCGGGTACGTGAACGCGCTTTGCTCAAACTCCACCATGCCAATCTGCGCCAGCGCCTTCTTGACCTGCAAGCCCCAGTCGTTGAAATCGCCCGCCACCACCAGCGGCGCGTCCGCCGGAACCTCGCGCTCGATGAAGGCGCGCAGGCGCTGCACCTGGCGCAACCGGCTGCCGGGGATCAGCCCCAGGTGCACGACGATGGAATGCACCGATCTGCCCGCGAGATCGATCTCCACGTGCAGCAAGCCGCGCTGCTCGAAGCGGTGGTCCGAGATGTCTTCGTGCTGGTGGCCCAACACCGGCCAGCGCGTCAGCAACGCATTGCCGTGCTCGCCATGCTTGGTGTAAGCGTTGGTGCGGTAGACAGCCTCGTAGCCCTCGGGCGCCAGGTACTGCGCCTGGGGAAGCGCCGGCCAGCGCTCGAAATAGGCCGCTTCGCTGCGGTTCAGGCTGCGCACCTCCTGCAGGCAGACGATATCGGCGTCGAGCTGCTCCACCGCATGGCCCAGGTTGTGGATCTCCAGCCGGCGCGCCGGGCCAAAACCCTGTACGCCTTTGTGGATGTTGTAGGTGGCGACGCGCAGCAGCGATGGGGATTCCATACCGCCCATTGTGGCGCAGATGCCTCTCCTGGGGGTCTGCCCTATCGCCGGTTTGCGTGCGCCTGCTTACACTGCCTGGCGCCGCAACTCCCTGCACTGCCCAACCAAGCTTTCACATGGCCGAACCTCTGCCCAAACCCCCACGCGCCTACGTCGCGCTGGTCGTGGATGGCAACGCAACGTCGCGCAGCATTCTTGCTGCGCAGCTGCGTGCCTACGGCATTGGCAAGGTGGTGCAGTGCAACCGCATCCGCGACGCGCGCAACCGCCTTGAGCACATGACCTTCGACTACGTGCTGTGCGAGCAGTCGTTTCACGAGCACGACACCTCTGGCCAAACGCTGCTGGACGACTTGCGCCGCGCCCGGCTGCTGCCGTTTTCCACGGTATTTTTCATGGTCACGGGCGAAGCCACCTACGCCAAGGTGGCCGAGGCAGCGGAATCGGCACTTGACGGCTATTTGCTCAAGCCCTTCACGCCCTCAGTACTGTTCGAACGCCTGCGCCAGGCACGCCAGCGCAAGGAACACCTGAGCCCCATCTTCGAGGCGATCGAGGTCGAGGACTTCGAAGCCGCCGCACGCCTGTGCACCAAACGTTTTGAAGAGCGTGCCCCCTACTGGCTGTACGCCGCACGCATCGGCACCGAGCTGCTGCTGCGCCTGGGCCGCCACGACGATGCGCAAAAACTGTTCGAAGCCGTGATCGCCACCAAGGCCCTCCCCTGGGCCAAGCTCGGCGTAGCGCGCGCCCAGATCGAAGGCGGAAAATTTGCGCATGCCGCCACCACCCTGCAAGGCCTGATCCAGGAAGACGCCGGCTACGCGGACGCCTACGACGTGCTCGGCCGCGCGCAGGTCGAGCAGGGCCAGTTCGACGCAGCGCTGGAGACTTACCGCCTGGCGGTCAGCCTGACCCCCGAATCCCTGGCGCGGGTGCAAAAGCTGGGGGTCATGTCGTACTACCTGGGCCAGCGCAAGGAAGCGCACAAGGCCCTCGGCCGGGCCGTGCACATGGGCCTGGACTCCAAGCTGTTCGACTACCAATCGCTGGTGTTGTATGCCTTCACCTGCTTCGAAACCGGTGACAGCAAAGGCCTGGAGCGCTGCAGTGCCGACTTCACCCGCGTCCTGGAGCGTTACGGTGAGAGCCTGCGTCTGAAGCGCTTTGCGCGCGTCGTGCGCACCTTGCGCTCCATCGGGCAGCGGCAGTTTTCCGACGCTGTGGACGCGGTGCGCAGCATGGCTGGCGAGATTACCGACCCGGAACTCGATTTTGAAGCCGCCTGCAACCTGACCGGCCTGATTGCCGCGCTGGCCACCACATCGATCAGCCTGGACCAGGCCGAAGGCTGGATTCAGGCGCTGGGCATGCGCTACGCCCACACGCGCGGCTTGGCACAAATGCTCGCCAGCGCCTGCGGCGCACACCAGCAGTTTGCTGATCGCCTCCGTGCCTGCCTGCCGGTCATCAACACAGTGGCTGAAAAAGCCATTGCCCAAAGCCTGGCAGGCCATCCGCGAGCGGCCATCGATCTGCTGCTGGAACAAGCGGGCGCCACGCGCAACACCAAGCTGCTGGAGCTCGCGCAGCAAGTTCTCCAGCGCCACCGCAGCAAGGTAGACGGTGCCGCCGAACTGCAAGCGGCCATCGATACCCTGCGCCCCCAGTGTGTGGGCACACAGCCGCGCACGCTGATCACCGGCGAGAGCGAGCGCGCCGCGGGGGGCGTTTCGCTGCGCATGCCGATCCCTGCGGCGGCGGCCACCCCCACTGTAGTCGCAGGTCTCGTCGAAACGCCCATACCGTTTACCAGCGCCGCACCTGCGCAGCCGGACTGACTCCCGCCGCGCGCTGCGGCAAATCCAGGCAGGCCTGCGCGTTGCTTTGCGAAAAACAGGTGGCTGCCGCCTCGCGCCAAGGCAGCCAGCGTGCCGCCAGATGTTCCCTCGGGCTAAGAATGGCCGGTGTCCCCACCGGTACGCACAGACCAAACACGTGCTCCCGGTTGCGCAGCACGCCGGGTGCGTAGCGGTGGCGCCAGCGCGGCCAGATGGCGTAGTCGTTTTCGTACTGCCAATCGGTCAGCACATGGCCAGGAAGCCGTGCACCAATGCCGGTTTCTTCGCGTACCTCGCGGATGGCCGCGGCTTCGAACGATTCGGTGGCGAAATCCTTCGAACCGGTAACCGATTGCCAGTGGTCCGGCCAGTCTGCGCGCGCGAGCAGCAACACCTCCAGCGCCGGGGTATGGATCACCACCAGCACAGACTCCGGGATCTTGAATTCAGGCATGAGGTGGGCAAATAATAAAAAAGGGCGCCGCGAGGCGCCCTGATTTTCTAACGCAAGACCGGAGACCTCTCAACCCACCTTCACCGCATCCACATTGCGCAGGCGGATATGCAGCTCGCGCAGCTGCTTTTCGTCCACCGGCGAGGGCGCTTGTGTCAGCAGGCACTGGGCGCGCTGTGTCTTGGGGAAGGCGATCACATCGCGGATCGATTCAGCACCCGTCATCAGCGTGACGATGCGGTCCAGGCCAAAGGCCAGGCCGCCGTGCGGGGGCGCACCGTATTGCAGCGCGTCGAGCAGGAAGCCGAACTTCTGCTGCGCTTCCTCGGGGGTGATCTTGAGCGCGTCGAACACTTTGCGCTGCACGTCGGCGCGATGGATACGCACCGAGCCGCCGCCCATTTCCCAGCCGTTCAGGACCATGTCGTAGCCCTTGGAGATGCACTTCTCGGGCGCGGTGACCATGTAGTCTTCGTGGCCGTCCTTGGGCGCCGTGAAGGGGTGGTGCACCGCGACCCAGCGGTTGTTTTCCTCGTCGTGCTCGAACATTGGGAAATCCACCACCCACAGCGGCGCCCAGCGGTCGTCGAACAGGCCGTTCTTCTTGCCAAATTCACTGTGGCCGATCTTGATGCGCAGCGCGCCGATGGCGTCGTTGACGATCTTTTCCTTGTCGGCCCCAAAGAACAGCAAATCGCCATCCTGCGCGCCAGTGCGCTTGAGGATTTCGGCAATCGCCGCGTCGTGAATATTCTTGACGATGGGGCTCTGCAAGCCATCACGGCCCTTGGCCAGCTCGTTGACCTTGATATAGGCCAGGCCCTTGGCACCATAAATCTTGACGAACTCGGCATAGCCGTCGATCTCGCCACGCGAGAGGCCGCCGGTCTCACGCGCGCCGCCGGGCACGCGCAGGGCCACGACGCGGCCGTTCTTCATGTTGGCGGCGCCCGAGAACACCTTGAAGTCCACGTCCTTCATCACGTCGGTGAGCTCGGTGAATTCGAGCTTGACGCGCAGATCTGGCTTGTCCGAGCCGAAGCGGTAGGCCGCGTCCTGGTAGGTCATGACCGGGAACTCGCCCAAGTCCACGCCCAGCGTGTTCTGGAACACCGTCTTGATCATCTCCTGCGTCAGGTCGCGGATCTCCTGCTCTTCCATGAACGAGGTTTCAATATCGATCTGGGTGAACTCAGGCTGGCGGTCGGCGCGCAAGTCTTCATCGCGGAAGCACTTGGTGATCTGGTAATAGCGGTCGAACCCCGCCACCATCAGCAGTTGCTTGAAGAGCTGGGGTGATTGGGGCAGTGCGAAGAACTGGCCGTCGTGCACGCGACTGGGCACCAGATAATCCCGCGCACCCTCCGGCGTGCTCTTGGTGAGCATCGGGGTTTCGATATCCACAAAACCATGTGTATCGAGGAACTTGCGCACTTCCATGCTCACGCGGTAGCGCAGCATGAGGTTGTTCTGCATGTAGGGGCGGCGCAGGTCCAGCACGCGGTGCGTCAGGCGCGTGGTTTCCGACAGGTTCTCTTCGTCGATCTGGAAGGGTGGCGTCACCGAGGGGTTGAGCACCACCAGGGAATGGCACAGCACCTCGATCTTGCCGCTCTTCAAGTTGTCGTTGGTGGTACCGGCTGGGCGCTCGCGCACCAGGCCTACCACTTGCACGCAGAACTCGCTGCGCACGTCTTCGGCGGTGGCGAACATGTCAGCGCGATCGGGGTCGCAGACCACCTGCACCGAACCCTCGCGGTCGCGCAGGTCGATGAAGATCACGCCGCCATGGTCGCGGCGGCGATTCACCCAGCCAGAGAGGGTGACGGTTTGGCCCAGCAGGGCTTCGGTCACAAGACCGCAATAGTGGGAACGCATGGCCATGGCAAAACTTCCGGCGCCGTCAGGGGCGCATTGAGAAAAATCAGGAGGGCAAAGTCGCAGCCGCTTCGTGCGGCACAACAACGCCCATGGAGACGATGTAGCGCAGTGCCGCATCGACCCCCATGTCGAGTTCGATGCAGTCACTCTTGCGCAGCATCACAAAATAACCGCCCGTGGGGTTGGGCGTGGTGGGCACGTACACGCTGACGAATTCGTCCTGCAGCAGTGCGGCGACTTCCCCGGCTGGCGCGCCAGTGACAAACGCCACCGTCCATACCCCTTCGCGCGGCCACTGGACCAGCACGGCCGTGCGAAACGCATTGCCGCCTTCAGAAAACAGCGTATCGGACACCTGTTTGACGCTGGAGTAGATCGAGCGCACCACCGGAATGCGGCTGACCAGGCGGTCGCCCCATTGCACCAGCTTGCGCCCGGCAAAGTTGCTCGCCACGGCGCCCACCACCAGCAGAATCGCCAGCGCCAGCAGTGCGCCGAAACCGGGCACGTGGAAACCAAGGACCCGGTCAGGCTGCCAGGTGCCGGGGAGGATCAGCAGTGTCTGGTCCAGCAAACCCACCATCCAGTTCAGCACGGCCAGCGTGATGACCACCGGCACGATGACCAGCAGCCCGGTGAAGAACCATTTGCGCAGAGAAGGCATGGACGGCAAGCTCAATCGGCCTTTGTGCTTGAAGCCGACGCTGCAGGCGCAGGCGATGCCGTCGGAGCCGGCACAGGCGCCGCAGCACCTGCATCCGCTGAGCCGCCAGCGGGTTTGTCGGCGCTGGCGCCCACAGCCGATGCTGGCACCGCACCACCGCGAAAGTCCGTCGCGTACCAGCCCGAGCCCTTCAATTGGAAGCCTGCGGCCGTCACCTGTTTGGTGAACGTCTCTGCGCCGCACTGCGGGCAGACCGTCAGCAAAGGATCGGACATTTTCTGCAGCACGTCGCGCGCATGGCCGCAGGCACTGCATTTGTAGGCGTAGATAGGCATGGGTTCGGCGTGAGCTGCAAAGCCTTCAATTATAGGCAGCGGCCTGTTTTTCAATCCCCGCTTCTGCCGATGCGCTGGCGCAGCGGCGTGGGGCTGCAAACCATGGCCCCTCAACCCGGGGTGGCGGTGTAATGCACCACGTGGCCCTTCTGGTCGCGCAGGAACTGGGGCACCAGGGAGCCGACCAGCATGCCCACGATCGCCGCCAGCAGCCCGGCGAGTTGTTGCGGAAACGCCTGGTTCAGTGCCGGGCTGGCGGCAAACAGCAGCCACACTCCCATGCCCAGCGCCACCGCCAGCAAAGCGCCCTGGCTGGTGGCCCGGTGCCAGTACAGGCCAAACGCGAGCGGCACAAACGCACCCACCAGCGGCACCTGGTACGCGCCGGACACCATGTCATAGATGGAGGTTCCCTGCGCAGAGATGGCATAGGCCAGCACGCACAAGGTGAACACAAACACCGAAATACGCATCGCCTTGAGCGTGAGCGCATCGCTCATGCCAGGCCGCATATTGCGCAAAATGTTCTCGACGAACGTGGTCGAGGGGGCCAGCAGCGTGGCCGAGGCCGTGGACATGATGGCCGAAAGCAGCGCGCCAAAAAACGCCACCTGCAGACCGATCGGCATGCGCTCCATCACCAGCGTGGGTAAGAGCTTCTGTGGGTCGTCCTTGAGCAGCGCGGTTGCCGAATCGCCCATGACCAGCACCGCGGCGGCGACGACAAACATGGGAACAAACGCAAACAGCAGGTACAGCACGCCGCCAATCACCGGGCCGCGCCGCGCCGTGGAAGCGCTGTTGGACGACATGACGCGCTGGAACACGTCCTGCTGCGGAATCGAACCCAGCATCATGGTGATGGCGGCGGCGCCAAAGAACGTCCATTCCTTCAGGCCGGCATCCTTGGGAAACAGCGAAAACCGCCCTTCGCGCGCCGCAAATTCCACCACCCGCCCGGTGCCGCCCGCCAGATCGGCGGCAAACCAGGCAATTGCGAGCAGGCCGGCAACAATGACGATCATCTGCACGAAGTCAGTGAGCGCCACCGACCACATGCCGCCGTAGAGCGTGTACACCAGCACGATGGCGGTTCCCAGCACCGTGCCTGCGGTCACCGATACCGCACCCTGCGTCAGCAGGTTGAACACCAGCCCAAGCGCCGTGATCTGCGCCGCCACCCAGCCCAGGTAGCTGAAAATGATGATGGCCGAGCACAGCACTTCGAGGGTGCGGCCAAAGCGCTGGCGGTAGTAGTCGCCCAAGGTAATCAGGTTCTTCTGGTACAGCCGGTAAGCAAAGAAAAGGCCCACCAGTACCAGGCACATTGATGCGCCAAACGGGTCTTCCACCACGGCGCCCAGCCCCCCGTCAATGAACCGGGCCGGCACGCCCAGCACCGTCTCGGAGCCAAACCAGGTGGCAAAGGTGGTGGCGATCACCACCGGCAACGGCAGGCTGCGACCGGCCACGGCGTAATCGGCTGTGTTGTGCACGCGGGTGGCTGCGTACAGGCCAATGCCGATGGATACCAGCAGATAGAAAGCGATGAAGGTCAGCAGCATGCGCGGCTCCGAAGAGGGGGCGGTTGGCAGGAAAACGCCGCGCATTATCCGTGCCAAACCCCCATGCCGGTCAACCGAATGCGCGCTACAGCGTCAATGCAACAGCGAAACGCGCACGATCGCCTGCACCACCACCAGCCCGAGCACGAAGCCGATGCCGCAATAGACGATGGTCTGCAGCAGCCGGTTGGTGTGGCGTTGCTCCTTGAGCAGTGCCATCAGTTCGCGCTCGCGCGCATCGTTGGGGGCACGCTTGAGATAGTCGTGCAGCAGGCGCGGCAATGCCGGCAGCAACTGCGCATAGTGCGGCGCCTCGGCGCGCAACTCACGCAGGAAGCGCTGCGGCCCGACCTGTTCGAGCATCCAGGTTTCCAGAAACGGCTTGGCGGTACTCCACAGGTCAAGCTCGGGGTCGAGCTGGCGGCCCAGGCCTTCGATGTTGAGCAGCGTTTTCTGCAGCAGCACGAGCTGGGGCTGGATTTCCACCTGAAACCGCCGCGAGGTCTGAAACAGCCGCATCAGCACCATGCCCAGCGAGATTTCCTTGAGCGGCCGGTCGAAATACGGCTCGCACACGGTGCGAATGGCCCCTTCGAGCTCGTTGACGCGCGTGTTCGCCGGCACCCAGCCGCTCTCTACGTGCAATTCGGCCACACGTTTGTAGTCGCGCCGGAAGAAGGCGGCGAAATTCTGCGCCAGGTATTCCTTGTCGGATTCGGTCAGCGTGCCGACGATACCGAAATCGAGCGAGATGTAGCGCCCGAAGGTGGCCGGTTCCAGGCTGACCTGGATGTTGCCCGGGTGCATGTCGGCGTGAAAGAAGCCGTCACGAAACACCTGGGTGAAAAAAATGGTCACGCCGTCGCGCGCCAATTTGGGGATGTCGACCCCCGCATCGCGCAGGCGCTGCACCTGGCTGATGGGCACACCGTTCATGCGCTCCATCACCATGACTTCCGGGTGGCAGAAGTCCCAAAAAATGGCCGGGATTTCGACCAGACCCAGGCCTTCCATGTTGCGCCGCAGTTGCGCGGCGTTGGCCGCCTCGCGCACCAGGTCGAGCTCGTCGTGCAGGTAGTTGTCGAACTCGGCCACCACCTCGCGTGGTTTCAGGCGCTTGCCATCGGCCGACAAACCATCGACCCAGCCGGCCATCATGCGCATCAGGCTTAGGTCCTTCTCAATGACCTCCAGCATGCCGGGGCGCAGCACCTTGACCGCCACCTCGTGCAACGCACCCTGGCGATCGCGCAGCGTGGCGAAGTGCACCTGCGCAATCGAGGCGCTGGCCACGGGCACGCGGTCAAAGCTGACAAAGACCTCTTCCACAGGGCGGCGAAAGGCACGCTCTATGGTCGCGATGGCGATGGCGCTATTGAACGGTGGTACGCGGTCTTGCAGCAGGGCGAGCTCGTCGGCAATGTCGGGTGGCATCAGGTCGCGCCGCGTGGAGAGCACCTGGCCAAACTTGACGAAAATGGGCCCCAGGCGCTCCAGTGCCTCGCGCAGGCGCTGGCCGCGCGGCGCGCGCAGGTCGCGCCCCACCGAAACCATGCGTGCCAACAAGCGCAGCCAGGGTTTCTGGAAGCTCGTCAGCACCAGGCCATCGAGCCCATAGCGCAGCGCCACCCAGACAATGGTGGCACCACGAAAAATGCGCTTCATGGCAAGGGGCCGTTGCCCGACCAGGGCGCCACCGCGCCGCCGGCGGCCGCGCCGCTTTTGCGCACAAAGCCGCGCAGCGCCTGCGCCGCGCTGCGCGCTACGCTGGCAATGGTGTGCGCCGGCACGTCACCGATGACGCGCGCCATGTCGTCCTCGATGTCCCAGCGCAGGTTGTCGGCCAGCCACTGCAGATCACCAGCGAAATCCACCGCGCCGTCGATGCGCACGGGCGGGCGGTCCCCCCGCAGAGCGGCCTGCGCCAGCCCGAGCGGCGAGGTTTCGGTCACTTCGAAACGCAGGTCAGGGGTACCCCCTTGCGCTGCCAGATCAAACAACCCGGCGGGGGTCACCTGCAAGGCGACGAAGAACTGGCGCCATTGAACCCGCACCACGCGGCCCTTGCGCGGGATCAAGCGCTCGGTCGCCGCGCGCTCCTGCATCAGCACGTGGTTGATAAGGAGCACCAGGCGCTGCTGCGCCTCGTTCACCAGCCAGTCGGGCGGGCGCGGGCCCTGTGCGATACGTTCAAAGAGACCGTCGAGAAAGGGGAAGGGAGACTGTGTGGCCATAGCGGTGGATTATGGCAAGCCGACAGCGGCCGCAACGCGCAGCCGCACGCTGCGGCGCGGTCTTTATTGCAGCGCCTGCACGCCCGCCACCAGCCAGCCGCTCCCGCCGCTGCGGGGTTTGGTCATGTTCCAGACCTCGCGGAAGGGGCTCGGGCCGGCCGAGGGTTCCTCACGAATCATCCCGGAGAATTCCACGCTGGCCATGTAGGCATCGCCCAACTCTTCGATGCCCAGCAATTGGGCTTCGATCATGACCACGTCGGTGTGGTTGGGCTGGTCCCCACGGTGCGATTCGCGTTCGGTGAGCTGGCTCTGAATCTCTTCAACCATGGCGTCCGTCATCATGGAGCGCAGCGTGGCGATGTCGGAGCGGTCCCAGGCCGACTGCAGGGTGATGAAGTTGCGTTTGGCCGCCTCCAGAAAACCCGCCGTATCGAACCCCTGGGGCACGCCCCAGTTCTGCGAGCCCGAAAGCGCCGACCCGATGATGGAGCCCTCCTCATTTCCCGCGCTGCGCTGTGCATCAAAAGCCAGGCTACTGCGCTCCCAGGGGCGTGCGGAGGCGTCATTGCCCACCTTGTCGGGGCTGTACTGCTGCGCGACCGGGACGCTGGCAGGGGCACCACCGCCCGCCCCCTGGAAGGCGAAGGGCGATGCGGGCGAGGCCGCCGCCTTGCCGCGCGAGCGCAGCATGCGAAACAGCGCCAAAGCCACCAAGCCGAACAGCAGCAGCATCAGGACTTGGCCAAACCCGGCTCCAAGGCCGAGCGAGCTGGCCAGCCAGGCCAGGCCCAGACCAGCCGCCAAGCCGCCCAGCATGGCGCCCCATGGGCGCTTGGGAGCCGCCGCGGGCACAGCGCCCGCTGGCGTACCGGGGCGAGCGGCATTGGCGCTCTGCGCAGGCGCTGCCGGGGCGGCAGGTGGCGCGGCCTGGCGCTGCGTCACGTTGCTGGACTGGCGGCCAAAAGACTTGCCACCGCCCATGCGCTTGGCCTCGGCTTCGAAATGCACCACGACCAACATCAGGGCCAACAGGGCCGGGAAGAGTCTTTTCATGGTTTTTCCTTGGCTCAACACTTGATACCAACATGCAGGGCGACGACGCCGCCCGTCATGTTGTGGCAATCGACATGGCCGAACCCGGCCTGCTTCATCAGCGCCTTGAGCGCCTGCTGGTCCGGGTGCATGCGGATGGATTCGGCCAGATAGCGGTAACTGTCGGCATCGCCCGCCACCAACTGGCCGATGCGCGGCAGCACATTGAACGAATACCAGTCGTACACCTTGGCCAGCGGCTTGGCCACCTTGGAAAATTCGAGCACCAGCAGCTTGCCGCCAGGCTTGAGCACGCGGCACATCTCGGCCAGCGCAATGTCCTTGTGCGTCATGTTGCGCAGGCCAAAGGCCACGCTGACCAGATCGAAATGCGCGTCGGGGAACGGCAGTTGCTCCGCATCGCAGACCACCGTGGGCAGCACCACGCCGGCGTCGATCAGCCGGTCGCGCCCGGTGCGCAGCATGGCTTCGTTGATGTCGGTGTGCACCACCTGGCCGCGCTCGCCCACCTTCTTGGAAAAAGCCAGCGCCAGATCGCCCGTGCCGCCGGCAATATCCAGCACGCGCTGGCCCTCTTGCAGGTTGGCGACCAACACCGTGTAGGCCTTCCAGGCGCGGTGCAGGCCACCCGACATCAAGTCGTTCATCACGTCGTATTTGGACGCCACCGAATCGAACACACCGCGCACGCGGCGCGCCTTGTCGCGCTCGTCCACCGACTCGAAACCAAAATGTGTAGTGCTCATGGTGGGAATGCTAGCCGCTTGCAGGGCAACCCTCTAAATGCGTGGGATATCGGATATTTAAGCCAAACCACGCTCTAGCGCTTATGGGTATTGCGCAAGCAGCTTCTAAAACGATAGCAAAAAAGTGGCAAATCTGCCACCAACCGAGCGCGAATCAGTGCCCGCCGCAGCCCTGGGCGCTCTTGGTTTTCGTCTTGCTCACGCCCTTGGACGCGCTTTTGGGCGCCATGGGGGCATCGCGGTCCACCCCTGCCGCTGCCAGCCGGGCCTCGTAATCGGCCCACAGTTCGGCCTGGCGCGCGCCAAGTTCATAGAGGTAATCCCACGAAAAAATGCCACTGGCGTGACCATCGGAAAAGCTCGGCTGCACGGCGTAATTGCCCACCGGAGCCAGCTCCAACACCACGACATCGCGCTTGCCGGTCTGCAACACCTCCTGCCCATGGCCATGGCCCATGACCTCGGCCGAGGGCGAGTACACGCGCAGCAGCTCAAACGGCAGGCGAAAGTGCGCGCCGTCGGAAAACTCCACTTCCAACACGCGGGACTGGCTGTGGACGGTGATGGAATCGGGTGTGGGGGCGCCGGGTTTGAGGCCTGCCATGGAGATTTCCTTATGGGAAAACAATTGTCAAAACGGGCCGCCATTGTCCCATCGGTCCCGTGGCTGCCCACCCCTTCGGCCCACAGGAACCCTTGTGCCCCGGTGGTTACAGGGCATCCAACGGGTTCAAAATCCCGCGCCTGCCTTTGTTGAGCACATGGGTCTAGACCATGGTGGTGCTCACGTCCGAGTGCCCCAGCAACTCCTGCACCGTGCGGATGTTGTAGCCGTCAACCCAACGGGTAATCGCCTAGGTGTTTTGGCCCGCACCACATCGTCTAGCCAAGGCAAATCCACACCCAGCACCTGTTTATACAAATACAAGATCGCCGCCTTGGCATGATTCTGGGTAGAAGGTGAAACGTAACGGCCCACCGCCAGATGCGTTAAAAACCGCCTCTACTTCAGCCGTGCACAATCGACATAATCCGAGCGAAAATCTTGTTGGTTTTATTTTTGTATATTCGCTTATTGCAGTGTTCGGTCTTGTCTCAGCTTGGCATTCGAACAAAAATCTGAAAGCCGCCTGGAATTTACGAGAAATCCGCAAAATGAAAATATCTAACCCCGGTCAAGCGAACTAGCCTACGGCTAGCCGCTTACTTTTAGCATTAGGGAAAGTCTGCATAAATCGGCTTCCGATGTGCTCGGCGAGCCGATGAGCTGAGAAAATCTGAGGCATGAAGCAAGCGGACCTTGGCCTGAACCTGACAACCAAGCGCACGCGCAAGCGTGAGTTCCTGGGGGAGATGGAGCGCGTGGTGCCGTGGGCGGAACTGGTTGCTCTGATCACGCCGTACGCACCGCAAGGCAATCGCGGACGCCCGCCGTTTGCTGTGGAGACCATGCTGCGGGTGCACTTCATGCAGCAATGGTTTACGCTGAGCGATCCGGCCATGGAAGAGGCACTGCACGACGTGCCGTTGTTCCGTGAATTCGCTGGCCTGAC